>DATIGF010000144.1:0-19178 GCA_035454865.1 Nitrospiraceae bacterium | reverse complement strand
AGGAATCGCCCGGTTGACTGCACGTTCGGCCCGCTCGACCAGACCCTCCGTGCACTGGGAACCACACCGGTCGTCGTGTCGCTTAAGACCGATGTCTCCTGTGAATCCAGTGCGCACGACGAGCGCCATATCGCGTCGTATCGGACGATCTTCGATCAGATTTCCGCCGCTGTCACCGGCGAGCATCCCTCAAGCGAAACACGCGAGCCGGCGGTGCGAGACATTCATCACCAGCAACAACTGGAGCATGAACGTATCCGCATTCACCACCATGTCTCGCAGGCTACACGCGACGCCCTCTGGGTGGCCCGTCTGGCCCAACTTTCTCAACTGGGGAATCTACCCGCCTACTGGGCATTGGAGGACGAGCTCTATCGACAACTCCTTCCTCTTGAACCGGGCATGACGGTCCTCGACATGGGCTGCGGCCAAAGCGACCTCGCTCGGGTAATGCTGACAAATCAGGCCTACAGACTGATACATCAGAGCGGACCGCCGACCGGTTCCCTTCGCTACATCGGGCTTGGCCAGTCCCATGAATCCCTGATTGTAGCCGAACGATACGTGCGCGCCTTCGTTCGTGAGTTGACCGCCACATTTGCCGATGCCGTCTCTCCGGCCAGACTGGTTGAGATGAGATGGCTCCGATCCGACTGGGATTCGCCCGCTCCATTCATGAGCAACTCTATCGAACGCGTCCTGTTTCACCTCTCTCTCGCCTTTGCCCCTTCTCCGCTCAACAGTCTTCGACATGCGCTTCGAGCACTGCATCCTAAAGGAACGATGGTCGTTACGTGTTTCCAGCCGCACACTGATCTCTCCGGGCACTTTCGCCGCCACCTCCTCAACGCAGGGCTGGACGAATTCAACGCCCCCGCTCAGATCGTCCTTCACTACCTCGGACGCTTGCGCGAGGCCCTCCGTCACGGCCTCCTCCATAGTTACGAACGCAACGAACTTTCCCGCCTCCTGGTCCATGCCGGCGCCCGCCCGGTTCGCATCATCCCGATCCTTGACGGCCAATTGCTCTTGGCGACTTCCCTGAAGACCAAATCCGCTGGCTGAAACAACCTTCGCCGTGTATACTCCTCCCTGGTGACGGCCCGTATTCCCCGCGCCACCAGCTTCGACACTCGCAACCACGCAAGTGCGTGAGGCAATTGTTCGACATCACCATGTCCCTATGACGGATCGCGCTTCTCCACAGACGGCCGCTGCCCAATCAGGTGCAGAGTCGCTCCAACGCCTGACACAGTTTGCCAGAGATATGGGGCACATCACGAGCCTCTCCGTGATCGCCGAACGCATCCTTTCGGGATTATCCGAAATCACACATTATCAACAGGGCTCTCTCTATCTGGTCGAGCGCGAACGTGAACGTTTTCGTCGCCTTGCCGCACAGGGGTCCGGCCACGCGGATTCGACGCCCGCCACGCTTCCCCTCGATCACCCTCTGGTGCACCGGCTTGCTCAACACCAGCAGATCCTCGACAGATCCCCGGGTACCCATGACGTACACTCGACGGTCACGGACAATGTGCTGCTGCCCGTACTCGACAGTCTTTGCAGCAACCTTGCCATCCCGCTGGTCAACAGGGGAAGATTGGTCGCGTTCGTCTTGCTTCAATCCAAGCCGGCATCGGACTGTACCGACGCCGACAGCATGGAACTCCTGACGGCCATGGCTCAGAGCGCCGCTAACGCATTAGACTCGATCCTTGTCTACGAGGATCTTCACCAGTCACAAACCCTGATGCGTCGAACCGATCGTTTACGTTCGCTGGAAATCATTGCCGGCGGGTTTGCCCATGAGATTCGAAACCCCCTGACCTCGATCAAGACGTTCATCCAACTCGCGCCTGAACGAAAGGATGATACCGAATTTATTCGTGATTTCAGCCGGGTCGTGCTCGACGACGTCCATCGCATCGAACGCCTGATCCAGGAGATCCTCGACTATGCCCGCTATATGGAGCCCAAACTGACGGACGAAGACCTGAACGATATCGTGTCGTCCTGCCTCTATTTCATCGAGGTCAAGGCGGACAGCCGAGGGATCAAGATTGAAAAAGAGTTGGCGTCTGAGCTCCCTCGTGTCATGTTAGACCGTCAACAAATTAAGCAGGTGCTGTTGAACTTGCTCCTGAATGCGATGGACGCCATCGGCGAGCGAGGCGGTACTCTTCGGGTCAGAACCAACAAGCTCATGAAGCCGGAAAGCAACGCCTGGGTCCAGATCGAAATTGAAGATACAGGGCGAGGGATCTCAACCGCTAACCTCGAACACATCTTTGATCCTTTCTTCACCACCAAACACACGAGCGGAGAAAACGAAGGAACAGGGCTGGGACTGACCATTGCCCATCAGATCATTCGGGAACACCAGGGCGAGATTCAGGTGCAGAGTACGGAAGGGGTTGGGACAACATTCTGCATCAATCTTCCGTCCCTCGCCTGACCTGAAATAGGAGCGCTGTGGAAATTTCGACGAGTAAGAAACGGGTTCTGTTAATCGACGACGAAGCACGAGTCCGGACTTCCCTTAAAATGGTTCTGGAACCTTCCTACGATATTTTCCAGGCCGCCGATGCCCAGGAAGGGCTCGACGTCTTCCGGAAAGAAGGACCGGATCTCGTCCTGCTCGATGTGATTCTTCCGGGAACCGACGGATTGGCAGTCCTCCAGACACTTCGCTCGGAAAGCAAACTGACTCCGGTCATCATGCTGACCGGCACCAAGTCCGTCAAAACCGCGGTCGATGCGATGAAACTGGGAGCGGCCGACTACCTGTCCAAACCCTTCGACGTGGAAGAATTGCGCATCGTCGTCGATCGCGCGCTGAACTCCATGGAGCTGGAACGCGAAGTCAAACAGCTGCGGGCCCAAGTCGTTCAACGCTATGCCTTTCACAATCTGATCGGGAAAAGCCAGGGCATGCAGGAGATTTACGCGAAGATTGAGCAGGTATCAGACAGTCGAACGACCGTTCTCATTACGGGAGAAAGCGGGACGGGGAAAGAACTGGTGGCGAAAGCGCTGCATTACAACAGTTCACGGCGAGAACGGCCGTTTATCGCGCTGAACTGTGCGGCATTGCCGGAAACGCTGATCGAAAGCGAACTGTTCGGCCACGAAAAGGGCTCCTTCACCGATGCGACGGCACGACGCGTGGGACAGTTTGAACTGGCCAATACCGGCACGCTGTTCCTGGACGAAATCGGTGATCTCAGTCCCGTCACGCAGGCCAAGCTCCTGCGCGTACTCCAGGAGCGCGAGTTCACCCGAATCGGCGGCGTCCAACCGATTAAAGTCGACGTTCGCATCGTGGCGGCAACGAATAAGAACCTGGATGAACTCGTCCGGAAAGGACAGTTCCGTGAAGACTTGTATTATCGCATCAACGTGATCGCACTCTATCTTCCTCCGCTCCGCGAACGCGGCGAGGACGTGCCGCTTCTTGCCAAACATTTCCTTGCCAAGCGGGTGGAGGAAGAGAAACGTCCGTCCATCGAGTTCGGCAAAGAGGCGCTGGAACTCCTTACGCGCTACCCCTGGCCTGGCAACGTCCGTGAGATGGAAAACATCATCGAGCAGGCCTTCATCTGGTCACAGAACGCAGCTCAGATCACACCGGAGCATTTACCTACGATACTCAAGAGCGATTCCCGATCATCCTCGCTCCGCGACGACACATTGGCCGGTCGAATGTCTCTCGAGAAAGCCGTGATGGAGTTCGAGCGGGAGATCATTCTGGACGCGCTGAAGCGAACCAATTATGTGCAGACCCATGCCGCCACCCTGCTTGGCATCAGTCGCCGCATGCTGAAATACCGCATGGACACTCTTGGCATCGGCCGCCCAGACAACGCCGCCAGCCAAGAGCCAGAACCGCCGGTGCAGGAATAACACACCATTTCCAGTAGTTGCGTGCTTTATCACACGCCATATGCTTCCGCCTGCGAGGCGAGCTACGTAATCCACCGTTCGAGAAAACTACATATAGCTACACTACGTATACCAGCCACTTCCTATTGACCTCCCTGCATAACTCTTCGAAAAGGAATGAGAATTGCTTGACAGGGTACGTAGTTAGGGGTACAGGAATACTATGCAGATCGCAGCAACACCTGAAGCAGCAATGAAGAAGCCCACAGTGCTGGTCGTCGACGACGAAGCGGGCCCTCGTGATGCCCTCAAAGTTATCCTCCGCCCTTTTTTCAACATTCGATCAGCGGAGAATGCCAAGTCGGCGCTCGAAGTTCTGAACGAACAGCCGATCGACCTCATTACTCTCGATCAGAAGCTTCCGGATCGCCAAGGCATGGATCTGCTTCAGGATATCAAGCACGATTTTGCTGATACCGAGGTCATCATTATTACGGGATATGGAAGCCTGAAATCTGCCATGGAAGGCATTCGCCATGGAGCTGCCGGATATCTGCTCAAGCCTTTCAACGTCACCGAGCTCATTACCCTGATCAACCAGACTCTGGAGAAGAAGCAGCGGCTCGACTTTATCCGGACGTTTCTTCACTCATCGTCGGAACTCTGGGGCTCTGAGCAGGACACCGCACGTGCGTGGCAGGCCTTGAAGGCTGGCTATTTTGCGATCGGGAAGCATGCGCAAGGCAACACAGATCTCCGCCAGGAAGACCAGGACCTACTCCCTCTCTTGTCGGATATTCTCGAGGCCAAGGACCGGCAGTTATTGAACCACTCGAGCCGCGTGAGCTTCTACGCCACACTGATGGCCAATCGTCTCAACCTCACGGTTGCTGAACAGAAGTCCTTGGCCATGGGAGCATTCCTTCATGATTTCGGGAAAATCAGCCTGACACCCTACAGATTTTCTGATGACCAGATCTTACCCTCAGGCGAAGCGGCCTCTTGCAAGGAGCATCCCGACCGGGGGGCTCGCATGATCCTTCCCTTAGGATTGCCAGCCGAGGTCGGGCAGATCGTGTCGTACCACCATGAGCGATGGGACGGACAAGGGTATCCTCATGGGCTCCAGGGCGAGGGCATTCCCCTGCTCGCCCGCATCGTTTGTATTGCCCAAGCCTTCGACCATCTGACAGCGGAAACTCCCGGTCGTTCCCCGCTGTCGATTGACGATGCGATGCGACAAATTTCGCTCCAGGCCCACACCCATTTCGATCCCCTGCTGACCGACCTCTTTGTTCGAGTCGTCGACGAGTGTAAAGCTTCGCTGCCCGCCATGGCCATTGCAGCGGCTCCGAATACGGTTCCGGGACCGTAACTTCACCCTTCCGTTCCAGAACTAGTCATTGGCTCCAGCGATCAATTCGGCTGCAGTCTCGCGCACCTTCTTGGTCACCGTCTCCCCTCCCAGCATACGCGCGATTTCACTTTCCCGACTCATGCCGGTCAACGAGCGTACCGTCGTCACCGTTCGATCCTTCACCTGTGACTTTTCCACACATAAGTGGTGTTGGGCCTGAGAAGCCACCTGCGGCAGGTGAGTGATGCAAAAGACCTGATGGAACCGTCCCAAGGCCCGCAACCGTTTCCCGATCGCAGCGGCGACGGCCCCTCCGACGCCGTTGTCGATCTCGTCGAAAATAAGCACGGGTACTTCATCCACCTCGGCAAGGACGGATTTCAACGCCAACATCACTCGGGATAACTCTCCCCCCGATGCGACACGGGAGATCGGCTTCAACGGTTCACCCACATTGGTCGACAGCAAAAACTCCGCACGATCCGCCCCATCAGAGCCGTAGGCTTCATCTCCTTCGCTCGTGATTATCTGAATCAGAAACCCGGTCTGTCCCATCTTGAGCGCGTCGAGTTCCTGACGCACAACCTTCGTCATCCGTCTGGCGGCCTCCGATCGCTTTCCGGAAAGCTGCCGCGCCAGACGGGAGACGTTCTGCCGTTGCTCACGAATCAGACGATCGCATTGCTCAAGCTGAACATCCGACTGTTCAAGGAGTGCAAGCTCGTCCCGCACCCGTCGATGCGTCTCTAGAACGGCCTCGACGGTCCCACCATATTTCTTCTTCAACTTCTGAATCACAGCCAATCGATCTTCGATAACGTTCAATCGCGCGGGATCGGCATCCAGGCGATCGGCGTAGCCGCGGAGGCCATCCGCCACCTCTTTCAACAGCACCTTCGCCTCCGCTGCAAGCCGACCGGCGTCCTGCATCTCCTGGTCAATTTGAGCAAGTTCGCCCAACGCCCGCTCCATCAGCGCCAGGTTGGGCAGGATGCCGTAACTCTCAGCCTGCATCCGTTCCTGGGCCTCTGAAGCCAACTCGCTCAATCGATGCGCCGATCCCAACCGGCGCCGCTCATTCTGCAACGCCTCTTCCTCTCCAGGATGGAGGGCCGCATCGTCCAACTCCTGCCGCTGAAATTGTAAATAGTCTTCGCGTTCCGCCCTCTGCTCGATCTGTCCGGCAAGCCCGGCGCGTTCTTGCCGGAATCGTATCCATTCCCCATAAGCCGATTGGTACTGCCCTCGCAATTCCCGGAGCTGGCCAAATGCGTCCAACACCTCGAGCTGGGTCGACGTGGAGAGTAGGGATTGCTGGTCATGCTGGCCGTGAATATCGACCAGCGTGCCCCCGAATTCTTCCAGAACGTGAACCGGGGTCATCGCGCCGTTGAGATAGACCCGATTCCGTCCTGACCGGGCAATCACTCTCCGGATAATGAGTTGAGACTCCTCCGGACCGAGAATACCTTGGGCGCGCAATTGCCTGAGGATGGGATGGTCGGTTGGAATTTGGAAGGCGGCTTCGAGTTGCGCTTCGTCTTCACCGAAGCGAATCTGGTCGGTGGAAGCCCGTCCACCGACCAGAAGAGCAATGGCATCGATCAGGAGAGACTTGCCGGCCCCTGTCTCTCCGGTCAGAACCGTGAATCCTGAGTCGACGCTCAGACTGAGCTGCTCAAGAACAGCAAAATTGGTGATGCGCAGCTCAGTGAGCATGGCTGCGGCGCCGGCGATCCCTAGGCAGTCCCTGCGTGCTGTGCAAGGAGAGAATCGATCACTTCCTTGAATTGACGCTTGGGTCTGGCCCCCACAAGCTTTTCGACCGGCTGACCATTTTTGAAGAAGAGAATCGTGGGAATACTCATCACCTGATAGCGACCGGCCACTTCCGGATTCTCGTCCGTATTGAGCTTTCGCACTTTGAGCTTCCCGGCATATTCCTTAGCCAGCTCATCGACAATGGGCGCAACCATCTGGCATGGACCGCACCATACCGCCCAAAAATCAACCATCACCAGTTCAGCAGCCTTCATCACCTCTGCATCCCAGGTAGAGTCTTCAACCTTCAAGGTATCACCAGCCACGTCTGCGCCCTCCTTCAGCGTTGCGATCAATCAGGTATGAAAATGAGAATGGCATCGTACCCCACCCCAGTTTTTACTGTCAAATACGCCGGGTCGCGTGAATTCTACCAGCCCCACTCAATCGGCACGCCGAACCACCATCCATCCGGCTGCAACTCCCGCCATTTCCTCTGCTGAGTCCATAAAGGGTTAACGGCGTGCTCGTCCAACCGCGCAGCCATCGCCGCAGTGGCATCGGACTGTTTCCGTGACGATTGCTGGATCAACTCCTTCGCAATCCTTGCGAGGACATCCGGTGAATCGAGAAGATCTTCTGGACGCCCAGGCGAGAGACTGAGGGCCAGCTGTTCGACCAGCACCCACCGGTCGGTCCGGGCCAAATAATCCAGATAGGCGTCCAACGCCTGATACACATAGGTGAGATACACGTAGCTTGTGGCAGAAGGATGCTCGGTCACTTCCTTCTGGCAGGCTTCGATAGCCCGACGATAGTCGGCTCCCGCCAGAAAGACCTTCGCACGCTGCAGGTTGGACGGCATGCCATGATCGGCGCCGCTCCCCAGAGTTCCACATCCGAGGGAGACCATGAAGAGGATTCCGCCAAGCCATGTGCACACGCGACCAACCAAACCGTGTAAGATCATCAGATGCCGCCTCATTCCAACGTCTGACCCCTATCTGCTCCCGGTTGGAACACCAACGGTTGTAAATTCCTGCTGGGCACGTCCGTAGGGACCGCCCGGGGACGCCCAGGGCAGACCGCGTTCCCCCCACAACAACGGGCTCAAGATCGAGCGCACCACGGCAGTCCCAAAGTTTTCCGTCCAGCCGATTCCAGTCAGATTGAGCATGAAGTTGTATTGGGCCCGGTCTGGAAACTGTAGGTAGAACAATCCTAACGACCAGCATTTGCAGGGGTTCTGATACAGCGCGACGACATCATACTCCGGGCTCTTTCCGGTCTTAATATCATAGTAGCCCTTGGCGCCCAGCGTCCAGCCCCATGGTGTTCGGAATCCGCCACCCGCCGTGACAAACTGGATTTCATCCGTCGGCGCATAGACGGTGTTGAATGAGATCGGATTCCACAGATCGCCGCGTTTGGCACGATTCCCTTCGCGTGTGTATCGTTGTCCGACCTCCACGTACCAGTCGCTGCCCTGCTGGACCCGGAAGTCGGTATTGAATTGGGTCATGGTGGATTGGTACGGGTTGAAAAACGCATCGATGGACAGGTATTGATTGATTTCCGGACGCAGGATCGGCGCACCGCTCCCTCCGCGGCCAAAGGTCTGGGTCGCCATCTGGGCCGGAGTAAATTGCGGGGATGTGTTGCCGATCACGGCCCGCATCCACAAGTCCGAGAACTTCTTGCCGTCGATCGGGACGGTCGCAGGTTGTAGCGGCTGCGTGATCGTCCCGGCAGCCGGAGGAACATTGGGGTCAAAATTGACCGCGGTAGATTGTACAGACCCGACCCGGTAGCTCTGCGCCAGCGTCAAATCCAACCAATTGAACGTCCGCCCATTAATTTCCTGCTCGAGCAGGCGGCTGCGCAGGGCATAGGTCAACAGGTTTTTCCTCGGAAGATCGTCCACTTCATCAACTTGTGCAATCTGCGACTGATCGGTACCCGGAACATATTCGTATGTGATACGCGGCTCAATGGTGTGAAGCAGACCGCCTCCGTCCTCCAGACCGACACGGCGGCTTAATTTTGAGACGGCATCCATCGAGGCCCAAAATGTCTCGCGGGAGATCGACTGGCTGCTATAGATCCCTCGCGAGTAGTACACCTCGCGAAACTTCACCTGGGGAGTAAACCCCACCACATGTCCGATATCCAACACATCCGTCGATAAGCCCGGAACAAGATCAACCCGATGCTCCTTAAAGCCTTCTTGCCGGGTAAAATTAACATAGTTGGTGTCCAGACCCACCAGGACCGGCCAGCCGAACGGGGCCGTATTGGGGAGCGTATACCCGAGTTCCGGAAGACGCTGAAAGGTGTCGTTGCCGCCCGATTCTAACGGCTGCAGGTACTGCCCGCGGAGATAGGCATTGCCATAGGCTAGACGTTGATTCATCAGGATGTTCGACTCCCCGCTGGGCAGCGCGCGCTGCGCCCCCGAGTTACTGAGTTGCTGGAGATACTGTGAGTCGGACACGAGAAAAATATTGGCACGGAGCAGCAGGTCTGCCGTTATCTGCTGGGTATGAGTTCCGCTGAGGCTTCCTCGAAGCTCTCTAGCTTGAGTGTCGTTGGGATCCCCGGCATTGTTCTTCGGCACTTGAGTCTGCTGCAGTCCGCTCAAGAGCCACTGCCCGCTCGACCTGCGATCCAGCGCATACCGATACTCGAAATCGCTCCCATAGCCGAGTTGGCTATAATAGAACGGCGAGACGGTCAAGTCCTGACTCGGGTTGATGGCCCAGTAGTAGCTCTCTTGAAGATGCATCCCGAAGCGGTTGTCCCACCCCACATTGGGAATTAGGAACCCGCTTTGGCGGGTGGAAAGCGGATAGGTCAGCGTGGGAAGTGGAATCGCAGGCACGTCATTGATGCATAACCACGCTCCCTTGAATGCAAGGGTATCCCCGACGGCGAGGTCGAGATCATTGAAACGCATGCGCCAGGCCGGAATTTCTCCCTCTTGCGCATCGCAATTCGTGGCACTGCCTTCTTTCACTCGGTAGTGATATTCGGAGAACCGCTGCATGAGCCGACCTGAAACCAACGTGTTGCTTCCGGGAAGATAGAGTTGTCCGTGCGTGACCACACCAGCCTCAGTATTCACGTTTAACTCCAGCCGTTCGGTGGTGATGTCGGCCTGAGGATCCGTCAAATGCACGTGGCCGATGGCGGTAAGGATTCCCGGCAGCACTTGGATCGTGACATGGTCCGCGGTCAGCCTGATTGCGCCCTGATGAATCACGACAGCCCCATCAGCCTCGTACACATCCAGATCCTGGCGATAGTCGATGCGATTGGCCGTGACATCTAGCGGAATAGAGCCGGACGACGCTCCTTCGGCACGCACTTGTTTCGATGCGGCCAGGACAGAGAGCGGGGACAAAGAGAGAAGGACGATAAACAGAAGAAGGAACTGCCGACAGATCCGCACACGAGGATCTGTCATGCTAGCCCCGAAGCGGTGACAGCCCACAGCCACGCTCTGCCGCCTTGACATCGCCAAGAAGCATGAGCGAACCCGCCACACAGATCAGATCTCTGGACGTCGCCCGCGTCTTCGCGAGCATCACCGCCTCAGCAGGGAGCGGCGCTTCAAGAACAGGCTGTCGCCATCCGAGCAGCGCCGAGCGGAGCTCTTGGACGGTAGCAGATCGTGCGAGACCGGCCTGAGTCAGAACAATTTCGGAGACCACGGATTGCAGCGGTGCGAGAAATCCCCGATGATCCTTGTCCCGCATCATGCCCCACACAAGAATAATGCGCGCATCGGGACGGCGGGCCAGAAAATCCCCCAAGTAACCTGCGAGCGCGGCGGCGGCGGCAGGATTGTGGGCTCCATCGAGGAGTACCATCGGAGATTCTTCAACGAGTTCCAACCGCCCTTCCCACTTAACCGACTGCAGACCCCGGCGGACCGCCGCCTCGTCAACCGCCACCCCGGCCTTGCCGGCTGCTTCAAGCAGGGCAAGAGCACAGGCCGCATTATCCAACTGATGCCGTCCGGCGAGTCCGCACGCGAGTTCCTCAAATACCCGTGCCACACCCCGATATGTGAACTGCTGAGGACCATCCCCTACAACGGAAAAGTCTTGCTCGAGTTGCCACAAGGGAGCTTTGCGCTCCTGTGCTACCCGGTGCATCACCTTATCGGCCTCTGGTCCCATTCGTCCGATGACGACCGGCACGGAGGGCTTGATAATCCCCGCCTTCTCAAATGCGATGGCCTCTTCCGTCCGTCCCAGATATTCCTGGTGCTCCAGTGCAATCGTCGTAATCGCACAGGCCATCGGTTCGACCACATTCGTCGCATCAAACCGCCCGCCCATGCCGACTTCGAGAACCACCACGTCGACCTGAGACTCCGCAAAATGGAGCAACGCCATGGCCGTCGTCATCTCAAAAAACGTCGGGGCAAGACCCCCCTGTATGGCACTCTGCAACCGGCCGGTCAGATCCGCGATCCGTCCTTCAGGTATCATTTCCCCGTTGACGCGAATCCGTTCGCGAAACTCGACCAGATGCGGAGACGTATAAAGCCCCACGCGCAGACCGGAGGCCTGAAGAATGGCCGCGGCCATCGCGGCGGTCGACCCCTTGCCGTTGGTTCCCCCGATGTGCAAGGTGCGAAGCCGGCGCTCAGGATGTCCGATCCTCCCCAAAAGCGCCTGCATGGTCTCTAGGCCGAGTTTGATCCCATGCTTCTGGAGCCCGTAGAGATACCCGATGGCAGCGGAGTAGGTCATCAGGAAGCCGGTGGGACGCTGAAGACTAAAAATGATTCACGAGGGTACTGATCGTCTCTTTGAGCTGTTTACGCTCGACAATCATGTCGATCATACCGTGCTCCAGCAGGAATTCCGCGCGCTGGAACTGATCCGGCAATTGCTGCTTGATCGTTTGCTCGATCACGCGGGGACCGGCAAAGCCGATCAAGGCCTTCGGCTCCGCGATAATCACATCGCCCAACATCGCCACACTGGCCGTCACGCCGCCGAACGTGGGATCGGCCAGAATCGAAATGAAGGGCAACTTCGCCTCCCCTAGCTTGGCGACGGCCGTCGAGGTCTTGGCCATCTGCATCAGCGAGAGAATTCCCTCCTGCATGCGGGCGCCGCCGGATGCCGTGACAAGAATCACCGGCAGCTTCATCTCCAATGCACGATCGATCGCGCGGCAGAGCTTTTCCCCGACCACGGACCCCATGCTGCCGCCCATAAAACTGAAATCGAAAACGGACAGAACCACCCGGCGTCCATCGATCATGCCTTCGCCGATCACGAGTGCATCCTTCCGACCAGTCTTTTCCTGCTGGGCCTTCACGCGATCCTTATATGACTTGGTATCGTGGAAGGTAAGCGGATCCTGCGCTTCCAACTCCGTATCCCATTCCTTGAACGTGCCCAGATCGATCAGCAGTCCGATCCGCTCCATCACCGAAATAGGAAAATGATAGTCGCACTTCGGACACACCTTGTTATTGCGATCGACTTCCTTGCGATAGACAATTTCCCGGCAGTGGTTGCATTTGAGCCACATCCCCTCGCTGCCTTTGGAGCGTGGGGGGGCAGGCGAATCGGACGATTTTTCTTTTTTGAACCAGGCCATAGTCGTATCCCTTGTTCAGTTCAGCTTTTCCACAGCCAATCACGGCATGATTGCCTGCTGACGCCTGCGCAGAATAGCACAGCCCTGCCGACGACGCACGTTCAAAGCACGCCGACACGCGGGCGCTACGACCGCTCAGTACCCCGCAGCCGCCGACGCCAGCTTCACCAGCATCCACAGACCCACAGAAACGCTGGTCACGCTGGCACATCCTTGTAACCCGACAAAGAGCCTGCGACTGCTCGAAAGCGAAAAGACCAACGGCAGACTGAGCGTCGCTCCGATCGCCATCATGCCTACAATCGAGCCGACGCCGAAGACCGCAATCGACAAGAGCCCCGGACCCAGCTCCTCTGTGGTCGAAAGAATGAGGAGCATCAACGCGGCCGACCCCGCCAGCCCGTGCGCCAGTCCGATACAGAGCGGGCGAATCGAATCGGCAATCCAATGTCGGTGCCGGTGATGGTCTTGCCGTTGATGACTGTGGAAATGGACATGCTGCTCGCCGTCATGCTGGTGGCTATGGATATGCCATCGCTCACGGTACAACTTGAGCCCCAACGTCCCGCCGAGGAGTATCAGCATAATTCCCACACCGGATTCAGCGATGACTTCAAATCCTTCAGGAATGCGAAGCCCCCAGGTCAGCACGATCGATCCCACGATCATCAAGGTCAGAGTATGGCCGATCCCCCACCACAACCCCACGGCGCTGGAGGCTCGAAATGATGGTCGCTCAGCGAGCACCGTTGAGACTGCGGCAAGATGATCGGCATCGAGCGCATGTCGAAGCCCGAGCAGAAACCCGACACCGAGCAATGTGAAGAATTCAATCTCGGACATGTATGTGTCAGAAAACCGGGCGCTGCGATGAGTGGTCGTTGATCGCTAAGTAGCGCTTGAAACCGACGTCCACCGAAGCTTCTCAAATGTGAAGCCGGCGCAGTCGGATGCTTCGCGATGGCCGGAGGAGAGGATTTCGCCCTTTCTCACCCTCCGCGCGCGTGCATCTCCAGGTGCGGATCTTCCCGAAGGCGATCGATTCCGATCAGTCCGCCATCGCGCAGGCCGATCCGTTCCAGCGCCTTGCGCTCCTCCGCGCCGCGATTTTGACGGGCGGCCCAGCCGGACCGGATCATGTTTCGCATGTCTTCAGGACTTGCGCCCATGCGGAGCGGCTTGCGCAGATCAGTCCCCGATGTCGCATAGAGGCACAGATACCACATGCCATCTGCGGTGACGCGGCTGCGATCGCACTGCGCGCAAAATGGCGTGGTCGTCGAAGGAATAATCCCAAAGCTCGTGCCATCCGGCAAGAGAAATCGTTGCGCCGGAGCCGCGCCGCGCTCAGGAAGCGGTTCGACCGGACCGTAATGCTGGCCTAACTGGTCCAGGATTGCGGCACGCGACAGCACTTTATCCATGGCCCACTCGTTGGCCCCGCCTACATCCATATATTCAATGAAGCGCACTTCAGCCTGATAGTGCTTGGCGAACTCGATCAATGGTACCAATTCATCATCGTTGAACCCACGAATCGCGACTGTATCGAGCTTGAGATTGGCAAAGCCTGCCTTTCCGACCGACTCAATCCCCCCGATGACCCTGGAAAACTCATCCCGCCTGGTGAGCTGGCGGAACCGCTCAGGCCTCAGCGTATCCAAACTGACCGTCACCCGATGAAGTCCCGCATCGTAAAGCTCCTGCGCTTGATCGGCCAGGAGTATGCCGTTTGTGGTCAGCGCGATCTCGGTAATCCGTCTATCCTGCAGCAGCAGCCTGACCAGCCGCGAGAGATCCCGCCGCAACAACGGCTCCCCGCCGGTCAATCGAACCTTATCGACGCCCAGATCCGCAAAGTACCCCGCGAGCGTAGCCATTTCCTCAAAACTGAGGACGTCCTCACGCGGAAGCCACACATAGTCTTCTTCCGGCATGCAATACTGACAGCGCAGATTGCAGCGATCGGTGACAGACAACCGCAGACTCTTGAGCGGGCGGTCGTAGGTATCGACCACCGCGGGATGTACGGGAGGCTCGGGCGATTGCGACATTGTTTCCACTCGCCACCCGGCGCGCATCAGTTGTCGCGCGTTACGGGTGTTCCTCGACCCAGACTTCACCCTCAGGCGTATGTTCGAGTTTCCAAATCGGTGTAATTTGCTTCAATTCGTCGATCGCCCATTTGCAGGCCCGAAACGCCTCGGGCCGATGCTCGGCCCCTGCGATGATCAGAACGATGTTCTCGCCGATCGCGATCTCCCCATATCGATGGATGATCAGCAGCTCCAGAATGTCGAAATCCTTCAATGCCCGTTCGCGGATCTCCTGCAGCTTCTTCTGGGCCATCCCTTCGTAATGCTCGAAGGTGATGCTATCCACATCGCGCCCTTTGGAGCGATCCCGGGCGATGCCGAGGAACGTGGCAATCCCGCCGATCCGCTTCGAGCGGCTTTTCACCCGGTCGAGCTCCTGATCGATGGAAAAGTTCTCGCGCTGCACGCGGACGAACTGAGCATCATCAAGCTGACCTTCCACAGACGATCCTCCAGCGAACGGCGGCAACAAGGCAATCTCGTCGCCATCCCGAATTTCCGTCTCCTCGTGGGCGATCTCCTGATTGACCGAGACGAGGACTTTCTTCTTATGGATCAACTCCCCGATCTGCGGATACCCCGTATCGAGCAGCTCGACCAAATCTTTGACTCGCCGCCCATTCGCCAATGCCAGCGAGAGGGAACCCTGGTTCCCCGCGAGCGACTTCGTCATGCCGAACAGTCTGATGGTCACCACTTCGTTATCGCCCCCGCGTAAAAGTGCCGGACTTCCCGCCTGACTTCGAGAGAAGACAGACATCACTAAAACTCATCCCCCGGTCCACCGCCTTGCACATGTCGTAGATCGTCAACGCCGCGACCGCGGCAGCCGTGATGGCTTCCATTTCGACCCCCGTCGGCCCGGTCGTCTTGGCCGTCGCCATAATGGTAATCGAACAGCGGCCTTCTCGATCGGGCTGAGGCTCTTCTTTGAATGAAATGTCGACGCTGGTGAGGAGAATGGGATGGCACATGGGAATGAGATCAGGGGTCTTCTTGGCCCCCATCACCCCGGCCACCTGGGCGACGGACAAGACATCCCCCTTGGCGATCTTCCCACGCTGAATTTTTTCAAGGGTTTCCGGCTGGAGGTGGACTCTGGCTTGGGCTACTGCAACCCGCTCAGTCGAGTCCTTAGCGGAGACATCGACCATTCGGGCCCGTCCCGACTCGTTGAAGTGCGTAAATTCTGCCATTTTGTTAGCTGAATCAGCGCGTTGCAGCCAGATCCGTAGGGCGATTATAGGTGCCCCCGGAAACGAAGGTCAAGCGGTGAAGTGGCAGCCCGACGGTCCACCAACTCAAGAATCGAGAAGTTGATGCGGGATCATGGCCTGACTTACCACCGGTGCCTTTCAGCCAATACCACTCTAGCAATGGCGATTAATGAGGATGGAACTGCTCGAACCACCACCTTGAATTTTTCAATATGGACATAGACGACGCTAGCCCATGTTCTCTTTGGCTTCCTCTTTCCCCTTCCCTCTCAGAAGGTGCGGTCGGCGAAGTCTTCACTGCGCGCATTGACCGAGCACCGCCAAACAGAACTCATTCGACCCGGAGCCTGTTCGATAGGTCCTGGCGACGGGATAAAACCCACGTTGCGTGCGCGGGCAGCGAGCAAGAAGACTGCGCCGACCGCACCCCTCTCCCTCTTCTCCTTGACAGTCCGAAATCCGATCCTCGACAATGCCCGCATGTCCGGCCAGATCATCATCGAACGGTTGGAATTTCGCGGACGTTGCGGGGTTACCGCGGAAGAACGGGCTCGCCCTCAACCGCTGGCCGTAGATCTGGAATTAGACTGTCAGCTGGAATCGGCAGGGCTTTCGGACGATCTGGCTCATACGATCGACTATGCGAAAGTGGCCCAACGGGTGGTGGAAGTGGGCACGGCCCAGGACTCCTGCCTGTTGGAAGCCATGGCCGAGCGTCTCCTCGCAATGCTGTTCGACGAATTCCCCGTTGAACGCGTCAAGCTCTGGGTGCGAAAGCTTCACCCGCCGATCACCTACGTCACCGGCTCCGTCGGGGTCACCGTCGAGCGGACGAAACTGACCCAGCAACTCCAACACGCCGAGCCGGCCCCGGCACGATTTCTTGTTCAACAACTTCATCGACTCCCGAAAGGCAAAGTTCTCGACGTGGCGGCCGGGAGTGGACGCCACTCGCTGTTCCTCGCCTCACAGGGTTATCAAGTCGAAGCTATCGACCGGGATGGGCAGGCCCTCGCGCAACTCTCGGCAGCAGCCGGAAAACGCAACCTCTCCGCGCTGACCACAAGAACGATCGACCTTGAACAGCCCGCGCCGTATGAGCCCGATCTGGGGAAAGAACGGTATGACGTCATCGTCGTGTTCTTCTACCTCTATCGGTCGCTCTTCCCCTATCTCATTGAGGCGCTGAAGCCCGGTGGCGTTCTCGTCTATGAAACCTTCACCATCGACAACTACTTTCATCACAAGCACCCCAAGCGGTGGGAATTCTGCCTCGCGCATAACGAGCTTTTGCGGCTCACGTCGAGCCTCCATGTTCTGCACTACGACGAGGGCGGCCACGCCGGAAGCCAGGCCACCGACCCTGTGTACACGGCGCAACTCGTCGCGCACAAACCGTTGCGCTCAGGCCCGTCCACATGAGCCGCCTGGATCTCCACCTGCACACCACCCACTCGGACGGAAGCTTTACCCCGGCCGAGGTGATTGAACTTGCACACAAAGCCGGCGTGACGGCCCTGGCCATCACCGATCACGACATCACGACGGGAATCCCCGAAGCGATCGCGACCGGCCTGCAGCTTGGGATCGAGATTATTCCCGGCATTGAGATCAGTTCCGTCTTTGGCGACTCGGAGTTGCACATTCTCGGATACTTTCTCGATTGGCATGACCCCAAGTTGAGCGAACAACTCAGCACCCTGAGAGAGAGCCGCCACCGCCGCAACCCGAAGATCATCGAGCGCTTGCAGGAATCGGGCATCGATATCACTTACGACGAGGTTCGTGCGCTCGCCGGCACCGATTCCGTCGGACGGCCGCACATTGCGCGGGTATTGATGGAAAAGAAGGTCGTCGGTTCAGCCAAAGAAGCATTCGACCGTTTTCTGGCCAACGGCAAACCGGCCTATGTCTCGCGCGATCTGCCGAGTCCCGCTGAAGCCATCCAGTGGATCAAGTCGGCGAAGGGGCTCGCGGTCCTGGCCCACCCGACTTGGGTCAAGACGACAGAAGGGACGCTGACGGATCTCGTTCGCCAACTGAAAGCCGCCGGTCTCGACGGCGTGGAAGTCCACTACAGCACGCACACGGCACGGCAGACACGCGAATACTTGAGCCTCGCGAAACAACTGGGGTTGCTGATCACCGGCGGAAGTGACTTCCACGGCATCACGAAGCCAGATATTGAGGTCGGCATCGGCAAGGGCACCCTGCATATCCCCGACTCCCTCCTTCCGAAACTCAAGGATGCCGCCGCCCGACTTTAGCGCGGATACGTCTCGATCAATCCGCGACAGGCTCCATGCGCTGCGCATTTCCTGCTATTCATTGACTCCCTTCCGCTATCCGCTAGACTTTGACGAGTCTTCAAATCCTGACATCCATGATCAACGCATCAAGCTGGGCGCTCCAATATCTCATCGTTGCCCTGGTCGCGCTCTTTGCAGGTCCTCTGCTGAGCAAGCTGCCGGCTGCGCAATTGTTCCCGATCACCCTTTTCGGCCTCAACGGCCCGCAAACCATCCGCCTTGTCATTGAAGAAACCGGGCTGGTGATTCTCTGCGTCCTCTCGATCCGTGCGTTCCGGCAGATGCCGGACAACGGGAGAGGCTTCTCGTTTGTTCGCCAGCTCGTACTCCCCATGACCACGCTCTTCGTCCTGCTTGCGACGGACAGGACGCTCAGAGTGGTGGGACTCTCGCTCATCGACTACGTAGGACCTCGACGCTACACCCTGATCTACACCGCCGGGCTCATGCTGACAGGTATCTGGATCACGGCCGCGTGGCTGCTGAATCTTGATGCGCTCCATCGCTTTTTCTCCCGATCTCCGCAGCCGGCGAGGCGCAAGGAAACCCCACTAACGGTCGAGAGCAGCGATGAGTTCCATCACGAGGAAGAAAGCGGCGAAGCGCAGTCCGCAACCGTCATTCTCAACACGAACGGGGGCCCCCCGAGCACGCTCGGCCGGTACAAGGTCTTGAAAGAATTGGGGCGGGGCGCCATGGGTGTCGTCTATCTCGGGAAAGATCCTACCATTCAGCGATTTGTCGCAATTAAAACCATGCGGCTCGACGAGATCGACGATGCGGACAAGCTGCAGGAAGTGAAGGCGCGATTCTTCCGGGAAGCCGAATCAACCGGCCGGCTGTCCCATCCGAACATCGTCACCATTTACGACGCGGGTGAAGAACACGACCTCGGTTACATCGCGATGGAAGTGCTGGAAGGCACGAC
>DATIGF010000143.1:0-3221 GCA_035454865.1 Nitrospiraceae bacterium | reverse complement strand
GATCAGCCCAAGGTTGCCTTCTTCCACGATATCGGAAAATGGGAACCCCCGGTGGATGTAACGCTTCCCGATACTGATCACTAAGCGCAGGTTCGACTCGATCATTTGCTGGCGAGCCTGTTCGTCTCCCGCCATCACACGCTTACCCAGCTGCTGTTCCTGCTTGAATGTCAGTAGGGTCGAGTGGCGAATTTCGCGCAGATAACTCTTGAGCGTATCGAGCCCTTCAGAGCGGCCCCGGGAATGGTCCTCTTGGGCGGGTGAATCGTCCCGTTCCGCGACGGCCTCCCCTGCGTCATCCTCATCGTGATCGCTGAGATGCCGCCGCGCTTCACTCTCGTCGGAAAATTCGTCCTGTCCTCGTGCCATTTACTTCCTCAGAACTGCGTAAGCCTAGTAGTACCACACACGAAAATCGGCCTGACGTCCGGTTGCCTTTGACCACTCTACCTGTACGGCCGTGACCCGTGCTGCCGGAGGGCCCAATCGTAATTCTTCCATCAGAGACAGAATGCGGTCTTTGGGACCTTCCACTTCAAGCTCGACACGCCCATCGTCCAGGTTTCTCACACCGCCCGCCAACCCGCGTTCCGTCGCCACCCTGACTGCGAAAGCCCGATACCCGACTCCTTGCACTTTTCCTGTTACGGATATCCTGGCTCGGACGGCGGTCGGCTCGCTCCCATCAGTCATGGCTCAGCCGTACCTCTTTCGTGTCAACGAAGGGATCCTCTCATACCTGGAGAAACGCGTCACGCGATTTGCAATTCTACGCCCGAAAACAAATTCTTGTGAATTCTACCTGAGGAAGGAGCGCGATGGCCGTATCGAAAAATTTGTTCGCTTCCAAGAGGTCTAAAGCACGAGGGCGCAAACAAACGCGATCACGGAGTGGGTGAATCCCGGCGCCTCAATGAAGAGGAGGCTCCGACTCGAGCAATCATCAAAATTGAGAACATGACACTGGAGGGGATTATCCGGCGGCGACAATCGGGAAAGGCTTCGCCTGATGAGCCGCCAGATCACACGAAGTGCGGTTCATCAAACAATACTGGGGGGGGGTTATCCCGTCGCCTCAATGAAGAAGGGGCTCCGGGTCGAGCAAGCTTGGTTTGGTCGGGGCGAAAGGATTTGAACCTTCGACCCCTGCGTCCCGAACGCAGTGCGCTACCGGGCTGCGCTACGCCCCGACCGGGAAAGACAGGCACAGGAAGTGAGGGGGGATTGTCTTACATCAGAGGGTCGAAACGCAAGCCATGAGATTCAGCTACCGCACGGCACGTCACTTTTCCGTTTAAGAGGTTCACGCCTTTGGCAAATCCCGCGTCAGACTGCACTGTCGCCTCCATACCTAAAGAAGCCAGCCTTAGGAGATACGGTCGCGTCGCATTCGTGAGCGCAAGCGTCGAGGTACGCGGGACGATGCCCGGCATATTGGCCACGCAATAATGGAGCACGCCGTCCACGACATAGACGGGATCGGAATGGGTGGTGGGTTTCGTGGTTTCGATACAGCCACCCTGGTCCACCGCCACATCGACGATCACGGAGCCGGGCTTCATCTTGGCGACTACGGCGCGCGAAACGAGTTTGGGTGCCCGCGCACCCGGAATCAAGACGGCCCCGATCAACAAATCGGCGGTCGGCACGGTCTCCTCGATTACCGCTTGCGTCGAGGCACACGTGACAATCCGACCGTGATATTGATCGTCGAGATATCGCAATCGCTCAATATCAAGATTGATCACCGTGACTTGCGCGCCCATCCCCACGGCGATCCTGGTCGCCGCGCTTCCAACGACCCCGGCCCCCAGAACCACTACCTTCGCCGGCTCGACCCCCGGTACGCCGGCCAGGAGCAGACCCCGTCCCCCTTGCGTCTTTTCCAGATAGCGGGCGCCGATTTGCACGGACATTCGCCCGGCAATTTCGCTCATTGGCTTGAGCATCGGCAGCGTGCCGTCTTTCGCCTCGATCGTCTCATACGCCATGGCCGTGACTTTGGCATCCAGCAGCACCTTCGTCAGTTCCTGCGATGACGCCAGATGCAGATACGTGAAGAGAAGCTGGCCTGGACGAAAGAGCGGGCATTCGGAGAGAAGCGGCTCCTTCACCTTCACGATCAACGCAGCCTGCCAAAAGAGGTCTGCTTTCGAAACCGCAACCGTGGCGCCTGCCCGCCGATACTCCTCATCCGAATATCCACTGCCGCTTCCCGCAGAAGACTCCACCATCACTTCATGGCCGGCTTGACGCAACGCCCGCACCCCGTCCGGCGTGACGCTAACGCGATCCTCATGATCTTTGATCTCTTTGGGAATCCCGATCATCATTGAACGATCCTCCAACTGCGTCATGCAGCCATGCTCAATTGCTACATTGTATCCATTGTTCAGCAGAAAGAGAACTACTCTGTTCCTCAAGAGGCCCCAGCTCGCGGTGGACAGTACGCGCAACCCTGGTGTAAGATTTGCCGCTCCCGGGTAGAACTATCGAGGCAGAGGAGGCGTTATGGACGGAGTAGCGGGATCCTGCAATGCTTGCGGCGCCAGTAGCACCGCGCTCATGAAGCTGTCGCTGGGGAAGGACTTTTTCGGCCGCTCCTACGACCGCCTTTCCCCCTCGACCGACCAAAGCCCCAAATGGTATTGCGAACAGTGCTCGATGCAAAAAAACCTTCAACGCGACTTCCGCGATATCAGAGCCGAATTCGACAAGCTCGCCGCGGGGCAGAGTTCAGAGCTGTCCAACACCGACACATTTCAACGGGCGACGATTCGGTTGCGGGAAATTGCCGCCATTCTTAGCAGCGCAACGGGACAATCCACGCTCCTCGCCACTCCGGACGTGAAACAACTCATCAAACGTTTTCAATCCACCACCATGCAGGCTTAAACACGCCGGAACCAACTGTGTCGATCTTCAAGCGTCATATTTTCGTCTGCACGAATCAGCGGAATCCTGATGACCCTCGCGGCAGCTGCTCCAATCTCGGTTCGGAAGGGCTGCATGCGCACTTCAAACAAGAAGCGAAGCGGCTCAATCTCAAGAACATCGTGCGCGCGAATAAGGCCGGCTGTCTCGACCATTGCGCCGAAGGGCCAAGTGTGGTGATCTATCCGGAAGGCGTGTGGTACAGCGTGAAATCCGAAGCCGACGTGACCGAGATCATGGAGCGCCACGTCATCAAGGGCGAAGTCGTGACACGCTTGATCATGCCC
>DATIGF010000142.1:0-20741 GCA_035454865.1 Nitrospiraceae bacterium | reverse complement strand
GCTCCTGGGGACTCGTTAAACCTCTAGGAAAATGCAACTGCCAATCAAGAACTGGCACTCGCAGCTTAAATAACTGCGACGTTCCTCCACCTGATGCCCGCGGGGGTGGTTGGAGCGCGATGCAGCGGGCTGGTCCAAGGCCGGTGCTCAGCGGCTGAGGACGAGACAATACTGGGCTAGTGGCCAGTCTAAGCCAGCCGATGGGCGTGGGTGGCCGCGAAACTAAAACGATCGGCTACACATGTAGATCCGGTGCACTGACGATCTTCGGACAGGGGTTCAACTCCCCTCGCCTCCACCAAACCCCACTTCGTGCGTTCCGGCGCCTCTTTTGCGAATGTTCGTAATTGCAGGCGCCGGATAGAGTCTTCAACTCACACGTGTGTTTTGCTTCGTGCGTGCCGCCCGCTCTTCATCCCCTCCCCTGCGTTTTCCCCGGCCGTCGCCACAAATTGCTTCTTCCCTCGACGGTTTGCTAGAACGTGCCCTTGTTCAGTCTTTCTGCTCGTAGTATTCGGCGTCCTGTTGAACTTTCTGAATTAGGGAAGGGGAGCACCATGAACGACGATCTCATCAGGTATCTTGGCCCTTTGGCGTCTCTGGCCGGTGTGTGGGAGGGGGACAAAGGGGACGATGTGGCCCCGTCAGACGACAGGGGAACCGAGCGGAACAAATTTCGAGAGCGGATGACATTCGAACCGTTTGGACCGACGAAAAATCATGAACAAACGCTCTACGGTCTCCGGTACTCGACCATTGCCTGGCGGCTCGGGGACGATGCTCCGTTTCACGAGGAGACCGGCTACTGGCTGTGGGACGGCGTTGCCAAACAGGTGCTCCGCTGTTTCATCGTGCCCCGTGGCGTGACCGTGCTGGCCGGGGGAACGGTCGAACCGGACGCGAAGACGTTCCAGCTTGCGGCCGATGCAGGATCGGACACGTACGGAATCTGTTCAAATAAGTTCTTGGATCGGGAGTTCAAAACCGTCCGCTATGAACTTACGATCACCGTGCATGGGCAAGGGAGCTTCAGCTACAAAGAAGACACGCAACTGAGAATTAAAGGACAGAAAGACATTTTCCATCACACGGACGCCAACACCGTGACACGCGTTAAGTAACCGCGAGTGTGCCGCCGGCCTCCATTCCGGTAATTCGGCAAGAGGCCGACGGCATGACCCGCTCCATTCTCGTTCGAGATCGCTACCCCTCTTGTGCGGCGACTCCCTTCTTGTAGGTCGTGTAGAGATACACCGGAATCCCGACATCATTGAGTGTGGCCTGGATCAACGGCCTCACCTCATCCCAACTCAATCCCCCGACTCCTGTGGCGAGACGCGGCAGGGCGAGGCTCTTTACTCTTTGTTCAAGCGCTTCTTTCTTCAAGGCCTGGAGCACGTGATTGATATGAGGCACGGTCGCTTTCCCGGGTCTGCTCTGATGACCGTCCGGCGGTTCCTGCGTGAACAGGTTGATGATGACAGGCGAGCCCGGCCCTTTCCAGCTCCAGAGAGTCCCGGGCTTCGGATTGTAGGTCTGGCAATAATGCCGGAAGTCTTTGTACATGGCCGGCCACTGTTCACGCAGCGCAAGCGCCAAGCCCTGTTTGAAGTCATCGTGGGGAGCAATTCCATGTGCAATGGCGTCGGCTTTCGAGAGGAGAATGTCTCCTGTGACTTCTTTGATCATCATGTGTCCTTTCTATTGAAGAAATTGAACGCCGAGAACGTCTTATCGAATAAATAGGTCGTCAACGTCAACAGGTCAACCACGATGGAGAGGAATATCTTGCGGGATGGAATTTCGTGTTGCCTTACCAGATCAGGACCACGGTTCCGGCGAGGATAAGCGCAATTCCTATGAGGGCCTTGGCCTGGAAGGGTTCACCGAGCACCATCATGGCAAGAATGAGTGTCATGACGAGGCTGGTTTTATCGAGTGAGGCGACAGCTGAGGCGAGCCCCGTTTGAAGGGCCTGGAAGTAACAGAGCCACGAGAGACCGGTTGCCAACCCTGAGAGCACGAGGAAGGTGAGCGAACGTCGAGAGATGCTCTGGATCTCCGAGCTCTCGCCGGTGACGATGATGATGGCCCAGGTGAGCAGGAGAATCACCACGGTCCGGATGGCGGTGGCCAGGTTCGGGGATACGTCGACGACCCCGATTTTGGCGAAGATCGTCGTGAGAGCTGCAAAGAACGCCGAGAGCAACGCGTAGATCCACCACATAGCCCCTCCTCCCTTCATCTTGTTTCGAGACGCTACGCTCCTTCTAACACTGACTCAATGGACCCATTCCGTTGCTTCGCGAAGTGCCGCAATTCTGCTTTTCATTTCATGGATCCCAAGAGAGCCTCTAGTATTCAAGCTAGCGCGTCAACCGTCGAATTACACATAAGGGATTCTCGCCATGCAACTGGGGCTGTTGTTCCTCCTCGTGTTTGTCATTCTGCTGTGGGGTATATTTTCCGGAAAGGCCGTGTTTCGCATTCTGGCCGGGTTGCTTGCCGGTGGTATTGCCCTTGCTGGATTCGCGGGCGCCGTGGGTCTGATCCAGGTGGGCCAGCGGGCACATTGGACCAGCGACGGACCGGGGATGCTCCTGATCATGCTGGGCATTCCGGTGTGCGGCGTTACAGGGTTGGTCTTCGGTTCGCTGGCATTGAAGGCGTTCTTCCGAGAGTCGAGACCAGCGAGCGCTCTCGAAGGCGAGCAACAGAGCGGACAGGACTCGAATCCTGCACTCATGGATGCCACAACGCGCAATCGTGTGATGGCCTGGATCGTGGGTGGTTTGGTCCTGTTCATTGCAGCGGACAGCGCGTTTGAGCACCGGGCCGGCAAGCCCAGCCATGATGCCGGCATTCGCGCATTGCATCACTATCAGCCCGGGGGACTTGCCTCACTCGACGGGGTGGGCGTGCTCAAATTGTGGCAGGTGTCCGGGCGGAGACATCGGGCGACAGTGCAACTGACCATAAACGATGTCCCGACGGTCTTGATCGTCACGCCGGATGAACGAACGGCCTTCGTGCTCAACGCCCGTCAGCAACTCAGTGTCTACCATTTGACAAAGTCGGCCGCTGCCATCCACACGGTCTCACCCGTCCGCGACCTGTGCTTTGAAGGAGGCGATTCGGTTCTCGCTATTCGTGATCGGAAGCTTGTACGCATCGGGGCTGCGGCGACGAACGCCGCCGCTCCTCTTCAGGGGGCCGGCTCCGCTCGCGTGCTGACTTGTCGTCCGGATAAGGGGGAAATAGTCTACGTTGATGAGGCCAACGTGCTGCATCTGTTCGACGAACGAACGGGTATGGACCGGTTTGCACTCCCATTGTCGTCAATATTTCCGGTCCGCCTTGTCCCGTCCCCTGAGTTCCGTCGCGTTCTGGTGCTGGACTCAAAGGGATTCTTTTCAATGATCGATCTCGCCACGCGGGAAGTGACCCCCCTGCCGCGGCACCATCGATCCCATCACATAGGATTTCTTAGTGAGGACCAGATCGTCGTCGGAGAGGTGTCGAGCGTGCGGGTGGATCTGCCCGGCATGAAGAGCACGCCCTACTTCAACCTTGGCCAGCCTGTAACGGCACTCACAACCCTTCCTCAACTCGCGACGACGTCGATGGCGTTCGGCACGCAGTTGTATATCGCCTACGGCGCGCAAGGCGTGACGGCGAAAACCGAGCGGCTGATGGATCCTCGGTTCTGAGCCCTTCGTAAAATCGTTGATCGACCGAGTCCGCAACGACATCTGTAACCAGCACGCCGCGCCTGATGTTTTCGATGCCCTTCAAGGCAGGAATCCAATTGCGTACCAGGTTGCCGAGATCGAGATAATTGGGGCGGAAGCGCCGTGAGTCACATGGCAGTAGAGGACTTCTCTATGTCTCATAGGCGGGATTGGTTCAGAGAAGTTCGAGGCATGAGCTCTTGCGCGGTCCATCGAAATGCCGTAGAGATTCCAGCCACCGGCAGAACATCCCAGGCAATTCAGCCGAGCAGGAGGGCGTGGCTATGAAGCAATATCGTGTCATGCAAGGCATGAAAGTTCACCTGGAGAAGCTGGACCCCGATGATACGGGTGACTACAAGAAGACCGATCAAGGCAAAGAAAAAGCCAGGGTGATTACGGCTGAGTTGACCGGCCGGCTGGCCGAACTGCAGGAACGACTCTATGCGAACGGCGAACGAGCGGTGCTTGTGGTGCTGCAAGGGATGGATACCAGCGGCAAAGACGGGACGATCAAGAGCGTGATGTCCGGCGTGAACCCGCAAGGGTGCAGAGTCGCATCGTTCAAGGCTCCCTCCAACAGCGAACGCGCGCATGATTTTCTCTGGCGGGTTCATTATGAAACGCCACCCAAAGGGCACATCGGGATTTTTAATCGGTCCCATTATGAAGACGTCTTGATCACTCGCGTGCATGGGTGGGTATCGGAGAAAGTGGCCAAACAGCGGCTCAACCAGATTCAAGAGTTCGAGGAGCTGCTGTACGAAAACGGAACGACCATCCTCAAGTTCTTTCTGCATATCTCCAAAGACGAACAGAAGCGGCGGCTCGAAGAACGGATTCGCGATCCTGAGAAGCGTTGGAAGTTCAACGAGGGAGACCTGGAGGAACGCAAACGGTGGAAGGATTACATGCATGCGTTCGAAGATGTACTTCGCGCCACGAGCACGGATCATGCGCCGTGGTATGTCGTGCCGGCGAATCGCAAGTGGTATCGGAATCTAGTGGTGGCCTCAACGATTGTCGAAGCGATGAATCAGTTGAAGCTGAAGCGGCCGCCTGAACCGGCTGGTGTGGATTTCAGCAAGCTACAGATTCCTTAGTCGTGCGCCTGACACGCTATCGCCCAACCACGGTGGAGAACATGAGGGAGTACATTGAAAAGATGAAGCGCAATGGACAAGGG
Organism: Nitrospiraceae bacterium; assembly: GCA_035454865.1. Lineage (GTDB taxonomy): Bacteria > Nitrospirota > Nitrospiria > Nitrospirales > Nitrospiraceae > Nitrospira_D. The sequence continues at coordinate 15,824 of DATIGF010000142.1, read as the reverse complement.
ATCAGGCGGTAGGTTGATCCGGAGTCCTGTGTGGGAGGGGGTGGAACTGCAACCATACCGCTCCCCTCCTTGTGATCTGTGAGGATGGCAGCATGTGCTGGTTCAACGTCGTCCGGGCTTGGGGCCGCTGCGACCCGCTCTTTCGCATCCGTTAGAGTAGAGGGGCGTGCTTTCCCGGAGGATCTGCTGCTGGTTGGCATGCGTTATGCGTTACGGAGTCCCCAAAAAAATCGCCGACCCCGTTGACACGTTTTTCTAATGGGAGTAGGAGGAGAACTGCGGCCCATGAGTTACTGAAGTGTGGGAGATCGGGCAGACCGCGCGGCTGCTATCCAGGTCTCTCGGTGACTTCCCCAAGAGAGGAGGGTGGATATGAGTGACACAACTCCACCTGGTTCGTCAGGCCCGCCGATGCAAGGGCGGGCTTCTCGTCGGTCGTGCTAGCTGGTTCTCCACTGGCTGTGCTCTCAGGGCACAACAGACCAACCGGATGATGGCCTGAAAACAACTGAGAACTCGACGCTAGCCCGAGGAACACAAGCCCCCGGGATTGACGATGTCTCCCCCGACTGGAAGCGTGCTGGATCTGGCTTCGCGCGGGTCTTACGGGCCGCGACATCACACACATCACATCGGCGTCCTAAGCGCCACTCACGGGCGACCTCCCACCATAGTGCAAGGTCGCCCGTGCCGTTTCTGAGGAAACTGAAAAAGTCCGCCAGCTTCGTTCCCGCATCGCTCAGTCTCTCCACGTACCGGATCCAAGCCGACCGGAGGCAAGGCGCCGATCCGCTCGCATGTGATCGACGCGAGCGGTTCACACAAAACTTGCTCTGTACCTCTCTCGGTCTTTTACTTGCTGAAGCCTCGCCCGCGCAACGGCGGGTCGGGGCCGGCGGGTGGGAAGAACCCTTTGACGGGCCTGATCAGGGCTTCTGCTGGTGGAACTTGCGGGGTCTGCGCCAGAAGTAATAAAGCGGGAGGCCGCTGAGGACGGTTATCGCTCCGTACAACGATTCCGCAGGCCGTTGGATGAGACTGTAGATAACCAATGCCGAGGCCCCTATGACGAGGGCCGCTGGTAAGAAGGGATAGCATGGCGCGCGGTATTGGTGGACGGTCACGACGCCCCTGCGACGAAGCGGAAAGATCGAGGAAAGGGTCAAGGCCATGAACAGCGAGAGAACGAGGCCGCTGTAGACAAGAAGCTGTTCGAAGGTTCCGCTTAGAATAAGGAGCGAAGCCCAGAGACTCTGGAAGACGATGGCCCGGGCCGGCACCGCGGTGCGGGGGTGGAGCTGGGCCAACCAGGGGCTGATCATCCGGTCCCTTGCCATGGCCCAATATACGCGGGGTCCCGCCCACGTCATGGCGCTCACCGCTCCAGCGATGGAGAGAGAGAGGATGGCGGCGACCAATCGCCCGCTCCGTGGCCCCCATAAAGCCGCGGCGGCCTTCTCCGCTACCGGTACGATCGGTTCCCGGGTAAGTTCCGGAATCGAGAGCGCCGATAAGTAGACGACGTTCAACAATAGATAAATGACGGCGACGAACGCCGTCCCCCCGATCATGATCCTGGGCAGGGTCCGCTGCGGATCGGCGATATCGGCGGCGATATAGCCCGCGACATTCCAGCCGAGATAGCAGTACGTCACAATCACCAGCGCGATGGCGGCTGCCCCAAGAGTCGGTTGCTGCTCGGTGGGTCTGGTGAGGAGTAAGTTCCCCTGCCCGTCCAAGGCTGATAGCCCGCCGAGAATGAGTCCTCCGATGGCGACTACCTTGGTGGTCGTCAACAACAACTGCATGCGGCCGCCCGTTCCCACACCTCGACAATGAATGAACGTGGCAATCCACAACAGAGCGAGCGACAGGCTTTTCGCCAGCCATCCCCGCTCGTCCTCGAGTGGGACGACGCGCAGTGCATAGGATGAAAAGCTGATCGCCGAAGCGGCGACGGCCGCCCCGAAGCCGATCGTGAACGAGGTCCATCCGCTGAGAAACGCTACCACTGGTCCATAGGATTCTCGCAGGTAGACGTAATCGCCGCCGGCATGCGGCAGACGCGAGCCGAGTTCGCCGTAGACCATCGCGCCGCCGACGGCGAACAACCCGCCGATGAACCACAACAGGAGGATCAGTACCGGATCGCCGAGATCGCGGGCCATCAACCCCGTGGTGGTGAAGATGCCGCCCCCGATGATGTTGCTGACGAGGACACAAGCGGCCGTGAACCAGCCGATAGTGAGGCGTGGTATGGTCGAAATCGTGTTCGATCTCAAGGCAGGTTCCCGGCTCGGTGGACGTGAGACGGTGACAGTGTAGTATCCTCGCGGCGGGAATTGCGAGCGGTGCGGGTCTTCCCTTTCGCGAGAGGGTCGCCTACCATGGATGCCATGGCTGAACAGAAGTCCAAGAAACCTCAGAGAACCGCTATGAGAAAACGGCGGAAGCCGGCCGGGGCTTCAACCGGATTGGCTGCGACGGAACTGCAGGCTGCCGCTCCGCCCGGGGCAGTGGCTGAGTTGCATCGCCTGGTCGAGGAGGACGGCGGTAAGACTCTCGCCATCTATCGCGAACCGTACGGCGGTCACTGGGTCGTGTTGGCAGCGTTGCCCATCGAGTTGGTCGAACCGACACCTTATCAGCGGAATCTCTCCGATACCCATGTGAGAAAGTTGGAAGCAGTCATCAGCAAGATCGGCCGGTTTCTCGATCCCATCATCGCGGTGCGGATGCCGAAACCGGACCATGCGGCGAAGTACTGGACGCCGAATGGAAACCATCGCCTGTCGGCCATGCGGACGCTCGGCGCGAAGAGCATTATCGCGATTGTCGTGCCCGAACCGGCTGCAGCCTATCAGATCCTCGCACTCAACACCGAGAAGGCCCATAACCTGCGAGAGAAGGCGTTGGAAGTGATTCGTATGTACAAAGAGCTGGCGCAGCTCGACGAGGCGACCGAGGAAGCCTATGCCTTGGAATTTGACGAGCCGGCATTCATTACCCTGGGGCTCTGTTACGAAGAACGGCCTCGGTTCAGCGGCGGGGCCTACCATCCGGTTCTGAAGCGGGTTGAAGAATTTCTCAAGAAGCCGATGCGCGCGGCGATTGATCTGCGGCGGGAACGGGCGCGAACCGTCCTCGCCCTGGACGACGAGATTGTGAAACAGGTCGAAGCGCTGAAAGCCAAAGGCCTGACCAGCCCCTATTTGAAGAGTTTCGTGGTCGCCCGGGTCAATCCACTTCGCTTTCGTCCGAAGGACGCCCCTCCGATCTCGTTCGATGAAGCCCTCGATCGGATGGCCAAGGCCGCGGCCAAGTTTAATCCTGACAAGATCAGGATGGACGATCTGGCGAAATCCGGCGGGGCTCCGGACGACACCGACTAGCTGTATCCCCGCCTTGTTTCTCCGCTCATGGCCCCTTTAGAATATCCCCTCCCTCTCACCGAAGGAGGCCGCCATGGATCTTGCCGACAATCAATGCATACCTTGCCGGGGTGGCGTGCCACCTCTTTCTGCAGATCGCGCGCAGGCTTTACTGAAGGAACTGGGTCGTGGGTGGTCGTTGAATGGGGCCGGACATCTCGAACGGCTCTACACATTCAAGGATTTTGCGCAGGCCCTGGCCTACGTGAACAAGGTGGGTGCTGTGGCAGAAGCCCAGGGCCATCATCCCGATCTCTATCTCGCCTGGGGCAAGTGCAAGATCGAGATCTGGACGCACAAGATCAGCGGCTTGACCGAGAGCGATTTTTATCTGGCCGCGAAAGCCGACCGGGAATTCGAGCCATTCCGAGCGGCAGCCAGCTAATCCAGAGTCACGTATGACCTTGCGAGGCATCAGATGAGCGACAAGGCACAAATCGCGCTCGTCAATATGCCGTTCAGCTACTCGAAGTATCCGTCGATCCAGCTCGGCACGCTCTCCGCGCTCCTCAAGTCACGGGGGATTCCTGTCGATTGCCACCATTTGAATGTCCGCTTCGCCCACAAGATCGGTGTGCCGCTCTATGAAATGATCTGCGAGAAACGCGCACTGTTCGGAGAGTGGCTCTTCTCCTATCTTTTGTTCCGGGATAATCCGAAGCGAGCCGAGTATCCACGGGTCTTCAAGCCGGTCTTCGAGCAGATCGCTCAACAAAGCGGCCATCCGACCGGATATTTCGAGGAAATGTCGACGCGCATCGCGCCGCAGTTTCTTACCGGGGCGCTCACGTCGATCGATTGGGGTCAATACAAGCTCGTCGGGTTCACCTCGACGTTCGATCAAAACGTCGCCAGCCTCACCATGGCGAAACTGATCAAGGACCTGTATCCCCATGTAACGATTGTCTTTGGCGGAGCGAATTTCGACGGCGAAATGGGGATGGAATATTTTCGGGCCTTCCCCTTCATCGATCATGTCGTGGTCGGCGAAGGAGAGGAAACTTTCCCCGCCTTGGTCCGTCAGATCCTCGACGGGAAAGCCACCGGGTATCCCGATGGCGTGGCTTATCGGCAAGACGGTCAGCTCCGTCTGGCCCCCAACACCTCGCTCTTCACTGACTTCACAAAGACCGGTCCACCGGACTACGACGATTACTATCACCTGCTGGCAGAGCTTGGCGAAGCGGCTCAGGGGCTTGATCGCATCCTCCTGTATGAGGGTTCGCGCGGCTGTTGGTGGGGAGAAAAACATCATTGTACGTTTTGCGGGCTGAACGCCCAGAGCATGAAATTTCGCGCCAAGTCGTCTGAGCAAGTTGCCGGGGAAATGAGGTATCTGTCGCACCGGTATGACACGGCTCGCTTCCGGCTGGTCGATAACATTGTCGACATGAAATATGTCGAGAATCTGTTCGGGAAGTTCGCCGCCGATCACTGCGATCTGGACGTCTTTATCGAGACCAAGAGCAATCTCCACAAGAATCAGATCCGCACGTTGGCGGTCGGCGGCGTGAAATGCATGCAGCCGGGTCTGGAGAGCCTGAGCCTCAATCAGCTGCGCGCGATGGACAAGGGCGTCACGCCGATGCAGAACATTATCTGTCTCAAGTGGAGTTTCTACTATCACGTGACGGTCTCGTGGAATATTCTGCTCGGATTTCCTGGAGAAACCAACGAGGATTACCGGCGACAGATCGACCTGATCCCCTCACTGGTTCACTTGCAGCCGCCCGAAGCGACCGGGAGATTCTGGCTTGAGCGCTTCAGCCCCTACTACACCAGGCCGAGTGAATTTGGTGTTCGTATCACGGGACCCGGTCTGGCCTATGAATATGTCTACGATGGCCGGCAGGTGGATCTGATGAAGATCGCCTACGATTTCGAATACGAGCTCGAGAACTGGCCGGTGGACCCGCATGTCTTCCAAGAGCTGGTCGCGGCGATTGAGGGGTGGCAACGCCTGCATGCGTCACAGGATCGGCCGTTCCTGTATTACTCCAAGGCCCTCGATTACGTCACGATCTACGACGGGCGCAATCCCAAGGCCCCTATCCGGCAGCGATATGATGGACTGGCCGCGCTGGTGATCGAGGTGTGCAATGAAACGGCGAAAAGCGCGGAGCAGATTCAAGCTTCCGTAGCAGGTCGACCTGAGAACGGCCTGGAGGCGCTTGCGTCGGTGCTGGAGAACCTCACTGCGAGGAAAATTCTCTATGAAGAACGGGGAAAGTACTTCACCCTGGCGATCCCCGAAAACCCGTATCTGTAGCTCCGTCTCCTGAAACCCGCTACATCGACAACTTGTCAGCGACGTTCCGCATCTGCACTCCATGGATCAAGGAAGCTCCGCCTCGGATGGCGCAGGCCACGTGCACGGCCTCCGTCATTTCTTCAACGTTCGACCCCTTTTCCAGTGAGGCCTGAGTGTAGGCATCGATGCAGTAGGGACATTGGACCGTATGAGCGACGGCGAGTGCAATGAGGGCCTTCTCACGCTCCGTTAACGCCCCTTCTGCAAATACGGCACTGTAGTAACCTATGAACTTATCCCATAGTTCAGTATTTCCTTTTCCCATGTCGGAAAACTTTCCGAGATCATGCGAATGGTAGTATGAGTCCATACGAGCCTCCTGTGTCGATTCAGATGTTCGTCAGATGGCGCACGGAATGGTGTGTGTGAAAGAAACGATCAGGCATGACCGGGGGGGTCAGGTTCCACATTTGAGAGGACTTCCGAAAACCGGTTGCCGACGATATCGGTTACCTTGGCCATGAGATCCGTCACTTCTTTCCACTCGTCCGGCAGCAGGTCATGTTTCAATTGGGGGTGGATTGCCCATTGGGCGTCAACCTGGGTCCCTTTCCGACTGACAAGGACGCGGAGCAACTCAACGTCCCAAGCGGTTGGCTCGGCCGTGTTGTCGGCAGGAGAATTTCCATTCGTCTGCCCTGAAGGCGGTGTTGCGTGTGCCATGATCAAGAACCTCCAGCGTGAGTCAATGATAAAAGAATACCCCATTGCTGGTCTGGTTGTATATCGAAGAGTCTGGCCAGCCTGCCGGGCGGTCGAGTCGTGAGACGGTCCTTGAGGTCCGGCCGACGGTCGTCTGGAATGGTACTATGACGTTGTGATCTGGGCCGATCCCTCGTTGAGGACCTTGAGCATAGCCTGGTGGATGTGTCCATTGCTTGCAACGAGTTCCTGGCCATAAATCGAAAGCTCGCCCCCGCGGAAGTTTGTCAGGCGCCCTCCCGCCTCGCGCACGATCACGGATCCTGCGGCCATATCCCATGAATTAAGTTTCACTTCCCAGAATCCGTCAAAACGCCCGGCTGCCACGTAACACAAATCCAGCGCTGCGGATCCAGTCCTCCTCATGCCTTGTGCCTTGAGAGTGAACTTCACAAAATGATCCAGATTATTTCGCGGTGATTCTCTGACGTCGTATGCGAAGCCGGTTACCAGCAGGCTGCTCTCGAGAGACCGCGTATCTGAAACGTGGATGGATCGTCCATTCACATGAGCGCCGCGACCCTCTATGGCAGTGAAGAGCTCGTTGCGCGAGGGGTCGAACACCGCGCCAATGATGCAGCGCCCGTGATGCTCAAGTCCGATCGAGACACAGTAAGCCGGATAGCCGTGAGCAAAATTCGTAGTGCCGTCGAGCGGATCGATGATCCAGAGGTAGGGTGACGCAGACTGTTCGACGCGGCCTCGTTCTTCAGCCAGGAAACGGTGAGTCGGGAAGCGGCTGCGAATGGAATCGATCACGCACTGCTCTGCCGCATGGTCTGCGTCTGTCACCAGATTGATGGGATTCTTGTGCTCGATCCGAAACCCTGACTTGACGAAGCTCAACAGAAGGGATCCAGCTTCTTTGCTGGCGGCAGCGGCAGTCTCCAGCAGAATGTCGTGAGGAATGTGACCGGACGAATTTGTCACGCCGGATTCTAACATGTCAGCGGCCCTGGCTAGAGAGGCAATTCAACCTTCAGACACTCGATCGTATGACCGCTCGGGAGACCATTGCCTGACGTGGTCATGGAATGAATTGTAAGATGTTGAAACCATTGAATATGATATCGCTGATATGCATTAACAAGGCTTTTTAGAACAACTTGTGCAATGATTACTTGCGCGCACAAATAGCTTTGATCATACGAATACATTATTCAATAATTTTAGCTTGACATAGATTAGAAGCAATGCTATTAAGCAAGCATGCTTTGTCGGAGATGCATGTGGAAGAATTAACGGATATTCTCGTTGGGCTGGAACAACGGATCAGCGCGTACAAGAACCGGTTCCAGGAACTAGAGAAAAAACGCCGTCGGCTTGACGACGAGATTGCGACCATTAAGAAATACCTCGAACTTGCCGAGACGCTCTATCGAGTCGAAGCGGACAAGGCCAAGCTAGCCAGTCTCTCCAACCAACTGATTACGGATGACCCGAAGGGCGTCCGGCCTCTTCCGGTCATGGATGTGACCGATCAATCGCGGGAAATTCTTCTGGGACGGAGTAAGTATGTGGGCAAGAGTGTGCCCGAGGCGGCTTACGAGATCCTCCGTGAGTCGAACCGGGCGATGCATGCTAAGGAGCTTGTGCAACGTTTGATTGAAGGCGGTTTGCAAATCAAAGGCAAAACACCGCTGACCTCAATTGCTACCTCGCTAAAACGCGACAAGCGCTTCAGAAAAGTCGGCCCGAACACGTTCGAAGCGTTGGACGATATGCTGATCCAGGCTGTGTAAAGATCAATCGACGACAACTTAACACGAACGACGAAGGGGGGTGAGAGTCTTGGCAACGAAGAAGGCAGCGAAGAAGAAGAAGAAGTAATCCCCGCCACGAATTATACGCCGGGGGTGAGGCCACTCACTCTCGGCGTAATTTTTACACGACCACGCTCGCAAGACGAAGGACGCTGTGCCGACACGGCAAGCGTTTACCACACCGACAATTGAATAGTGGATCGTTAGGAAGCTTGAAGTGCGACGGCGGGCTGAAGCCGAGCCACGTTCATAGCTGGCCGCTTTTTGTCTGCAAGCGGCTCTGTGTTGAGGAGCACCCACTTCTCCGGTTGTTCAAGAATCTGTTGAACCAACCGGGTGTGGAGAGCATGTCCGGATCGTTCAGCAACGATATGGCCGATGAAGGACATGCCGAGGAGAGAGAAGTCTCCGATGAGATCAAGCACCTTATGACGAACAAACTCATTGGAGAATCGCAAGCCGGAATCATTCACGATGCCGTCTTCAGACAGCACGACAGTATTGTCTAGCGACCCGCCTTGACCAAGTCCGCGAGCCCACAACGCCTGGACTTCGTGGAGAAACCCAAATGTCCTCGCCTCGGCGATCTGTTTCTCGAACGCGCTCACAGAACAATCGTGCACGTAGGTCTGACTCTTGATGAGAGGATGATCATAGTGGATCGAATACGTGATCCGAGGTGTGGACGAAGGCTCGATCCTCACCCGCTTTGATCCCTCAGAGACCTCGATCGGTGCCATGATCTTCAGATATGGCTGCTTCCGGTTTTGCGAGATCACACCGACAGATTGGATCAAACGAACGAATGGCGCGGCGCTCCCGTCCATCACAGGGACTTCGCCTGCCGTCACATCGATATAGACGTTATCAACTTCCAGGCCCGATAAGGCCGCCAGCACGTGCTCAATGGTCTTCACCTGGAAGCCATTGCCACTGATGGCTGTGCACAGTTCGGTCGGGACACGATGTTCGATCGAGGCTGAAAGGGAAGTGCTGATGTTCCCGTTTCGATTGACGAACACGACTCCGGTGTCAGGAGGAGCAGGTCTAAGCGTGATCGTGACGGGTTGACCAGAGTGAAGTCCAACACCCGAACATGTCACCGCCGATGCTATAGTCTGCTGATTTCGCACAGGCCCTCCGTCGCAAAATCGTTAACTGCGGCTTGAGTATAGCAACTCATGTGCCAACATAAAAGCATCATAACATTATGATTTATATGACAAAAAACTATGATTGACGAAAAGTAAGTTGTGTCAGAAAAAACACAACTGTGACTTTTCACGGGGAAAAAACGACCAAGAAGCGAAAGCGGTCTGACTATCTAGTGCTTGGGGTCTAACTCGATCAGTCCCTTTCTTATCGCCAGGATAGCTGCCTGTGTACGGTCATAGACCTGGAGCTTGTGGAAGATGTTGCGAACATGATTCTTGACGGTCTTCTCGCTCAAGTCGAGATTGTTGGCAATCTCCTTGTTGGTTTTTCCGTCAGCGACTAACCGAAGCACGGTTATTTCTCTTTCTGTCAGGTCATGCTCCACCCATGCCGGTTTCTTGCCCTTCTTTTGAGCCATGAGAGAAAACTCCGCCAGGATCTTGCTGGCGACGGAAGGGTGAATGAGCGACTCTCCGCGATAGATCGCCCGGATGGCGGCCACAATCTGAGAGGATTCGGAATCCTTCAATAAATACCCTGTTGCTCCGGCGCGGACGAGGTCAAAAATGTATTGCTGTTCCTCATACATGGTGAGCGCCACAATGCCGATGTGCGGGAATTCACGTTTGACCTGTCTGGTGGCTTCGACGCCGCCCATGCGCGGCATGCTCACGTCCATGAGGATGACATCGGGGAGGAGGGCGCGGGCTTTCTCCACCGCCTCAATGCCGTCTTGAGCTTCCCCCACCACCTGAATATCTTCCTTTGTTTTGAGGATGGCGGCCAAGCCCTCGCGGACTACCCGGTGATCGTCGGCGATCAGGACCTTAATTTTCTCCATTGCCCTCAGCCTCCTTATTAACCAGTGGCACTTCAACGACTATCTTTGTGCCTCGTCCCTTCTTGGATTCGATGTGTCCCTCACCACCTACGAGTCGGGCTCGCTCCAAGATGCCTCTGATCCCAAAGTGATCCCATTTTTCAGGGTCACGCAGGACCGTCTCCATATCGAAGCCGACGCCGTTATCGGTGATGGTGACCCGCAACAGCTCGAGATCAATTTCCAGTTGAATCGAAACCCGGTCGGCCTTTGCATGTTTTTGAACGTTACTCAAGGCTTCCTGGATGATCCGGAACAGGAAGATTTTCGTCCGGGGGAAAAGAATCTGTTCGTCGCCGGTCACGGAAAACTTGGCGGCAATATGGGACTGGGTTTCGTATGACTTGAGATAGTTCGTCAGGGCCGGGATTAATTCCATCTTGTCATAGTGCAGAGGACGGAGATTGAAAATGACCTGGCGGGCTTCCTGAATCGCGAGCTTCAATTGGGCCTTGCTCTCCTTGATCGTCGCCAGACTGGCTCTCGGGTTCTTGCGGAGGAGCTGCTGACAGAGGTCGAGCTTGAAGTTGACGCCCGCCAGACTTTGCACGAGCCCGTCATGGATCTCGCACGCGATCCTGGTTCGTTCTTCCGTCACGGCTGCCCCGGTCTCTTTCACGTACAACCGATAAAGGGATTGATACTTATTGAGCGTTTTCTCAATCTCGGCGGTGGCCCGGATGCGGGCTTCAATCAGTTCCCACATGAACTTGGCGCTGGCTCCGCCGATGATCGTCACGCCCATACGATGAAAATCCTGAAGGAATTGCCAGATCTCCCCGTTCCCCGATACATCGATAATCAGATCGACCCGTTCCATCGCGAGAAGCTTTCGGTAATCCCGCGTCACCGGGATCCGCAGCCGTTTTGCAAGGGCGAGCCCCGGCGCCTGGGGATCGATTTCGGCGACGCCGACGATCTGGACGAGGGGATCATTCGCAAATATTTCCATCAGCGCCGTGCCTCCGCGGCCGGCGCCGATGATGGCGACGTTGGTGGCGCCCGGACTCGAGGCCTTCCGTTGAACACGCGAGGATTGTTGTTTGGCGATGGCCATGAGACTCCGTGCGCGAGCTACAGGTGCTACATGCAGCAATGAACGAGAGCGGGTCAGGAAGGACGAGAAGAAGGGATGGTGCAGGCAGGGGATGGGCTGCGAGAGACCGAGCTCAACGTTCGCGACGTTGCTGGGCCAGGGATTTCAGCTCATCCATGAACTGGTCGATGTCCTTGAACTCTCGGTACACCGAGGCAAACCGAACATAGGCGACCTGGTCCAATTGATGCAACTCCTTCATGACTTCCTCACCCACAACCCGACTTTCAATCTCGCTTTCGCCCATTTCCTGGATGCGCTTTTCGATCCGATCTGTCACGGCTTCGATCGTGGAAGTACTGATAGGCCGTTTCTCGCAGGCCTTTTTCAGCCCGGAAAGGATCTTGGTCCGGTCGAATGATTCGCGGCGGCCATCTTTCTTGACGACGACCGGAAGTATTTCTTCGACGCGTTCGTACGTGGTATAGCGACGTTTGCACCCGAGGCATTCGCGCCGGCGACGGATGACCTCGCCTTCCTTGGCCATGCGGGAGTCGACCACCTTGTCTTCGAGCTCATCGCAGAACGGACATTTCACAGGTGGCGACCCTGCCCTCTTGGAGATGGGCTAGTACGAGTGGAAGATGGGGAAGCGGTCGCACAAGGCCTTGGCTTGGGCGCGAACCTCTTCCAGCACCGCCGGATTTTGCCGGTGCTGCAGGACACGATCGATCAAGTCCACGATCTGCTTCATTTCTGTCTCTCGCATCCCTCGCGTGGACACGATCGGGGTCCCCAGTCGAATGCCGCTGGCGACCGCCGGAGGTTTCTCGTCGTACGGGATGGCGTTCTTGTTCACAATAATGCCGGCGGCATCAAGGGCGGCATCGGCTTCTTTGCCGGTGATCCCTTTATTGGTGAGGTTCACAAGCATGAGATGGGTATCGGTTCCACCGGAGACGATACTGTAGCCGCGATCGACGAGCCCCTGCGCCAGCGCCTTCGCATTGGCGATTACTTGCTGCTGGTAGCGCTTAAATGCCGGAGACAAGGCCTCCTTGAATGCGACGGCTTTGGCCGCAATCACATGCATCAAGGGTCCGCCCTGCATACCGGGGAATACGAATTTGTCGACCGCCTTGGCGTGCTCGGCTTTGCACATGGTGACACCGCCGCGGGGGCCGCGCAGTGTCTTATGGGTCGTCGTTGTGACGAAGTCTGCATAGGGAACAGGATTAGGATGGAGCCCTGCGGCAATCAGGCCCGCGATATGGGCGATATCGACCATCAAGTAGGCCCCAACCGATTTGGCAATCTGCTGAAACTTAGGAAAATCTAACTGGCGGGCATAGGCACTGGCACCGACCACGATCATGCGCGGCCGACATTCGTCGGCGAGTTTCTGCACGGCGTCGTAGTCGATCGTTTCGGTCTTGCGGTCCACACCGTAGGAAAAGGCGCGAAAGAGAATGCCGGAGAAGTTGACCTTGCTCCCGTGCGTCAGGTGACCACCTTGGGCCAGGTCCATACCGAGGATCGTATCCCCCGCCTTTAATACGGACAGGTAGGCCGCCATATTGGCCTGCGAACCTGAGTGCGGCTGCACATTGACGTGTTCGGCCCCGAAGATCTGTTTGCAGCGTTCGATCGCCAGAGTTTCAACCGTGTCGACGTGCTGGCACCCGCCGTAATACCGCTTGCCCGGATAACCTTCCGCATACTTGTTGGTCATCAAGGAGCCTTGAGCGGCCAATACGGCGGGACTGGCGAAGTTTTCTGACGCGATCAAGAGCAACTTGTCATGCTGCCGGGTCTCTTCCGCTTCAATCGCGGCGTAGACATCGGGGTCTGTTGTCTTGAGTGCGTCCAATGACCCAATTGCGTCGCGCATCGATCTCCCCACCAAATCCTTCTGCTACTCCGAAGGCGCTTCAGGTTCCTGTTTCTTCACAACGCGGATCGTCACGGTGGCTGTCACTTCCCGGGGCATCTTGATCGGCACTGTCACGGTGCCAAGCTCTTTGATCGGCTGTGCCAATTGGATCTTCCGTCGATCCACAGTGAAGCCCTGCGCGGCGAGTCCTTCGGCAATATCCTTGGCTGTGACCGAGCCGAACATCTTATCGTCCTTGCCCACTTGTGCCTCGACGGTCAGTGTGACTGCCGACACCTTCTTGGCATGGGCCTCGATCTCCAGCTTTTCCTTCTTGGCCTTCTCCGCAGCCACCCGTTTGGTGTGCTCAAATGCCTTGATGCTCCGGCTGTTGGCCTCGACCGCTTTACGGCGGGGCAACAGGAAATTTCTGGCAAACCCATCGGCCACATTGATGAGATCGCCGAGGTGGCCCACCCCGTCGAGCGTCTCCTGAAGAATGACTTTCATACCCCTAACTCCTTCTGTTGGAAAGAGAAAGAGGATACTGGGGTGGCTGTAAAAAGTCAATTCAGAATGTCACGCTTCGGCAGCGAGACCTATGGTAGACAGCTGTGCCGGTGCGCCTTTATCATAGGTTTCACAGGTCGTGAAACGTAGAAGGTGCAAGTGGTGATGACGGCAAGAGATCTCATTGAATCGTGGATGCTCCGGCTTGAATCCGAACGGCAACGGATCAGCAATACCGGGCATGACGTTCCTGTTGCGGCTTCCCAGGGTCGCCTCATCCAGATAATCGGGGGACTCCATCTGTACGAGTTTAACTTGCCCGAGGGAGTCTCGCTTTCAGTCGATCTTCCTGTTTCCATCGTTCCCTCCGATGAGATGGAACCGACGGAGGGGATTGTCCTGCGCCAAACGGGCAACACCATCATCGTACAAGTCATTGACGCCCTCGGGGGCTCGGTCCCCTCCGTGACGCTCATACCGGACCTCGCCGGCCTGCTCGACACGTCGGCCGCACGTTTGAAGGAGATGGTGACGAAGGCCAACGCATATAATCTCGGCCCTACAGAACGGCTGGTTCCTCTGCTCCAATCGGCCGAGGATGGTGGCCAGGTTTCAGCCCCTTCTTCGGCCGTTCTGACCGCCGTGTGGCTGGACGATCGGTCGCTGCGTCGTCAAAAACTCGCGAGTCTGGCCATGGAACTGATTCGCGCAAACAAGCGTATCCTCCTCCTCAGTCCGGACCACCAGGAATCTGACGACGTGGTGGGCATTATTGCACGTACGATGAAAGCCGGTGGTCTCAGTTACAAAATGTGGATTAGCCGGTATGAAATGCCGGTCAGCTCCCAATGTGGCGGCATCAGTCTTCAGGAGCTGGGATTCGAAGCTCAAATGCATCATTTTTATGCGAAGTCTCGAGCGGAGAAGGCTTCGCTGCGGCGCAAGTACGAGCGGTTCCGGGAGCTCACTCCTTTTCTTGCCTACAAAGGACAAAAGCAAAAGGACCTGGATGAAGTGCGCTTACTCGAATGGCGTCTCCTGACCCAACTGAGTGAACTACAGACAAAGATGGCCGGGGTTGTAGCCACTCTCACGGAGTATGAAAATCTCCCGCTATTACGTCGTCTGGGGATGCAGGCCGTCGGGAAGAACGTGGAATCGCTCCAGCAGTACCGGGTGCTCTATGAGAGGCAGATAGCGGAACTCATGAAAGAGCTCGACATTGCCAAAGCCCGCATTCAGGAACTCATCCCGGAAGCGGCCGTTCCGCGGGATATGCGCCCGGAGTTTGACGACCTCAAAGAGGACATCACGAGGCTGGGCGGGACCAAGAAGATTCGCGAGTTGTTGGCGGCCGAAGAAGATACAAACCGGCAGGCCTTCATACAAAATCGTCGGCTGGTGGCTGCGACGCCGACTCGAGTCGCAAGCGATCCCCTCTTCAGTCGGGTACGATTCGACGTCCTGATCGCGGATGAGGCTCCGCGGATTCCCGCTGCTTCCTTACTCGCGGCGGCCGGATTGGTGCGGGAGCGGATTATCATCAGTGGAGATCAGCGTGATATCGAGTCCGCAGGGTGCTGGGTGATCAATGAGACGCCGGCCCGAGCGGCACGGTAGCTTCAAAGATTCTGTTCCTCGTTGCTTGACGGGGCTCATGAGAATTCAGGATAATCCGGCTCCTCAAGTTTTCGGGATGCTCAAATAAGCCTAGAACAAGGCCGCAGTGAGCGAAAGGTCGAGGCGTACTCCCTGCTCGTACGTCGAGACCTTGAGCGAAGCGAGAACGCAGTTACAGGTTTATTTCAACATCCCGTAATGCCGAAGTGGCGGAACTGGCAGACGCACTAGATTCAGGGTCTAGCGCCCGCAAGGGTGTCCGGGTTCAAATCCCGGCTTCGGCACCACCTCACTTTTCCCTCTCCTATCAAGGCGTTTCGCCTTTTCTTCCCTCTCAGTTTTAACACCTGCTAGCACCTGCTCCGGCGTGCGTTTGGGCTGAATTGTCAAGTAATTGTCAAGTGAACTGTCCGAAACAGGGTCTAAGACCCTCACGGCTGAGGTTAGGTGTTTCGGGGATAGGTGGGCATAGCGGAGGGTCATGGTAGGAGAAGTATGCCCCAGGAGGTTGCTGACCGTGGCTATGGGGACCGCCCGCATGAT
>DATIGF010000141.1:0-22041 GCA_035454865.1 Nitrospiraceae bacterium | reverse complement strand
CGGTTATCATGGCGGGTGGAAGCGGCACGAGGTTTTGGCCGCTGAGTCGGCATCTGTTCCCGAAGCAACTGTTGCGCATCGGTGGGGATCACACGCTCATTCAACAGACCATGCAGCGGGTAGTAGGTTGCGCCGCGCCATCCCGCGTCTTCATTTCCACGAACGCCGCTCAGGCGGATCTGATCAAAGTGCAGCTGACGAATTGGAAAGACGACTTGAAGGATAATTTCATCCTGGAGCCTGAAGGGCGCAATACCGCTCCAGCTATTGCGCTTGCCGCGTTGGAGCTGATCAGGCGCGATCCGGATGCGATGATGCTCGTGGTGCCCGCTGACCACGTGGTGACTGGACAACGGGATTTTGAATCTGCGGTAGCCGTGGCCGCTCAGTTGGCAGGCGAGGGGTATCTCGTCACGTTCGGCATCAAGCCGATCAGACCGGAAACCGGCTACGGATATATCAAGCCGAATAGTAGAGCAATCCTTGTGAGGCAAGGGAAGCTGAAGGGATATCGCGTACAGAAATTTATTGAGAAGCCTAAAGCCGCCAAGGCGGCGCAATACCTGAAGGCAGGAGGTTATTTTTGGAACAGCGGCATGTTTGTGTGGCGAGCCGCGACCATCCTGGATGAAATCAGCCAGCATCAGCCGGCGCTCGGGAAGGCGATGGAGCAGATCCGGCACCTGATGACGGCCGGCGGCTCCAGACCGTCAATCGACAACATCTATCGCGCGATCAAACCGGTATCGATCGACAATGGCGTAATGGAAAAGTCGGCCAGAGCAGCAGTGGTGCCGGTTTTGTTCAAATGGTCTGATGTGGGAAGTTGGGGGAGTCTGGACGAAGTGGCGGTGAAGGACAGGGCGGGCAATGTCATGACCGGCAGGGTTATCGATATTGAAAGCAATCGATCCATCGTCTATGCCGACCGACGAGTCGTGGCCACGATCGGGTTGCATGACATGGTCGTGGTCGATACCCCTGATGCAACACTCGTTTGTCCAAAATCCCGATCTCAAGACGTCAAGCGAGTGGTGGAAATCCTGAAGCAACAAAAGGCGCCGGAACATCTGGAACACCTGACCGTTCAGCGGCCCTGGGGATCATATACCGTGTTGGAAGAAGGGCCTGGTTTCAAGGTGAAACGAGTCACCGTGCGCCCTGGAGGCCGACTCTCGCTTCAACTTCATCATCGACGCAGCGAACACTGGGTTGTCATCGCAGGGATTGCGCGGGTGACATGCGGCGGGACCGTGTTCGATCTTCGCGTGGGCGAAAGCACCGGCATTCCCGCGAAGACACAGCATCGATTGGAGAACCCCGGGGACGAGGCTTTGCACATTATCGAAGTGCAGAACGGTCCTTATCTTGGTGAAGATGACATTGTGCGTTTTCAAGATGACTATGGACGTGGTGCGGCGATGCCACTGGGTTCTAAAGTGTGAAAGCCCGAACGTGGTGAAGGTGGAAGTATCAGGTTCTGCCGGGTCTGCTGAACTTTCGGATGACCGTATTCAACGTTGCGGCTTTCACACATTCTGACTTTCTAACGGAATACGATGGCGCTGTTTCGCGAATACGATCTCCGTGGAGTTGTCGGTCAGGCACTTACGGACGATGTTGCCGAACGGGTTGGACGTGCCTACTGTACCCATGTGCAGGGCCGTGGCGTGAAGACAGTCAGCGTTGGGCGCGACGGTAGGCTCAGTTCCCCAACCTTGCACCGGGCATTAGTACGCGGGTTGCTCGAGGGCGGGGTGAACGTGATTGATATTGGGATTTGTCCTTCACCCCTCGTCTACTTCTCCCTTTTCACTCTCCCGGTGGATGGCGGCATCATGATCACCGGGAGCCACAATGCCGCAGAGTACAACGGGTTCAAGATCTGCGTCGCGAAGGAAGCCATCCATGGCGAGGAGATACAGGAACTTCGACGGGTCATGGAGAAGGGTGAGTTTGTGTCAGGGAAGGGTCAGCTTTCCGAGCACCCGATCCTTCCTGATTACATCGCCTATCTCAAGGAGAATTTTTCCGGGGTGCGTGCGGAACGGCTGCATGTCGTAATCGACTGCGGAAATGGAGCGGCTTCGCTGGTGGCCAAGCAAGCCCTTGAATTGCTGGGGTGTAAGGTCACGGGGTTGTATTGCGATCTTGATGGGCGGTTTCCGAACCATCATCCTGATCCGACGGTCCTCGAGAATTTGTCCGATCTGATGCAGGCGGTGAAAGATCACAAAGCCGATGTCGGGATCGGGTACGACGGTGACGCCGATCGAATCGGCGCCGTGGATGAACGGGGGGAGGTTCTATGGGGAGACCGGCTGATGGTCGTCTATGCGCGCGATATACTCGCGCGAATGCCCGGCAGCACGATCATTTCTGAAGTAAAGGCCTCGCAGAGCCTCTACGACGATATTGCGAAACGCGGCGGTCGTCCGATTATGTGGAAGACGGGGCATTCGCTGATCAAGGCGAAGATGAAGGAGGAGTCCGCCGTGCTGGCCGGTGAAATGTCCGGTCATATGTTCTTTGCCGACCGGTACTTCGGGTATGACGACGCGGTCTATGCGTCCTGTCGTCTTATAGAAATCCTGGCCAAAGGAACTCAGCCGCTCTCGGCGCTGGTGTCAGACTTGCCGAAGTCGGTGGTCACGCCGGAGATTCGTGTCGACCTGCCCGACGCAGTAAAGTTTGATGTGGTCCAACGGATTCAGGTCAGGTTCGAGAGCTATCTTAAGAGCAAACAGGGGCTTGGACCAAAGCAGCTGGTGCTGCGAGGTCTCATCACCATCGACGGCGTACGCGCAATTTTTGAGGACGGATGGGGCCTCATCAGGGCTTCCAATACCCAGCCTGCCCTGGTGTTACGATTTGAGGCGACATCGCCTGAGCGAATGAACTGCATTCGCGCCATTATTGAGCATGAATTAGCGGAAGCCAGACGAGCTCTCGGTCAGTAACGCGTACCGGAAATCCCTCCCTCGCTTCACGTTCAGGAGTCACTCCTATGCCGGTTCAGGTTGCCATCGCCATCGGGTTTCTGGCGCTGGCCCTCTCTTTTTCTGCCATGGCCAGCGAGGGGCCGGTTCTCGCTAAACATCCCTTTGCGGTGGGCGAGCGGCTCACCTACGAGATTTCCTGGTTGAATATCACCGCAGGCACGGCCGTGATGGAGGTTGCGGGAATGGGGGGAGCGGGGGACCAATCACTCGCCAGGCTGGTGACGACGGCCCGATCCGGGCCTGCCGTCACGAAGTTCTTTCCGGTCGACAATCGCGTGGAGTCGGAACTGGATCTCGTCGCGCTTGTTCCGGAGCATATGACGTTCCGGCGGCGTGAAGGCAGAAAGAAAGAAGATGTGGAATATGTGTTCCACCACAAAAAAGGGATGGTGACGGCCGTCAGGAGCGGGATTTCGGAATCGTTGCCGATTCCGGCCGGCACCCAGGACATCATTTCCTGTCTCTACTACGTCCGCAGCACATTGCCGATGAAGCCGGGGGCCTCGCTGACCATGAATGTGCATCATGACAAGAAGAATAGAAACGTGGAGGTGCGCGTGGAGGGCATTGAAACCCTGGAAGGTTCCTGGGGGAAAGTGGATACGGTCCGGGCGCTGGTGATCATGCCGTTTCAGGGACTTTTTATGAATCAGGGGAATATCCGTGTCTGGTTCACTATGGATGAACACCGGACTCCTGTGCGGATGAAGGCGAAAGTGGTGATCGGCTCGATCGTTGCCGATTTGATTGATGGCTTGTCCGGGAGCAAGACTGCGCAGCAAAAGTTCTGATCATCGATTGCCCGCGCATCCTAAACCCGCTATACTGAACTCCATCATGGGGCAATTTCCCCTTACATTAAGCAGATTTATCGTCCAGAATCAGGCCTCGCATCAAGGTGCGACGGAGGAATTTTCCAGCCTCCTCACCCAGATCGGTCTCGTTGGCAAACTTATCGCGCAAGATCTCCGGCGTGCCGGGCTGATCAATATTCTCGGCACGACAGGCGATACGAATGTGCAGGGAGAAACGGTCAAGAAGCTGGATGCGATCGCGAATGACACCTTTGTTAAGGTGTTTCAACACAGCGGGTTCGTCTGTGCCTTGGCTTCGGAAGAGATGGAAAAGCCGATTTCGCTGCCGGGGAATTGGCCGCACGGCAAGTACATGTTGCTCTTCGATCCGCTCGACGGCTCCTCGAATACAGACTGCAATATGCCTCTCGGCGCCATTTTTTCTATTCTCAAGTACGACCGGACCGATCGGTTGCCGACCGAAGAGGAAATGATTCGCAAAGGGACTGAGCAGGTTGCAGCTGGGTATCTGCTGTACGGCGCGAGCACCATGTTGGTCTATACAGTAGGACAAGGCGTATACGGCTTTACGCTCGAGCCTGGCATCGGAGAGTACCTGCTGTCGCATGAGCAGATCAGGATTCCGGAGAGGGGCAAAGTCTATGCCGTCAACGAGGGCAACTATCTCAAATGGCCGGCCGGAACAAGAAAATATATGGACTCTCTCAAGGTCAACGATAAAGCATCGGGTCGTCCCTATAGCGGCCGGTATTCAGGCTGTTTGGTGGCCGACGTGCACCGCATACTGCTCGGTGGCGGAATCTATCTCTATCCGGGTGAAGTCGATAAACCAGAAGGGAAGCTTCGCCTGCTGTACGAAGCGAATCCCCTGGCGTTCGTTGTCGAGCGGGCCGGTGGGAAAGCGACGACGGGGACGTCCAGGATACTGGAGGTCGAGCCGAAGAAACTGCACCAGCGCGTGCCGTTGATTATTGGAAGCCGCCGCGATGTTGAGACGGCGGAAGCGTTTATTCAGGGGAAAGCCTAATCGCTTTCATCCACGTCATATAGTCGGGAGGGAGGAGTCATGGGAGACCGGGTTCAAGAAATTCTGAGTTGGTACAGCAGTGACAATGCAGGCACCAAGACAAATCTGGCGAGGATGCTGCGCTCCGGGAAGCTGGGGGGCACCGGGAAACTGGTCATCCTTCCGGTCGATCAGGGCTTTGAGCACGGGCCTGCGAGGAGTTTTGCCCCTAACCCGCCCGGCTACAATCCGCACTATCACTTCCAGCTCGCCATTGACGCGGGATGCAATGCCTACGCCGCCCCCCTGGGATTTCTTGAGGCCGGCGCGAGCCAGTTCGCTGGGCAGATCCCCCTCATTCTCAAGCTGAACAATCATGATGTACTGCACGACGAAAAAGACCCATTGCCGTCAGTCACCGGAAGCGTCAGGGAGGCGCTTCGCCTGGGCTGTTGTGCGGTGGGGTTCACGATCTATCCAGGGTCAGCGCATTGTAACGCTATGTACGAGCAATTAAGAGCGATCGCTGAAGAGGCTAAGGAAAGCGGATTGGCCGTTGTGGTCTGGTCGTATCCCCGCGGGTCGGCCATCAGCAAGGACGGCGAAACGGCGATGGATGTCGTCGCCTATGCCTCGCAGATCGCCGCGCAGCTCGGCGCCCATGTCATCAAGGTCAAATTGCCGACGGCTCATCTGGAGCAGGCGGCGGCGAAAAAGGTCTATGAGTCGGCTCAGATTCCCATTAAGACGTTGGCAGAACGGGTCCGGCATGTCGTGCAAAGTTCGTTCGATGGTCGTCGCATCGTGATCTTCTCCGGGGGGGCAAAGAGCGAAGATCAGCATGTGTTCGAGGAAGCGCGGGCTATTCGAGACGGCGGGGGATTCGGCAGCATCATCGGGCGGAATTCATTCCAGCGACCCAAGGCGGAAGCGATCAAGTTTCTCCATACGATCATGGGCATCTACGCAGGGGAGATTCAATAGACGCCAGCAGCCTTCAGAGGACCGGCAACAGCACTATGAATGAATCACACATCGAAAAGAAGCCCGCTCAAGGGAGTCGAAGTTGGATCCTGGCCGCGACCTTGTTGACGGCCGGGATGATTATCGGATTTGTCGTGGCCTCCGACCTCGGTTGGTTGCCGACCGGCCATGCCGTTCCCGAAGCTCCATCCGCCACAATGGCGAGGCCGGTAGCCACGGCTCCTCAACCGGTCTTGTCCGGCGGGGGCGGGCAGACTTTCGTCGAGATTGCCAAGGCGGTGAAACCGGCCGTGGTAAACATCTACGCCACGAAGAGTGGGCGGACCGAGGGGTCGCATGCTACGCCGTTCGACGATCCGTTCTTCAGGAAGTTTTTCGGCGAGGAGTTCTTCAAACGGTTCGATCAACAGCCTAAGGAACGGAAAGAGCGGGGGCTGGGATCCGGCGTCATCGTCGAATCGAACGGGCTGATCATCACCAACAATCACGTTGTCGGCAAGGCGGACGAAATCCGCGTCACGCTGTCGGATAAGCGGGAGTTCAAGGCGAAGCTCATCGGCACTGATCCGAAAACGGATATCGCCGTGGTCCGGATTGACGCAACGGGATTGCCGACGGTGGCCTTTGCCGATTCGGACAAATTGGAAGTGGGCGAATTCGTCCTTGCCGTTGGGAACCCGTTCGGATTGACGCAGACGGTGACTTTGGGAATTGTGAGCGCATTGGGACGGGCCGCCGGCATTGCCGAGTATGAAGACTTTATTCAGACCGATGCGGCGATTAATCCCGGAAATTCCGGGGGCGCCTTGGTCAACGTGCGGGGCGAGCTGGTTGGCATTAACACCGCTATCTTCAGTCAGAGCGGCGGCAACATGGGGATCGGTTTTGCCGTACCGAGCAATATGGCCCAGTCGATCATGGGACAGCTTGTACAGACCGGGAAGGTTGTGCGCGGCTGGCTTGGCGTCTCGATTCAGGAACTCACGCCTGAGCTGGCATCCCAGTTCGGTGTCGGTGACACGAAGGGCGTGTTGGTCAGCGACGTCATGGACGACAGCCCGGCCAAGAAAGCCGGATTCGAACGGGCAGACGTAATCGTCGAGTATGACGGCAAGTCGATGGATTCTCCGACCCATTTGCGCAACGCGGTGGCCCAGACGCCGGTCGGGAAGAAGGTTTCGGTCAAGATCATTCGAGACAAGAAGCCGAAAACCATAGAACTCACGATTGCCGAACAGCCGAAGTCGATGGCTCAGTCCGGTGAAGAGGAAGCGGGCGAGTCGGCAACACCCACCGGAATTCTGTCCGACCTTGAAGTGCGGGAGCTGAACGAAGAACTGGCGGGCCGCTATGGACTGAAATCCGGCGAGCGCGGGCTGGTCATCGTGCGGGTCAAATCCGGAGGCGCTGCAGAGGAAGCGGGAGTCCGGGAGGGCGACATTGTGTTGGAAGTGAACCGTCAGGCCGTGCCCTCAGTCAAAGCCTATGAGCGCATTGCCGGGAAATTGCCGAAAGATCAGGCGGTCTTGCTCTTGCTGAAGCGACAGGGGCGAACGATTTATCTCACGATTCGCCCATGATTGGGGTGGTCGAAGTGTCCTGAACGGACACCGTAACGGAGAGGAGGTCACGGTATGGTCCCTCGTGCCATATTCATCCTTCTCAGTGCGCTGGCGGGCATGGCCCTCTTTATTCGGGCCGACAACGCCGGCGGGTTATTCGGGCTCTACGGGTTCGGAATCGGTGCCGCTACGGGCGCCCTGATCGTTGCCGGCGAATATGCCCTGCGAAATTTTTCATTCGGCATTATCGTTGGAGGAACGGCTGGTTTGGCGGTGGGGCTGCTGTTGACCGGTCTTGTCGAGTGGGTGGGAGGAGAGATCTTTGATGTTCAAACGTTTCTCTTCCACATCAGCGGTCTCGTATTTTTGCTGGGGCTGCCGTACCTCGGTTTGGTCATGGGGGCCCGGTTCGGTCAAGAGCGGCTTTCGGGCGAGGCGCCTCGATCCACCGGCATATCAGGGGCCGGGAGCAGTCTGAAAGTGCTGGACACCAGCGTTATTATCGACGGACGGGTGGCCGATCTCTGCGAAACGGGATTCCTTGAGGGGACCTTTCTCGTCCCGCAGTTTATTTTGAATGAACTGCAGCACATTGCCGATTCGTCCGATTCATTGAAGCGGGCGCGCGGGCGACGTGGCCTTGATATTCTGAACAAGATCCAAAAAATGGCCGATCTCGACGTACGCGTCATCGAAGAGGACTTCCCCAACGTGAAAGAGGTCGATGCCAAACTGGTTGTTCTGGCCAAGAAAGTCGGGGCGAAAATCATCACGAACGATCTCAATTTGAACAAGGTGGCTGAGTTGCAGGGAGTCCGCGTGCTCAATATCAATGAGCTCTGCAACGCGTTGCGCCCGGTGGTTCTTCCCGGTGAGACGATCCGCGTCTTCGTGTTGAAGGAGGGGAAGGAAGCGGGTCAGGGCGTGGCCTATCTGGATGACGGCACGATGATCGTGGTGGATAACGCGCGGCGTCACATCGGTCGCAACGTCGATGTCATTGTGACCAGCGTGCTCCAAACAACCGCCGGGCGCATGATCTTTACCCGTCTGAAAGAAGAAACCGAGCGCGAGGAGCTGCAAGTCGCTCGTGGGTAGACACGGTCGTGAGTAATCGAACCGTTGCCCTCGTTCCGGCCGCCGGGCGGGGGCTGCGGATGGGCGGCCCGGTACCCAAGCAATTCCTTGCGCTTGGGGGACAACCCATCATCCTTCATTCCCTCCGTATTCTCCAATCCTCTGCCGTCATCGACGAAATCATTCTGGCTGTGCCGCAGAGCGAGATGGAGTATTGCCTCACACATATCGTGAAGCCGCACCATTTCACCAAGGTCACAAAGGTCGTGCCGGGCGGACATGAACGGCAAGATTCTGTCAGACACGCACTCGAGGAAGTTCAAGAAGATGTGAGCATCGTGCTCGTGCACGACGCGGTGCGCCCCTTTCTTACCGAACGTATGGTCGAGGACGTGGTGAGTGTGGCGCGGGTGAAAGGCGCAGCGATCATTGCCTTGCCGATGAAGGATACGGTCAAGCAGGTGGGGGATGATCATGTTATCGAACGCACGGTCGACCGTCGCCCGCTCTGGCTGGCGCAAACGCCCCAGGCCTTTCGCCGGGACTGGCTGTTGGCGGCCCACCGGAAGGCTCACGGGGAAGGGGTGCATGCGACGGATGATGCCTATTTGGTCGAATGGTGCGGGCATCCCGTTTCCGTCGTTGAAGGGAGCGGAGAAAATATAAAAGTCACCAGACCTGAAGATCTG
This sequence comes from Nitrospiraceae bacterium, assembly GCA_035454865.1. Taxonomy (GTDB): domain Bacteria; phylum Nitrospirota; class Nitrospiria; order Nitrospirales; family Nitrospiraceae; genus Nitrospira_D. Next base: position 12,906 of record DATIGF010000141.1, on the reverse strand, counting down.
ATCATCGGGGAAGCAATCCTCGCGTCGCGGCAGAAAAAACCATAAAGGGAGATCTATGGCAAAGGGACCTCGAATCGGATACGGGTATGATATCCACCCGCTCGGCCCGGGCCGGAAGTTGATCCTGGGAGGGATTGAAATTCCTCATGGCAAAGGGCTCTTGGGCCATTCGGATTCAGACGTGTTGGTGCACGCCGTGTGCGATGCACTGCTCGGCGCGATGGGGGAGGGCGACTTGGGCCGCCACTATCCCAGTTCTGATCAAAAGTACAAAGACATATCCAGCCTCAAACTGCTTGAAGACGTGGCCGCGAAGCTCAAGAAGAAAGGTTATCGCGTCGGCAATGTGGATTCCGTCATCGTGGCGCAATCTCCGCGACTCGGCTCGCATCTGGCCGCTATGGCAAAGAAACTGGCGGAGACTCTCGGTGTGGAGACGGATTGTGTGAACGTCAAGGTGAAGAGCGGGGAAGGACTGGATGCGGTGGGCAGGGAAGAAGGCATGATCGCCCACGCAGTCTGTTTGATCGAAGCGGCCTGACCGTCGTAAAATGAGTCCGCCGTGCTAAAAGCTATTCGCCAAGACCTCCAAGCGGTATTTGATCGGGACCCGGCGGCGACCAGTCGCATGGAGGTCATCTTCACGTACGCCGGGTTTCATGCTCTGCTCGCCTATCGTATCTCGCACTGGCTGAAAGTCCATGGAGTGCCGTTCTTTCCGCGTCTTATTTCGCAACTCGCTCGATGGCTCACCGGGATCGAAATTCATCCTGCGGCCAAAATCGGGACGGGGTTTTTCATCGATCACGGGATGGGTGTCGTGATCGGCGAGACCGCTGAGGTTGGCGACTATGTGACGCTCTTTCAAGGGGTCACGCTGGGCGGCACCGGGAAAGAGCGGGGCAAGCGGCATCCAACGCTGGGCAATCACGTCGTCGTCGGAGCCGGAGCTAAAATTCTTGGCGGCATCAAGATCGGCGACAATGTAAAGATCGGCGCAAACTCCGTCGTTCTGAAGAATGTTCCGCCAAACTCGACGGTTATCGGTGTGCCGGCCAGGATTATCAAATCCCAGGGGGAACGCCTGCCCGACGCGACGATGGACCATACCAATCTGCCTGATCCAATCGCGGATCGATTCCACGCTCTTGAGCAGGAACTGATCGAACTCCGCAAGAAGCTCGAAAACCGCGACTCCCAACTGCCTTTCTAGTCCCCCCCCATTTTTGCGCAATAGACGAGCGTCTTCCTCGCGCAACACTCCCATGCGTCCGACTGTCGGGATGGTTCCAATCACAGGCCAAGGATGTCTGGGCGTGGTCCTATCTTTGGTGAAGGAGATCGGAAAATGAGAAGATCGACTCCAGCGCGGCGGGGAACCGCGCCGGTGAGACAGCTAGTTGGATAAGCAGCTACTCATGAACTTCTTCCGCCAATCACTCTTCAAACTCTATTTGCCCGCCATTTTGTTGCCCGCCTTCATCTTCTCCTGCTGAGCCGTTTTCCCATCCTTAACCGGTTTCGTGGAGAGGCACTTCTTCACCAACGCCTGCCGCTCCTCGCCCTTCCCTTCGCCCCACCCCTTCGCATTCGACTGTTCGTTACAAGCCTTCATTTTGCTCTGCTGATCGGCTGCCTCCCCGGCAATCGGGGCCAGGCCGGTGACGGCCATCTAGAATAGATTGAGAGGGCTACCCCAGTGGTAATCTTCACCGTCAATCTCCCTTCGTGAGTGAGGGAGACGAGCGGGAAAACTATGGCAGAACGCCTAGCAGGCTGTTGACAAAGTCCGCCAGCGGCGTTCTCGCGGCGCTCAGAGGCTCAACGTACGGCAGAGAGTACGCGTCGCCTCTTCGCTAGCTGCGGCCTTGCTGGACGGCCTTTCTGAACAGCCTGTGAATGAATCTGAACGAGGCTGTGCGTATCCGGGCTCCCGCGTTTCCATAGGGCTCAGCTTGTTTGTCAACAGCCTGCTAGGGGGCTGAGCGATTCGTAGTCGACGCGCACAAGAAAGAGCCCTTGCGGGGGAGCGGTCTTTCCTGCGGCGGAGCGGTCGCGAGCACTAAGGATATGTGTGAGGCTGTCGGGTGGCCGTTTGCCCAAGCCGACCTCAACAAGCGTCCCGACGATCGAGCGCACCATCTGCTTCAAAAACCGGTCGGCGTAAGCCTCGATGCGGAGTTGATCGCCTTGGCGAAAGACGGTCAAGCGTTGGAGGCGGCAGACCGGATCGTCGTTTTCGGTGGGTTGCGTTTCGAACGACGAGAAATCATGCGAGCCGATCAGGACCATCGCCGCCTGATTCATCGCGGCATCGTCCAGTGGCTTATAAATATGCCAGCAAAAATGCCGATCGACAGCGGGGCGGTCCGGTCGATTGAGAATGCGGTACTCATAGAGTTTCCCTTTGGCGGCGTGCCGGGCGTGGAACGTGTCGGGCATGATAGCGGCTGATCGTACGGCGATGGTTTCCGGTAGATGGGCGTTGAGCGCTCTCGTCCATTCGCGCGGCGTCATGTCACGGTTGATGCGGAAGCTCGCGACCTGGCCGAAAGCATGGACTCCCGCGTCGGTCCGTCCAGCGGCTATGACCGGTACCTTTGTCTGTGTGATTCCTTCGATCGCGGTTTCAACCGCTTCCTGGATCGTCGGCTGATTGAGCTGACGCTGCCATCCCGCGTATGTAGTCCCGTCGTATTCGAGTATCAGCTTGATGGTGGGCATGGTGCCTGATCAGGGGGTTGAAGAAGGTCCTGCAGCTGGATTTCGTATCGCCGGACGACCGTCTTGAACGTCCTGCGGATGAGCCAACGAGTGTGCTGCCGCAGAAACCCGATCGCTGCGCTCGAAAGGACTATCGGATCGTGGACCTATTATTGGCGAGGAACAATTTGACGCCCTGCAAGAGAGATTGCGCGACATCCCGGACGAACGCGGGTTTTCTGAGCAGATCCTCTTCCACGGGGTTCGAAATATAGGCTATCTCTGCCAGGATGCTCGGCATGCTCGTGAATCTCAAGACATAGAACGGAGCAGTCTTTACGCCGTGGTCATTGACTGCATAGTGGCCATTCATTTGAGTAACCATCGCTTCTTTCGTTGTCCAGGCCAGTTCGAGCGACGCTTCGATCTTCTTTGTCGTCAGGAGGTCGGCCACCAGGTATTCCCATCCGACGCCGGTGCTGCTGAGGGGAGTCCCGTTCTCACGCGCGGCCACCTCGAGGGCTCGTTGATCCTTGGCCTCTCCAAAGTGATAAATCTCGATGCCTTTAACCGACCGGGAGGGGTGCGAATTCACATGGATCGAGACGAATAAGTCCGCTTCATTGCTATTGGCGAATTTGGCACGGTCTTCCAACTCGACGAAGACATCGTGCTCTCTTGTCATGAGCACGCGTACCCCGGGCTGTTTGCTCAAGAGTTCGCGGAGTTTTAACCCTACCTTGAGGGTGATGTCTTTTTCTTCAGTCTGACGGAGGCCGCGTGCCCCGGGATCCTTTCCCCCATGGCCAGGATCAATGACGACGGTTTTGTACCCTTTGGCCGGCGGCGCGGCCGGTTGAATCACGGGAGGTGTCGGGAGAGGGAGTGCATCCTGTGTTTCGGGTAGTGGTGGCAGTCCCTGTTCAACCGGAGGCGTGACATCAACGACGAGGCGAGGGGGGTTCGAAAGGGTGAATTGTTTATATGTTCGAAACGCTGTGATCGGGAGCGACACCGCGACGGCATGGGTCGTCGTCTGGGTGATGATAAATGGAGAGGGCACCGTGCCGTCGGCCGCCTTGGCCCGCGCAGACAGGCTCATCGCGGCATTCGGCAGGGCGATCACCACACGACTGGGATTGCTCGCCCGACGTTCAATGACTTTCGCATGCCGGTCCAAATCCAGGACCAGTCTGGTTTTCTCAGGGCTGGTCATGACGCGGAAATTGTGCACGGTGACTGGAGCGAGCGAGGCGGTCGTGGCCTTAACGCGTGGTTTCTTTGAGTGGGTCGATGCACGGGGATGATGGTCCCGATCGACAGATGTCGCAGCCGAAACGACCGGAACAGCCAGCGCGCCTGTTAAGGCCAGGATACTGGCGCAGCAGAGCAGGGCGGCCGGAGACATGAATGAAAACCGCTCTCGGGTCTGTAGTCGCATGGGTCTCATACGTGGAAGGAATTTAAAACTATTCTCAGATGTTCTGCATCTTGTCAAGGGTTTACCTGAGTCTGGCGTGGCAGCGCTCATCCGTTGACTTGGTGCATTTCCCACGGTAGCGTGAATAACCATGCCGACTCATCTTATCATCGATGGCTATAATCTGTTGGGTCGGACCGGAAGTCTCTCCGGCCGGATCGAGACTGCGCGCGAAACCCTGCTGCATGCACTGGCTGCCTACCGGCATCGGAAGAACCATCCCATCACCATCGTCTTCGACGGCTGGCAGCAGGGCCAACCGATGGAACAGCGCGAGCATCGGGCCGGCGTGCAGGTCATCTATTCGAAACGAGGGGAGCGAGCGGATCAGGTGATTCAGCGGCTGGCGAAAGAATATGGCGCCGACTGTGCCGTCGTGAGTTCCGATCAGGAAGTGGCGCGATCAGCGAAGGTCTCAGGCGCCTTTGTCATGGGGGCTCAAGAGTTTGCTGTGAAGCTCTGGGCTGTTCCGGGCGGAGGAGGGACGGTTCATAAGGAACTGGATACGTACGAAAAAGAGTCTCATTCTCGCGATCCCAGGAAGAAGGGAAACCCTCGAAAGCTTCCCAAAGCGCTTCGTCAACGATCGAGGCAGCTCAAACGATTCTAAAAAGACGCTTCGCGTTTCGCGTGGTAACCCTACCGATCGTTTCAACCGACATGTCCGGCTCGCCGCTTCGAATGGTCGCAAGCTGCTGTGCGACGAAGGACACGAAGGCCGGCTCATTTCGCTTGCCTCGATGTGGGACGGGCGTCAGATAGGGACAGTCGGTTTCGACGAGGAGTCGATCGAGAGGAACCGTCTTGGCGATATCACGCAGCACCGTGGCATTCTGAAACGTCAGGATTCCCGAGAACGAGAGATAGAACCCCATGTCCAATGCGTGCTTGGCAAGCCAGGTATCTCCGGAGAAGCAGTGGAACACCCCGCCGATCTCTGAGGCCCGTTCTTCCCTCAAGATAGCGATCGTATCCTCCTGTGCCTCCCTGGTGTGAATGATCACGGGGAGCTTGAGTTCCCGCGCGAGTTGAATCTGTTCCCGGAACCGTTCACGTTGTTCTTTGGGGGACGAGTGGTTGTAATGGTAGTCCAGCCCGATTTCTCCATAGGCCACCACCTTCCTGTTCGTGGCCAGGCGACGAAACGCGTCGTACCAGTCATCCTGGACGTGTTTCACTTCGTGAGGATGAACCCCGATGGAGGCATAGACAAACGGGTGCAGATCGGCGAGCGAGACGGCTGATCGGCTGGTCGTGAGGTCGCAGCCGATCGTGACGAAAGCATCGACGCCGGCTTCGCGCGCGCGGGCGATCATGGCCTCCCGGTCTCCATTGTATCGCGCATCGTCGAGATGGGTATGGGTGTCAATGAGCATGCGGGTCTATCTGGTCTGTTCGGTCTGTCTCGTCTACTTGGTTGAGCGAAACTGACCAGACAGACCGAATAGACCAAATGAACAAGACAGACTGGCCGACTGTTTCATCAATCCTGCTAGGCGGGTTTGGTTACGATCATGTCCGCCAGCTCGGTGAGCAGCGCCGCGGTTTCGTCCCAGCCGAGGCAGGCGTCGGTGATGGAGACGCCATGGGCCAGGGAGATGCCCTGTTTCCAAGTCTGCCTACCGGGGTTCAGATTGCTTTCGAGCATCAGACCCATGATGGATTGATTGCCGTCGTGGAATTGGCGGAGGACTTCGCGCGCGACCAGCCCCTGACGTCGATGATCCTTGCTGGAATTGTCATGCGAACAGTCGATCATGACCGGGCGCGCGATGCCTTCTCCGGCCACCGCCGCTTCAGCCTTGGCCACATGCTCGGCGTCGTAGTTGGTCTTTCCGCCGCCCCCGCGCAAGACGATGTGGCGGTCCGGATTGCCCATGGTTTTGATGATCGATGTCTGACCGTCGGCGTTGATGCCGACAAAATGGTGGGGGGACCGTGCTGCAGTCATGGCGTTGACGGCGACTTGCAGGCTGCCTTCCGTGCCGTTCTTGAAACCGACCGGCATGGAAAGCCCGCTCGCCATTTCCCGGTGCGTCTGGCTCTCTGTCGTCCGGGCTCCGATGGCGGTCCAACTAATGAGATCGGCGATGTATTGCGGGGAAATCGGATCGAGTAATTCGGTGCCGCAGGGCATGCCGGATTGGTTGATTCTCAGCAAGATGGTCCGTGCCAACTCCATGCCGGTGGCGATGTCGCAGGTGCCGTCCAGATGCGGGTCGTTGATCAGGCCCTTCCATCCCACAGTCGTGCGTGGTTTTTCAAAATATGTCCGCATCACAATCAGGAGCCGATCGCGCAACGAGTCGGCAAGGGGCTTCAGCTTGGCGGCATACTCATAGGCGGCCTCCGGGTCATGGATAGAGCAGGGGCCGACGATCACCAGTAGCCGTTCACGATCCTGCCCGTGCAGAATCCGGCGGATGGCTTCTCGCGTTTCGACCACCAGGGCGGCAGCCTGGTCGGTAATAGGGAGCTTGGTTTTGATGGCGCGGGGCGACGGCAGCGCCTTGATCTCTATGACGTGCTGGTTGTCGATCGGTCTATTCATGATGTATCCAATCCCTGCGTGAAGGCAGAGGACATGCAGTCGAGCCTGTAAAGAAGCGCTAAATCTAACGAATTACAGGCGAAAAGTCCATCCCTGTTGACAGGGGCACCCTGTTCAGCTTACTTTCTCGAGGATTTCGGTGCAGTTTAGAGAATCAGACCCTCGTTCCCATCCTGACATCATGATGACGTTGCCCGGTCAACTCACGCGCCTCTATGGCCTGCTCCGTGCCGGAGTGGCCTTAGGGGTTATCTGCGTCCTCCTTGGACTCGCGCCCTTTGCCGTCGCGCAGGATGTGCACCACGAACTGGCGGCGGCCGACACAGACGGGCATGAGCATTCCGATACGGACCTCTGTCAGTGGGTTCAACACCATACGGCTGGCTCGTTCGACATTGATGTCCCGAAACCAGCCGTCTGCGAACTGGTCCGCCACCAGGAACTTCCCCCAGAATCCGTTCAGCTTTCCGTCGACCTCTCGTTTGTCGGTCCCTCGCGCGCGCCTCCTCAGAGCTAAGCACGACCAGTCTTCACGAGGTTCATCGGCAGGCCGGTTCACGCCTGTCGATGCGTGCTGTCGTCTTGTCGACATAGCGGGAGATTCAGGTGGCTTACATGCGACGCAGGTTTTCTCACCATCATCTTATCTGGGCGCTGCTGGGTTTTGCCTTGGCACTCAGCGGGACAGCTCCTACCGTTCAGGCGGAAGGAAACGGTCCGAACGGTACGATTACCGGCACGGTTCAAAGCCAGGATCTTCGCCGGGCGGATCAGGCCATCGTGCAGGTCCGGGACCAGGAAGGAAACGTCGTGACGCAGGGAGTCACGAATCAGGCGGGCGAGTTTACCGTGACAGTGTCAAATGAGGGCACGTATTCTGTCAGCGCCGTTCAGGACACCTACAAGAGCGAATACGTAGTCGTGAAGATCGGTGCGGAACCGCCGGCGCCTGTCACCCTCACGCTGGCCGTAACCCAGGAAATCGCGTTGGAGATCATCTCACCGTTGCCGGCCATCCAGTATAAAGCGTCCAGTTCCACCTACCAGTTGAGCCGGAAGGACGTGGAGATTCTCCCGCGAGGCAACAACAACGACGTTGCGGATGTTCTCTTAACCATTCCGAGCGTGGTGTACGGAGGGCTCAAACAGACGCACATTCGTCAGGATCATGCCAATCAACAGTACCGGATCGATGGCATTCCTATTCCCGATACCGTCACCGGCGCTTTTGCGGACATTGTTCCTCCGCGTGCCTGGGAGCGGTCGGACATCATCCTGGGCGGGATGGAGGCGCAGTATGGAAACAAAACGGCGGTCGTCGTTGATATCACCAGCAAGAGCGGCACCAAGCCGGGATTCGGTTCGATCCAGGTGTTCGGCGGATCCAATGAAACGGTCAACCCCTCGCTTGAATATGGCGGCACCATTGGCGAGAAAGTGCGGTTCTACATCATGAACAGCTACGTCACGACCAACCGGGGGCTCGAGCCGCCGACCCTCGGCAGGACGAGCTATCACAATCAAAGCGAGAAAAATAACACCTATCTGCGCGGAGACTACCAGCACGACAACAAGAACAATTTCAGCTGGATCTTCCTCGGGTCGGTGGCGAAGTACGAGATTCCAACGATTCCAAACCTAACGTCCAATCCCGATGTCCTGGCGCTGCTGCCGGGATTTACTCCGACGGCGTCCCAATCCGTCAATCAGTTCCAGAAGGAAAACAACCAATATACTCAGTTCGTGTGGCGGCATGATCTGAATGCGAGCAATTTCTTCAGCCTGGGGTTCTATGTCCGCCGCGGATTGGCGGACTTCCAGACGGACCCGCTCAATGCCCTGGCCTATGCGGATGACGTGAATACCGCCCAAACTGCAAGCCAGAAGCGGACGGCCTATTCCGGCGGCTTCCGTCTGGACCACACCTGGGTGCCAGACAATCATCATCTGGTCAAGGGCGGATTCCAGTTCGATTACTCGAAGGCGAATAACAGCTCGCAGATTTATGCGTTCGATACCAGCGGCGGCGCACCGGCCGGAGCGCCCATCACGCTGGCAGCGTCCAACCAGAACGTTCAAACCAGGCAGGAAATCTGGCTACAGGACCAGTGGACCTTGGACGACCACTGGACATTGAATTTGGGGGTACGTGGAGACGCGATCCAAGGATTTTACAACGAAGGACAGGTCAGCCCGCGTGTCGGCGTGACCTACAAACTGAACCAATCGAACGTCTTCCACGCGTACTATGGCCGGCAGTTCACTCCGCCCAACATCGAGCAGGTGGCCTTTCTAAACCTCAATACCCAAAACACCACTGCCGCGCCTGACGACCCGACCGGCTTCCGGCCACGCGCCGAGCGCTCTCACTATTTCGAGGTGGGCAGCTATCACGTCGTCAGCCGGTTTGCGATGCTACAAGTAACGGGATATTACAAGCTCGCGAACTACCTGTCCGATGCCGGTCAATTCGGCTCCACCCCGTTGTTGAACTTCTTTGCGTTCGAGCGTGGCTGGACTCGAGGTATCGACGGCCAGGTGGCGGTCAAATTCGACGATAAGCTGACGGGGCGCGGGACCGCGGGCTGGGGGCAGTGTAAAGGCTATGGGCTGCAATCCGGTCAGTACCTGCTTGACCAGGGGGAAATTAACGATATCAACTCCAAGGGCGGAGTGTTCTGCGATCACTCCCAGTTTGTGACCAGCTCTGCCGTGCTCAACTATCAGCTGCTGGAGCGGACTAATATTTCAGGCCAGATGTTGTACGGCTACGGGCTCAGGACGGCGGAGGAAGGCGCGAAGACAAATTCCTCCCATGAGCCCTCCTACACAGTTTATAATGCCTCGATCACGCACGTGATTCCATTACCCTGGCATAATCAGAAAATGTTGCTCGGGTTTGACCTGATTAATATGTTCAACGAGAAGTACTTTTACAACTCGGGGGAGGGCAGTATCGGTCTCGGTATCGCCCATGCCGGAATGCCGAGGTCGTACTTCTTCCGCGTGCAATGGTTTTTCTGACCTAAGAAGCGATCAGCTTTCAGCATTCAGCGATCGGCGGGGTTGGATCTACATGGACTAAAGGCCGATTGTTGATGGCTGAAAGCGTGGCAACGATGCAAGAGGGGAAAGTATGAGAACTGCGCGGATTCTGGCGGTGTTTGCAGCAGGAGTGACGTTCTGGCTCTGGCCGGTTCTCGCCTTCGCGGTGGCCGGCGATGAGGCGACGCATGAGAGCGACCATTATGAAGATGTCCTGGAACTGCCGGAGGTGCATGTTCACGGACTGTCGCTGAATAGGGACCAACAACTCGGTCCCGTGCCCAAATCGACGCCCTGGCCAGGCATTCCTCCTGCCCTCGATGGCAAGGTTCTAGACGACTGGATGAAGGCCCGCATGCTGGTTACGAAAGAAGCCAGAGTCACGGTGGTGGTTCTCGAACCGGCGAGGCACCGGGAACTGACGCAGGCCGCCATCGCGGCGCTGAGCAAGTGGACGTTCGATCCGCAAATGAAAGGCGACGATCCCATCGACGGGGAACTCACGGTCCGCATTCATTTCCGCACGCACTGATGCCGCAATGAGCTAATGGCCGATAGCTGATGGCACAGGCAAGAATAGACCCCAACCCGGACAATCTACCAAACCAGACAAACCAGACAGACCAGGCAGACCAGATAGACCAGACAAACCGTTTCTCTCCGTATGATAGTTGACGAATGACGAGTCACGCCGTATCGTCGCACGCATGAGTGTGGATGACTCCCTCTTCCTAGCTATCAACGGGCTGGCCGGCCGCTCGCCCGCCTTCGACCAATTTTTCCTGCTCCTCGGGACCCGTAGCACGCTCTATCTTCCAGCAGGGTTGGCGATAGCGTATTGGATCTGGGCCAATAGGCGTGAAGCCCTGATGAGCGCCCCCGTTCTTGCTGGAGCCATTGGGCTTGCGGATTTGTTCGGGGGGCAATTGAAATGGGTTGTGGAGCGGGTCCGGCCCTGTCGCGCACTGAGCCAGGCGATCACTGTTGAGCCTGGTGGCTGCGGCGGCCTGTTCAGTTTTCCCTCAAATCACGCCATTAACACCGCAGCCGCGGCTGCTTTTCTCCAAGTGCTCTATCCGCGGTCCGGTTGGATAAGCTGGCCGATTGTGGGACTCGTCGGGTTTGCTCGCGTGTATGTGGGCGCGCATTACGTCACCGATATACTCGGGGGCTGGATGATCGGCGGGTTGCTCGGCGGTGGAGCGGCGTTGCTTCTATTGAGATGGCCGAGGTTTCGTAGTTCAGCAATCCGGGTAATGGAAGCCCGGCCATCCACAAGCCAAAAAATTGGACCCCAAAGAGAATTTTCAAACGGCGATCAATAGAGTGTCTGGCTGATGAAATGAAGTGATTGCACCAATGCATGGTCATGCCGACATCCAAGCGCTTGCTCGTCTGCTTCGATACATTGAGCCATACTGGCCCAGACTCGCCTTTGCTTGCGTATGTTCTGGAGGTATTGCTGCTGTCACGGCTGCCTACGCTTGGCTGATACGCCCGTTCTTTGACGAAGTATTAGTGAAGCAAGACCAGGCTCTGCTAATCTGGTTCTCCATTGTGGTCATGTGCGCTGCGATCGCAAAGGGTCTTCTTGCCTATCTCCAGGGTTATCTGCTTACGTATGTCAGCAACTTGGTGGTCGCAGACATTCGTGAACAACTGTTTTTTAAAATGATACGTTTGCCGGTGCGATATCATGACGAGAATTCCTCCGGCCGGTCAATTGCACGCATCACCAACGACACAGTGGTCATGGGGCAGGCACTGCCGGTCATAGTCAAGAACGTGATTCAGGAGTCCATCACGTTTGTCGGAATGGTGGGAGTGGTCTTTATTCAAAGTTGGAAGCTGGCACTTCCACTCGTTATTGTCGCCCCCGTTTCAATGCTCGTTGCGCTCAGGATCGGACGACGATTGCGATGGTTGTCGAAGCAGGGACTGGAATTATCCGGGACTCTCACATCACTGGTGGAGGAAGTGTTCGCCGGTATCCGTCCACTCAAGATTTACAGCAAGGAATCGGTAGAGAACGATCGGTTTCGTGTCTGTAACAGGAGGCTCGTCCGCACGTTTGTGAAATCGGGTCAGTGGTCTGCCGTGACCTCGCCCCTCATGGAGATAGTTGGCGGGATAGGAATGGTCGGGCTTATTTTATATGGGGGGCACCTGGTCATTCACGGCATGATGACGCCAGGCGCGTTGCTATCGTTCGTTGCCGCAGTGCTGATGACCTACACCCCGCTCAAACGTATTGCCTCAGCCAACAATTCGTTTCACCAGTTGATGGCCGGAGTGCAACGAGTATTTGAGACTCTCGATTTAAAAACGGAAGAGGACCTGGATCAGGGTCGGGTAGATCTACAGCCAATTTCGCAGTCGCTGGAGTTCAAGGGCATTAGCTTTCGATATGGCGACAACTTGCCATTGGCTCTTGCGGACATCAACTTGAAAATTCACGCCGGCGAAGTAGTGGCGGTGGTAGGTCACAGCGGCAGTGGGAAGACCACACTCGCCAATTTGATTCCTCGGTTATATGAACCGACAGCCGGACAAGTCCTCATCGACGGAGTCGACATCAGCGCAGGGACTCTTCAGTCGCTGCGTCGACAGATCGGGCTCGTCTCTCAAGAGACGGAGTTGTTCGATGACACGGTCAGGAACAATATTGCGTATAGTCGAATCGATGCAACAGAGCAACAGATCGCGGCTGCGGCCAGAGCCGCTTATGCATTGGAATTCGTAGAGCGATTGCCCCAGGGATTTGACACCTTCATAGGGGAGAACGGGGCTGCGCTGTCCGGTGGACAACGCCAGCGACTCGCGATTGCTCGTGCCATCCTACGTGATCCGCCGATCTTGATTCTTGACGAGGCAACCTCGTCCTTGGATTCGGAATCCGAACAGTTGGTGCAGCAAGCAATATTCAATTTGGTGAAGGGCCGCACGACGTTGGTCATTGCGCACCGCCTCTCGACAGTCCGGAGTGCGGATCGAATCGCAGTCCTTGACCATGGCAAAATAATTGCCTGTGGGCCTCATGAGGAATTATTAAGGGGATCTGATCTATATCGTCGTCTTTATGAGGTGCAATTTCGTGACTTGGCTGAAAGTAAACTAGACTGATCCG
>DATIGF010000140.1:0-20163 GCA_035454865.1 Nitrospiraceae bacterium | reverse complement strand
GAATCCCGGCCTTTGAATCCTCGATGACCAGACAATCCCGCGGAGCGAGTGGCGGCCGTTCCGGCCGTCGTTCGTTCAGCCGTTGCAGTGCAAGCAGGTAGACGGCGGGGTCGGGCTTGCCTACGGGACAGTCTTCGGCGGACACGACCACCTCGAAATCCTTTTCAATCGCCGTTTCGCGGAGGGCCTGATGGATCTGCTCGCGTCGTCCCCCGGACGCAACGGCAAGCCGGTAATCTTGAAGAGCGGCCTTCACAAACTCGACGACTCCGGGGAAGAGAGCCGGCTTGTGTTGTGCGCTGTGGACACGAAAGAGTTCCGCCTTGCGGTCCGTCACCTGCCGGAGCTTTGTACGGTCACATCTGCCGTCGCGCGCAGCCAACAGCATTGCGGCGCAGGTGCGCTCGTCCATTCCCAGATAGGTGTCGTAGTACTCCTTGGCAGTCAACGAGAGGCCGACCTCCGAGAGGGCCTGCTGAAAACAAAGAATATGCGAGGTCTCGTCGTCGACGATCACCCCGTTGAAGTCAAAAATGATGGCTCGAATCATCCTGTCTCCGTTGGTCGCCACTGTATCCCCTTACGCGGAGCCGGACAAGCAGCTTTGCCTTGTCCCTTGAGTGGGCCTCAGGTATCCTGCGGCTCTCTCCCGTGAAGCGTGAGTAAGGGATCAAAACGGATGACATGTAAATAGCTCCGGGACGAGAGACGGACGACGAGATACGAATCTTCATGACCGACTACGGCGTGCTCGGGAATCTGCTGATTATTTTCACCGTCTCGATCGCGGTGGTGTTCCTCTTTCATCAGTTCCGATTGCCCTCCATTGCCGGATTTCTTGTGGCCGGAGCCTTGATCGGCCCGCATGGCTTCAACCTGATTTCGGATGTCGGGACGGTACAAGTCCTGGCGGAGATCGGGGTGGTGCTGCTGCTGTTCACGATCGGCATTGAATTCTCGTTGGTCCAACTCGCATCGCTTCGGCGCCTGCTCTTCATTGCCGCCCCCATCCAGGTGGGCGGAGTCGTTGCCATCGTCTGGCTGGGTGGCATGATCGCCGGCTTGCCCGGACCGCAGGCGATCTTCTGGGGCTTTCTGCTGTCGCTGAGCAGCACGGCGATCGTTCTGAAGGCCCTGGCGGCCAGTGGAGACAGCGATTCGCTTCACGGCCGCGCCATCATCGGCATCTTGGTCTTTCAAGACCTGGCGGTGGTCCCCATGATCCTTCTGGCGCCGATCCTGGCCAGCCCGAGCGAAGGGGCGGTCGGCTCGATCCTCTTCACTTTGGGCAAATCGGTGGTGGTGGTCGGTTGTGTCGTAGCGGCGGCCTGGTACGCGGTGCCGAAGCTGCTTGAACACATCGTCCGCAGCCGGAGTCGCGAACTCTTTCTACTGACGATCATCGTACTGTGCCTCGGGATTGCCTGGTTGACCTCTTTGGGCGGACTGTCGCTGGCATTGGGGGCGTTCATCGCCGGACTCGTGATTTCCGAGTCCGAGTACAGCCATCAAGCGATGGCGGAGGTGCTGCCCTTTCGCGATAGTTTCAACAGCCTGTTTTTCGTGTCTATCGGCATCCTCATGGATTGGCGTGTTCTGCTCCAGTATCCCGCGGTGGTGACCGGCTTGTTGGTCGTGGTGCTGCTCGTGAAGTTCATCAGCGGAGCCGGAGCCGTGCTGGCCGTGTCTGTGCCGCCGCGGTCGGCCGTCATGACCGGCATTGCCCTGGCACAGGTGGGTGAATTCAGTTTCATCCTGGCGCAGGTCGGCCAGGAGAACGGGCTTCTCTCCGGATCGCCCTATCAGATCTTCCTGGCGGTATCGGTCTGTTCCATGATCATCACCCCGTTCCTGATGCAGCTGTCACCGCATCTCGCTCGACGGGTCGAGGCGATCCAGCGGGTCCGCCATTGGTTTCCCGGTCGGACGACGGCTCATGTGCTTGAGACGGAAGGGCGGCATCTTCGCATCAAAGATCATGTGATTATCGTGGGATACGGCCTGAACGGACGGAATCTGGCCCGCGTGTTGGGTGAAACCGAGGTCCCCTACATCGCGCTGGATCTGGACGGTGATACAGTGCGCCGCGAAGCGCAGCACGGGTTGCCGCTCTACTATGGCGATGCGACCAATCCGAACGTGCTCCGGCACGTCAAGATCGAGGATGCGCGCGTCTTAGTGATCGCAATATCCGATCCTTTCATGGCCCGGCGAACCGTGCAGGTCGCGCGTGGCTTGAACTCGAAGCTCCGCATTGTCGTACGGACGCGCTATTTGCGCGAGTTAGAGGAGCTCCATCAGCTGGGCGCGGACGATGTGGTGCCGGAGGAGTTCGAAACGTCGATCGAAATCTTTGCACTGGTGCTGCGGACCTACAACATGCCGCAGGATTTCGTGATGCGGAAGGCCGAACAGATCAGACGCGAAGGCTATGCCCTGTTGCGCCGTAGTGAGTTGCCGGAACTGGCCCATCATCTTCGCGGGGGCACGCTCAGCGATGTGGAAGTGGAAACCTGCCGGATCGAAGAGGATTCGCCGGCGGCCGGGAAGACGCTCGCTCAGCTTGCGCTTCGGCCGCGGACCGGCACCTCGATCATTGCCTGGACCAGAAGCGGTGTAACCGAGTCCAATCCGGCGGAAAAAACCAGACTCCTCGCCGGCGACATCATCGTGCTTCTCGGCACTCGTGATCAGATCCGGCGGGCGATGGGGCTTATCTTATCCGGCGAGACACAGTCCGGGGAGATCCGGAGCTAGCGGGATTTTCCCGTCATGACTTGGTAGGCTTCTTCCAGTGTACCGACCCGAATGAGTTGAACCTGCATTCGGGCGGCAACTTCCTTTGCGAGGTTCCAGTCGGGGGTGAGCGTCTGGTCTCG
Organism: Nitrospiraceae bacterium; assembly: GCA_035454865.1. Classification (GTDB taxonomy): domain Bacteria; phylum Nitrospirota; class Nitrospiria; order Nitrospirales; family Nitrospiraceae; genus Nitrospira_D. The sequence continues at coordinate 17,284 of DATIGF010000140.1, read as the reverse complement.
CGCCAGCACGATCGTGCGGTAATGAGCCTCTGCTGCGGCCTCGATCTTCACCGGTAAGCCTCCCACAACGTCGAGTCGACCATCCGGCGTAATCTGACCGGACAGAGCGACATCCGGTTCGATCGCATCGCCCTTGTATGCGGCCATGATTCCGACGGCGATGGCAGCACCGGCACTCATCCCGTCGGTGAAGTGCGTCATCGAACGATTCTTGATAGTGATCAGCCAGTCACGACCCGCGTCACCGACGGTTTGGGCTACGGCTTGAACCGCCCGACGGGCGCCTTCTTTCCACTCCTCACCTACCAGCGAGCCGCCTCCAAAACTGACTTCATTGAACTGCACGATGGGGCCATCCTGCCCCGCAGTCCGATCAAATTGAATCAAGATGAAATTGACGACTCCGGGGAGGTTTTCCCCCTGGACGCCGAGCGCGGGAACGGTCACGACCGGCGGGGCGGGACTCGTTTGAGCTGCGACGAGTCCGGTCAACAGGACACCGGCGATCAGCCCGATGGGGGGAAGGAGACGGGTTAACTTTTCCATCGCAGAGTCACGGGGCCCTTGAGCGGATGTTCGAACGGCTGCCCTGTCTGGACCGAAGCGAGATGAGCGGACTTGAGCTTGAAATACCACTTCGCCGGCGTGTCGGCATCGCCCAGCAACATCAGCGGCGATTTGTACCGGAGACCGATGGCCTGCCGGTCCATGGCGAGCTTGTCCTGGGCCAGAAATCGTTTCGCAAAGAACCGGAATAAGGGCTTAATGAAGGGCACCCAGGGCAGAACATTCCAGGCGGCGGAAAAGTCGAAGCGGCACTCCTGCTCGGTGATGGGCGTGACCGCTTGGCTCATGGATACCCAAAGGCGGCCGCATTGGATCAATTCAAAACGGCGATTGGGGAGGACGAAATCGATGGTCGTGGTCAATTCGCCGCCGGAGAACAGAGTCAGCAGCTTGTAAGGGGTGCTGTTCTTCGATGGGGGATGCGTCACCATGCGGAATCCGTTGGGGATCGGCTCGTAGGTCTTGGCCTTCTCATGCCCGCTTTCCGGCGTCCGCCACAATTTGCTCTGGTGGACGAATGGGCCGTGCGCGGGATCGATCAAACCGATGACCGCATCGTCGACGCTACAACTGAGCTTCATTGAAATATGAAAGAGGCGATAAGGCTGTGACGGCAGCGGGAGGCGCGGTAGCTCGGGTCTTGCACCATTCTCTTGACCGGAGTCGGCGAGGAAGACCCAGACGTACCCGTCCCGTTCCTCGCAGGGGTACGAGGTGATTCCGATTTTCTCAATCTGCGACTCGCCATCGATCAACGCCGGAATGTGCTGGCAACGCCCGGTCATGTCAAACTGCCAGCCATGATACGGACATTCCACCCGCTCGCCATCAAAATGGCCGAATGACAGCGGCATCCCTCGGTGGGGGCAAATGTCCCGGAGCGCCGATACCCGGCCGGTTGCGTCGCGGCACAAGACGAGCGGCAATCCCAGAAGGACTTGCGGGAGCATACGGCCCGAACGGAGCCGAGAGCTTAGAACGGCCGGATACCAGAACCCGAACAAGGGGCCGCTTCTGGACGGTTTGAACTCAGCTGTTTGTGTTTGAATGGCGGTCATCAATGGGAAGGGGTAGCCACGCAGAGCATGAGGGGAACAGAAAGGATAAAGAGCACTATATCGACCGACAGTACGAAGGTCAAGGTTCTGCCGGTTCGAGACAGAGCTGGTCGTTACCTTGACAATAAAAAGAAACGCATACTATAGTTTTTTCTTCGTGTAATTAGCGGTGGAAGAACGTGTCCCCTGAGAGGTGACTCATGAACGTGGCACAAATTGAACCGGCGGCTGCACTGGCGGAGTTGCAGAACAGCAAGCCCGATCGAGTGACCATCGTGTTGCTCAGCGGAGATCTTGACCGGGCGATGGCAGCTTTTATCATCGCCACCGGCGCAGCCGCGATGGGAATGCAGGTCACGGTCTTCTTCACCTTCTGGGGACTTAATGCGATCCGCCGAAAGGGGGCGACCAGTTCCGCGAAGGACTGGCTCCGCCGGATGTTCGGGGTACTCAATAAGGGCGGCGCCGAAACGCTCCCCTTGTCCCGATTCCATTTCGGCGGGCTGGGCACCAAAATGATGCAGAAGGTGATGAAGCAGAACCGGATGCCGGGTGTCCCTGAGTTGATGCAGACGGCCCTGGACTTAGGGGTGCGGTTCATCGCCTGCACGACCACGATGGGCCTCATGGGGATTACCAAGGATACCTTGATCGACGGAATCGATCAGTTCGCCGGGGTGACGACCTATCTGGCGGAAGCGAAGCAAGGCAATGTGAACCTGTTCATTTGAAAGGCTAGAGGCACGAGGCCAGGGGCGAGGGGTCGGATTCTTCCTCTAGTCCCTTGCCGCTCCCCGCTAGCCGGGAGTCTTATTGATGCTGCAGGCCGATGTGAAACTCGATACGCTTGGATATTTCTGTCCGATGCCGATTATCCTCACGTCGAAAAAAATCAAAGAGCTGGCGCTGGGGCAGGTACTTGAAGTGGTGTCCGACGATGAAGGGATCAAGAAGGACATGCCGGCCTGGTGCGAGACTACCGGACATCAGATGATGGGTATGGAAGAAGAGCAAGCGACGTCGGGTCGAATTTACAAAGCCTTCGTGAAGAAGACGAAGTAGTAAAGCCTCGACGAGCATACGCACTCGTGATGAGATGAAGCCGGAGGGAATGGAGATCCCCTCCGGCTTCGTCGTTTCGTACCCCTGGAGAGACTATGCCGCAGATGATCGAATGCATCCAGAATTTCAGCGAAGGCCGGAATCCCGCCGTCGTTCAGGCCCTCATCGCGGCGGTGAATTCTGTACCTGATGTCTGGCTGCTGGATCATACGATGGATGGCGATCACCATCGGTCGGTGTTGAGCTTCGCGGGTCTGCCCGAGGCGGTGGGTGAGGCCGCGTTCCGGGCAATGAAAGTTGCCGCCGAGCTCATCGATCTTCGGCGGCATGACGGCGTGCATCCGCGTGTGGGAGCGACGGACGTCGTGCCGTTCGTTCCCGTTCAGGGTGTGACCATGGAGGACTGTGTGCAACTGGCTCGTCGTATCGGACAGAAGGTAGGTGCGGAGCTGGGGATTCCGGTTTTCCTCTATGACCAGGCCGCGATACATCCGGACCATGCGACGCTGGAGAACATCAGGCGGGGAGGGCTGCGGGGGCTCGCTTCACGGATGGAGTCGGATCCCGCCTGGGCGCCGGATTTCGGTCCGAAACGGCTGCATGCGACGGCCGGAGCGGTCATCATCGGGGCGCGCCGGCCGCTCATCGCCTTCAATGTGAACCTGAACACCAGCGATCTGACCGTGGCCAAAGCGATCGCGAAAACCATTCGACATTCAAACGGGGGCTTGCCCGGCCTGAAGGCGATCGGTGTGGCTTTAGCCAGTCGGAGCATGGTGCAAGTCTCGATGAATCTCACGGACTACAGGACCACCTCGATGTATTTGGCATTTCAGGCCGTGAACGGGGAGGCCGCGAAACTTGGCGTCGAGATTGTCGGGAGTGAACTGATCGGGTTGGTGCCTCAAGCGGCATTGGATCAGGCAGCCGCTGCGGCCCTACAGTTCGAACGATTCGATCCAGCGCAGGTCCTCGAAACAAGGATCGCAGCCGCCATGTCGGAGGGCATCGGGAGCGATTCGACACTTGCTGATTTTCTCGACGCAGTGGCGGAAGCCAAGCCGACACCGGCGGGCGGGAGCGTGGCGGCAGTGGTCGGAGCCTTGGCTGCTTCTTTAGGTGTGATGGGCGCACGTCTCGGCGCTCAGGACGAGGCCCAACAGCAATTGGTGCAGTTAAGCCAACGGCTCCATGCTCTGATCAAGTCGGATATCGATGCATATCAGGGAGTGTCTCAGGCCCGCAGGATTCCGACAGAGCATCCGGACAGATCGCGGGAAATCGCCCTTGCCTGGGAGAAAGCCACAGAGGTCCCTGTGGAAATTGCCGAGACTGCCTGCCGGGCGGGGTGGGTGATTCAGTCCTGTCTCAAGGCAGCGAAGCCAGCCGTCAGTTCGGATTTGACGGTAGGGGTCATTATGGCAGTTGCGGCCGCCGACGCGGGGCTTCATACAGCACAGGTGAACATAAAAATGCAAACAAATCAGCAACTTACTAACAGTTTGCTCCAGAGGATTTCGACGACTGCGCGAAGTCTTGAGGAACTGAGGGTGCTATGTTACACTCCGCCGCCTAGTAAGTAATGTCATGGGTGCAGACAGGCATGGCCTGAGAAAGTGGAAAGTCGGACCGGATGGAAATCAAAGTATTCAATAACAACGTCGAAAAAGCTCTGAAGGTAGCCAAGAAGAAGCTGGCAGGCGAAGGATTATTCCGCGAGCTGAAGCGTCGCCGCTACTACGAGAAGCCCAGTGTCAGGAAAAAGGCAAAGCAACGCGAGGCTCAACGGCGCCGTCAGAAGTGGTTGTCGAAACGGAAGCCTGAGTAATCGACGGCGTCGCCGTCGTTCTGCTCCATCCGCAATCCCTCCGTTAGGATTTCATCACCACGCGATCCTTGTCCGATGCGTCAGGACCAGATCCATGCCGCGATCCGGATCGTCAGGCGGGAAATCCGCCAATGGCAAGAACCGGTTGTTGGAGTCGTAGCCCGGGAATCCAAACGCGATCCATTTCGTATCCTGATTTCCTGTCTCCTCAGCCTTCGTACAAAAGATAAGACGACCGGCGAAGCGAGCGAGCGGCTCTTCGCCCTGGCGGACACGCCTGCCGCAATGCTCAAAGTACCGCTCGGTACGATTGAGCGCGCGATCTACCCCGTTGGTTTTTACCGGACGAAAGCCAGATCGATTCGTCTCATCTGTCGCCGGCTGCTCACCGTGTATGGCGGGACGGTTCCCGATTCTATCGATGAACTGGTGACGTTGTCGGGGGTCGGGCGCAAGACTGCCAATCTGGTCGTGACGGTCGGGTATGGGAAGCCCGGGATCTGTGTCGATATACACGTCCACCGCATCAGTAATCGTTGGGGCTATATCAAGACGAAAACGCCCGAAGAGAGCGAACAGGTCCTCCGTCGCAAGCTCCCCAAAGAATATTGGATCACCTTCAACGATCTGCTGGTGCCCTACGGTCAGAATCTCTGCCAGCCGGTCTCGCCGTTCTGCAGCCAGTGCAAATTGACACCATATTGCGATCGGGTGGGGGTAGCAAAGTCGCGGTAGCTTGGTCCGTCTGGTCTATCTTGTCTCTCTGGTGCGCAGACGGATCGTAGCAGGCACGACAGACCAGACGGATGAGATAGACCGCTTAGATGAACAGCTTCGTTTCGGCGTCGGTCGTGAGGCTCAGAATGGCGGGCAGGCCCAACACTTCATCAACGTTCCTTTCGACCGCCGCGCTGTCCACACCCATATATTCCAGGCCGGCGCTGCAGGCGATGAGACGAAACTTCCCCACGTGTTTCGCGTCCTGAAACATTTCCGAAATCTTCGGCACCTTCTTCTCCTTCAAGAGCCGGGCGACTTCCTCGGCGGATGCGGCGTACTCCGGCGGAAAATCAATCTGGTCGATCTTCCCCTCGGCCAGTTTCTTGATCGTCCAGAACAGCAACACAACGATCACGTCTTTGCCCATGGCTGCCGCGGTCATGCCGAGCGTCGCCACTTGGTGAAGCTTGTCGTAGGTGGCGTTATGGGCGAAGATGACAAATTTGGGTTTGTGTGACATGGGAGGGTTACTGCTTCGCACGCGTCTTCACGCTGTTCACGTAATCGGCAATCGCGGCATCCACTTCGCCGGGCGTCATGGGGCGATCGTGGGTTTCGCTTTCATCGACAAGATACTTGTCGTGGTCCTTTTCCTGCCGGACGACCACACTGTTCTCCGGCGTTACTTCGATCAGCATGAACCATTCTCTCGCGCCCTGGGAGATCACCACTTCCTTGCCCAGACCTTTCTTGGTGATCTCGATCCGGAGTTCTTCGCCGGGGGAGGAGGCGGACGATGGGTCTCCCGCATGGGCAAGAGGAAGACCGCAGAGCATCAGCGCCAGGAGGAGGCTGAAGACCGTCGACTGTGGATGGCGAGGATTCATACTGAGGCTCCGTGCGGGGGTGATTATAACCGCCGCCTGCTGCTGCGTAAACACAGGACTGGGGCCTGCTTCGCCTTGAGGGGCTTGGGGGCGCATGCTAGGATGCCGACCGATGGACAGCCTGCTTTCAACGGTTCACCGGTTCGTCTCGACGGAAACGCTGGTTAGTCTCACGCTTCTGTCCATCGTCTTCTTTGTCGGGTCGCTCATCGCCATCCCCTTCATTCTGGTGCGCCTGCCGGCCGATTTTTTCGATATCCGGGTGCCGCGTCCCTGGATGAAGGATCACCATCCGGTCCTGCGGGTGCTCGGCCACCTTGTCAAGAACGTCGTCGGAGCGATTTTCCTCTTTGCCGGTTTTCTGATGCTGTTTCTGCCGGGCCAAGGGATTCTGACCATACTCATCGGGGTCTCTATGTTGGATTTCCCCGGCAAACGCAAACTCGAAGCCAAGATGATCGGACAACCGACTATCTTGAGCGCGATCAACGGTATGCGTGAGAGGTTCGGCAAGCCGCCGCTTACGATAGCCCCTGATAAGTGAAAAGCTAAAAGTGTAAAGTAGAAAGTACGCCCAAACGTTTGCCCGTGACCTTGTTACGTTTGCCTTAACCATGCCCACCCTCTACCTCATCGACGGCAGCGCTTACATCTACCGCGCCTTCTTCGCCCTCCCGGCTCTGAACAATTCCAAAGGTCTCCAGACCAACGCGGTGTACGGCTTCACCACCATGCTGCTGAAGATCATCCGTGAACGTCAGCCTGACGGGCTGGCCGTGGCGTTCGACGAGAAAGGGCCGACGATGCGGCATGAGGAGTTCAAGGAGTACAAAGCCCAGCGCCCGCCCATGCCCGACGGGATGAAGGCGCAGATCCCCTACATTCATCGTGTCGTCGACGCGCTCGCCATTCCCGGATTGCGTCAGGCCGGTTATGAGGCCGACGACCTCATCGGCACACTGGCGCGCAAGGCCGAACAGGCAGGGTATGACGTCGTCATCGTCACCGGCGACAAAGACATGTTTCAGCTCCTCACCCCGCACGTCCGCATCTACGATCCCGTGAAAGACAAATGGTTCGGCGAAGCGGAGTGCCGCGAACGATTCGGGGTCGAACCGGCGCGGGTCGTGGAGATCATGGGACTAATGGGTGATGCGACGGATAACATCCCCGGCGTGAAAGGCATCGGCGAAAAGACGGCCATGAAATTGATCGCCCAGTTCGGGACCATCGAAGACCTGCTGCAGCACGTGGACGAGGTCACACCGCCGCGGGTCAAGGCGCTGTTGATCGAACAGGCCGAGAACGCGCGGTTGAGCCGCCGGCTGGCGACGATCGAAATGGGGAGTCCGGTGGAATTCGATCCGGCGGCGTTTCAAATCAAGCCGCCTCACGCAGACCAGCTCAGCGACCTGCTCCGCGAGCTGGAATTCACTACGCTGCTCAAGTCGATTCAGGCAGCGAACGGGCCGGCGGCGACAGCGCAGGTCGAAACCGAGGTCATTCAGAACGAGAAAGCGGCCCGAGCGTTCGCGGACTCCTTGCCGATGAACGAGACCCTGGCCGTGCAGTGCCTGCTTGCCGGCGGGTCCGGGGTGCAGGCGGACGTGCAAGGGATTGCGCTCTCGTCAGGCGGAAAGACGGCATTCATTCCACTCGACGTCCACGAGTACATGCGACCGATCACGCAGCTCTTGCACGATGCGTCCAGGACCAAAGCCGTTCACGATTTGAAGGCGACCCTGTTGGCTTTTCACCGCATCGGCGTGACCCTGCCGGGTCCCTATTTCGATACGATGGTGGCGGACTATCTGCTGAATCCCAACCGCCGCGATCATCAACTGGACACGCTCGCTCTCGAGGTCCTGGGGTATCGATTGGGCGGGCACGACAAAGAGGCGAAGGCGCCGAAATCGTTGTTCGATGTGGACAGCGGCTCGCAGGAACAGGCGGCGGAGGCCGCCGGCGTCATTGCGAGAATCACTCCGCTCCTGCTCGATCGCCTCAAGGAGCAGGGGAGCCTGGCGCTGTTTCAGGACGTGGAAATGCCGCTGGTGCCGGTGCTGGCCGAGATTGAACGGAACGGGTTTCTGCTGGATGTCGAAGGGCTGCATGCGCTGAGCAAAGAATTGGAACGCGAACTCGACCGGATGATGGAGGCGATTGCCGGGTTGGCCGGCGGCGAGTTCAATATCAACTCCCCCAAGCAGCTGGCAACGGTCCTGTTTGAGAAGCTCGGGCTCAAGCCGGGACGGAAAACGAAAACCGGCTACTCGACGGATGAAGACACGCTCACGCAGCTTGCGACCCAGCATGAACTACCGGCGCAGATTCTGAGCTATCGCAGTCTGAGCAAGCTCAAATCCACCTATGTGGATGCGCTGCCTGAGTTAATCCATCCGGACACGAAGCGGCTGCACACCTCCCTCAACCAGACCGTTGCCGCGACCGGGCGACTGTCGTCCACCGAGCCCAATCTGCAAAACATTCCCGTGAAGGGCGACTACGGTCTCCGTATCCGGGAAGCCTTCATCGCGCCGAAGGGCCACGAACTGCTCTGTGCCGACTACAGCCAGATTGAGCCGCGTATCCTGGCGCATCTCTCGCAAGACCCGCGCTTGATCAGCGTCTTTGCCAAGGGAGAAGACATTCACATGGCGACGGCCATGGAGATCTTCGGGCTCCCGTCCAGCCAGATCACGCGCGATATGCGGCGCGTGGCCAAGACCGTCGTGTTCGGGATTGTCTACGGCATCAGCCCGTTCGGCCTCTCACAAAACATCGGCGTGTCGCAGGCAGACGCGAAGAAGTACATCGAGACGTTCTTCGAGAAGTTCTCCGCCGTGCGTGCCCTCATGGATCGGAACATCGCCGAGGGGAAAGAGAAAGGTTACACCACGACCATCTTGGGCCGCCGCCGGCCGATTCCCGAACTGCAGAGCGGCGATCCGGTGCAGCGCGGCTTCGGCGAGCGGATGGCGGTAAACAGCCCTATCCAGGGCTCGGCGGCGGACTTGATCAAAGTCGCGATGATCAACGTCCACAAGGCGCTCCACGCAGAGATGCCGCACACCAAGATGATCCTCCAGGTTCATGACGAGTTGATCTTCGAAGCGCCGGAGAAGGAATTGGACGAGGCGAAGCGGCTGGTGAAGCACGAGATGGAAGCGGTCGGGACGCAGCTCGGCCTCTCGGTCCCGTTGAAAGTGGACCTCGGTATCGGTAAGAACTGGCGCGTCGCGCACCCATAACAACGCAAACAAAGTGAGGCAAGCTATGCAGACCGTACCTCAATCGGCAGCCTGGTTGATCGCAGGCGTCAGTCTCGGCGCGTTGGGATTCCTGCTTCTCATAGGGCAGCCGTTCAGCGCGAAGGCCCAAGAGCCGAAACGCTTCCAGTACCAGATCGTCGAGGTGCTCCCCGACACCCAGAACATGCAGACCAAGCTAAACGAGTTCGGCGCAAGCGGGTGGGAACTGGTGGCGGTCTCAATGGGAAACATGACGGAGCCGAGGCTGATTTTCAAGAAATAGACAGCCTGATGAGTTGAAAACCGGTCGCCGGTGATTCTGAATCAGCGGGCCTCACCTCAAATCAGGGTATGCGGGCAAGGAACTTCGGTTCTTGACCGTTCAAACCTGTCCTCAGAGTCGGTCTTTGCCTTCGGTTAACTATTATCTATAGCCAGTTTGCGCGGGTTTAGCCGGGGCACCCATCTTGCTGATCTCCCTTCGGCTTCCATCTTCTTTGGAGCGCTTCTTATGAAAAGGGGGATCCGATGGTACCAGTGTTGGAACTCGATAAACAGACGGCCTCATTCGTCCGCCAGCTGGAAGAACAGCGCAAGCTCGAAAAGAATCTCCTGGTTGAACGGGTTCGCGGGACGAAGGAGGGGGCGGACTCGGTCTTCAGGGACATCAAGAACCGCGTGGCGGTGCTGGAAAAGCTAAACGGGTCGGCGAGCGCCAGTTGTATCGCGCCGATCGGCTGGAGCAAGCTCATCTTTTCCAGTTCTGAAAGCGTCTCGTCGCCGAATACCATCGGCTTCGGCGACCGCGATGAAACGCTCTGCAAACTGGATCAAATCCGCTACCTCGACGGCACCAATTACCTTCGCTTGAGCGCCAATCCCCACTTCGTCGAACACGTCCTGCCGGGCAAGTCAGCCCAGGCACGGGTCGGCGCGAATCCCTCCATGTGGGATACGCTCGGGTACGTGCACGTCGGTTATGCGACACACTTGCAGATTCCAGCGGCATTGGAGCCGACGACCGTCTCCATCATGTCGCGGTTGAACACACTCTTCAATTGGGCGGAAGCCAACGCGGTGGGCGATGAATGGTACGCCCATGTCTCGGCGACGGCCCGGCTCTGGGTGACCTTCGACGGTGAATTCCGCCAGGCTCCGCCCGCGCAGTTCATCAATCTCCTTGCCTCACCGAAGCAGGTCCGGACGCATCAGGACATTGTCTCACCGGCCCCGAGTGCGGCACTGACCATGCAAGTCTCCGCCTCAGCCGGCAGCGGCACGACGATCAGTGTGTACGAAAGCATCGAACTCGCAGCGACCACGCCGAACGGCCACGCCTATCTCGACGGCGTCTTTTCGTGGGAGCCCCTGGCGGTACAGTTACGGGAAGAGTAATCCTAGAGGTTACTGTAGAGATTCCTGGCGATCTCGGTCGTGTTGAACAGCATCGCGTTCATGCGCGTGTAGACCGCATGGCCGTAGTAGTGTTCGCGGATATTGGCGGAGTTGGTGCAGTCTTTGTAATCGACCAGGAGACACCGGCCTTCGCCTGGGAAGCGCACGGCCCGGCGGGCGCATTCCAGCCAGCGTTCGAAACCATCGTACGGCTCCACCAATTCCCACACGGCCTTGTTGGCTGTCTTCGCCGTTTCGGTCGTCGGCATGGCGTCGCTTCCCGCCACGGCGAGTTCCTGGACATAGTCTCCGCCCCAGGCAATGGGCATCTCCATCGTGATCTGCGGCAACTCCATCTTGGAGAGCCAGGTCTTCCCGTCGGTCCGGAGATTCCGGTGATTCACCACATGCAGAAGTTTTCCCAATCCGGAGAGGTCCCATCCGTATCGCACCGGGGTGCCCATCGTCACAATGTCCAATATCGCGCCATTCAGTAAGGAATCTGTTGCCAGCAATGGCTCGACGCGTCGAACAGTCGCGGCCAGCTCTGCATTGCCGCTCTGCTCCGCATAGGAAGCGAGGATGGTCAGGAGTTTCGGTCGCCCGGTAATCGGGCTGGGGCAGAGGAGATTCGAAGCCAGTGCGAGAACCAGGCCGGCTTGTCCGTGAGCCTGCAGGAGAACCCTGTCCCCCTTCCCGAGGTGCTGACTCTCACGGAGCGATCGCAAATCATCGAGTAGACGAACGGCCGCCATCGCACGTCCGAGATGGTGGTGCTCAGACGACCACAGCCTGCGAATGCACGCGATCGGTCGGGCGAGGTGCTGATTGAGCGCGTTCCCGCATAACTCCACATAGGTCTGTGTGAAGTTACCCGCGTCGCCGAGCTGATCGTCAAGGATTTGTTTTGTGGCATCATCATTTGTGAGCGGCGGCGCGAGCCCGCCTGACAGAGCGGGAATGCCGTTTCCGCCTTCGCGCATGGCGGCGAGCAGCGCATCGACACCCGACACGCCGCGAGAATAGCCGCGCTTGAGTCCGCCGACTTCATCCAATCGCTGCATGCCGAATACGTCGGTGCCATGAATGGATCCGTGCAAGAAGACGATGGTTCGGACACCTGCCTGGGCCAGAGTGGTTCCGCACTGACCCATCGCGTCGAACCAGGCGGGTGATTCGGACTGCGCGCCGGTCGTCAACTCGGCCGCGGCAAGTCGTTCGCCGGGGCTTTTTCTCGAGAGTTCGTCGTGCTGAAAGTTATTCTCGTTCGGCATGGGAGGACGTATCTACCGCAAGTCGAAGCGGACTTGCAACGCAGTTTCTGGGGGCGCGGAACGACTATTTGGATGAGAGGGGGGCCGGGGCCGCGTCGGGTGCCTGTTTCGGATGCATCGGGGTTTTCAGCATGACGGCGGTGGCCGTGCAGATTTTGTTCTCTTCGTCGATCCGGCGATCGACGATTTTCACGCCCTGCAAGTATTCCTGCACGATCTCCTCACGGGTCAACTCAATATCCTGTTCGGTTTCGCGGCCGCTCCGCTCGCGCACCCGATCGACCATATGTTCTTTGACCATCACGCGAATCTGCTTGGCCAGATCGGTGCGGGCTGAAAGCTCCGACACACGCTGGCAGACGACCGTGCCTTTGGCCAAATCTCCCTGACCCGTACCGACCCAATACTGATCCGAGGAATAGGCGCCGTTCCGTTCTTCGACAGTGAGAGGTGTTCTACCGCCGGATCCAGTCGGGCTTTTTTGATCCTGATGTTGGCCGAGTTGATTGAAGGATTGCTCCGCGTGTGTTCGGACATCGCCCGACTCGGCGGCATGCGCAGGCGTGAGCGGCAGTCCCGCGCCGCTCCATACACCGACCGCAACGACGACGTTCCAGAACCCGCTCTTCATCGCTTACCTCCCTCGCCCCCCTCCACCACCTCCGCTCCCACCCCCTCGGCCACCGCCTCCACCGCGTCCTCCACCGCCGGGTACCTGTGGTGCCAGTCGATAGGGGGCGCGCGGTACCTGCTGGAGCAGAGGGGGATGGATCTGGTTCATTGTGGGCGGCAACCGTCGGGCTGCGGGCGGCCGGTCGCCAAGGGCTTCACGCCGCGCAGATCCCGGCGTCGACGGACGAAGATGGGAACCGGGGGCTTGTCCCAGCCCGCCATTCTGCTGCAAGAACTGCTGCATGCGCGTGATGGATCTAGATTGCTGCGGCTGGCCGGCCGAGGGCGGCAGCAGCGGATTCAGTTGGTGAACATCCGTCAGGTTGCGAGATCCTTGTTCCCGATGCGCATGGGGCTGATTCCCGATCTGCGGCGGTGCCGTGGGGGTTGTGTGCGTAATTTCATTCAAGGTGCGCGGGGTGCCCGGTGCTCCGGCATGAGGAACAGTTTCATGGCTTGGCATCTGGTTCGGCCCACTCCCGGTCACTGGCGGCGCTGGCGGTTGGTTGCTTGTAATCACTTGTTGCGCGACCGTTACATGCGGGCTGGTCGGATACAGACCGCGGGCGACATTCAACTGGGCATGGGTCTGCGCCAGACCGACCCAGGGATTGGGATACACCACCGGTGAGACAATGACCCAGTCCGTCCAGGCCTGCGAGACCATGTTGTTCGACTGGACCCGATTCAAGATTTCCTGTCGCTGGAGGGACGCTTGCAGGGCCTGATCCGGGGTCGACGCGTTGGCCAGTGCCTGATTTGCGGCGTCGAGGTCCTGCTGGAGCTGTTCATTCTCCTGCTGCAGTGCCGCCAGTTGCACGCGCGCGTTTTCATTCTCCCGGAGTGCCGCAATGGCCTGGCCGACTTCTTCCGTATCAATCTGGGCCGTCAGGTCGACCCCCACGACGATTGTCTCACCGTCGAGCGTCGTATTGATTTGTTGGTCGAGCACGAGAACCAAACCGGCGGTGTAGGTACGGATTTCGTCTTTGGTGACGTCCATCCCCTCGACGATGGTGATACTCTCCAGGTACGTGGCGACCTGTTCGAGTGCGTTCCGCTTGGCCGATTCCGTGGCAAGCCGGATCGCGTCTTCGCGCGTGTCGCGGTCTCCCATCCGGTGCTCCCCCTGGGCGTTGACGATCCGGACCTCGGCAAATGCCGGGGGTGTGGCCAGGAGAGTAGTGGTAAGCAGAAGGAAGCAGAGGAGGAGATGGACCTGTGGAAGGGACTCGGGGTCCGAGGCCGCTGGCTGGTGATCTGACCGACCGGGCATCGCCTTCACCCTGGTTTAGAGGACTGACGCACCAGGACCCCGTTGGTTGACCGCAACCCTGTCCGACCAATAATTTTTAGCATAACACCCGGAAACCCGTTTAGCCAGACGTTCCGCGCCCCTGCGGCCCACCTTGCGTTCCAGAAAATTCACGTGCTAAGGTAGCGTTCCCGCTCACGATGAAACCAAGGTTGACGTTTTCTATGGTAAACACCTCCCGGCATCTTCACATGATTATAATTGGTCTGCTTGCGGTCTTCTGTGTGGCCGTCACCGGGCTTCCCTCGGTAACCGCCGCTGCACCCACTGAGGGCACGATAGCCGCGACTGCTCCGACGGAGCACGTCATTCTCTTTGTTCTGGAGGGCTTTGGTCAGGAGTCGTTGAAGGGCGGCACGATGCCGAGCCTGAGCAAACTGGTCAAGGATGGGTCGGTCACCTGGTCCGCGACCGGGGTGAAACCGGCGCTCCGGCTTCCGACCATGGCGTCGCTGATCACCGGCATGCCGGTTGAAAAGCACGGCATTAACTGGAACGCTTTTGAATTCAGCCGGGGCTACCCTCGTTCCCCCAGCATGTTCGATTACCTGGATTTGAGCGGCGGCCGGGACAGCGCCATCTTCTATATGGACGAGTCGCTGTACCAGCTCGCGAGGCCAGAGCCGTATACCGACTATCAACTGTGCGGGGCGTTGCGGCCTGAGTGTGGTCCCGGCAAGATCGTGGCTTACATTCAGCAGTATTTTAAGAAGGCGACAAGCGGCCATGGGTACGGGCACGCGATTCTCTCGCTGCCGCATCTGCTGGTTGTCCATCTCCCGGAGGCCGGTCGGGCCGGGGTGGCGCATGGCTGGAACTCCAAGGAATATCGCGATGCGTTGCGGACAGTAGATACGGCGATGAAGTCTGTGCTGGAGCTGTTCAAGGAATACAAACTGCTTGACCGCACCACCGTCGTGGTGACAGCGCTCAGCGGGCCTGGGACGGACCCGGGCGCCGATGCTCCGACGACCGATTCGCCGGTTGTTCCTTGGATCGCCTCCGGCGTCGGGATCAAGCACGGCCAAGTCATTCATCAACCGGTCTCGATTATCGACACCGGGGCGACGGTGATGCGAATCCTCGGTCTTGAAACTCATACTGAATGGGATAGCAAGGCCGTGGAAGAAATCTTCCAGACGGCGGCGGTCGCCTCCTCCGCGCCACCCGTTAAAAAGCAATAGTGAATCATGGTCCACGATTCTTTGACAGGGCGCACGCTCCCGATAGTGGCCGGATTGATGGCAGGACTGGCAACATTGGCCTTTCCCGGGACAGGGCTGGCCGGGCCGCCGCCGGCTCATCTCAAAGAACACACGATCACCATCGATGCGACGAAACTCATTCCGGCCTCATGGTGGCAAGTGCCGGGGGTGACGCCATCGATCTACAACTCGGATCCCGATTCGCTCGATGCACCGAAAACCTCCGAGCGTCGGGAGCTCTTGCTCAAGCCGGGGAAATACAAGTTCATCAGTTTCACCTTCGACTTTCCCTTTGTGGTCAACCTCGATGGGAAATTGGAGTTTGCCAAGTCGTTGGATCAATGTATTGAGGGACGTGGGACCCAAACGCTCGTCGTGCGCTGTAAGCGCATGTATCCCCACGGCGGCGAACGCGACGCCTATTATGAGCAGAAACCCTGATTATGGCGCACGTACTTGAAGATCTCTTAGAGGCCCTCGAAGACGTAGACGACGCCACGCGCGAAGAAGCGGCGAAGGCGTTGGCCGACTTGGGGGATCCCAAAACGCTGGACGCGCTGGTCAGCGCCTGCGGCGACGACTTCTGGTCGGTGCGTGCCTATGCAGGCTGCGGGGCGGCGAAAATCGGCGGCCCGAGAGCGGCTGAAGCCCTCATCGGCCTGTTCAACGATTCCATCATGGAAGTCCGGAATCAGGCAGTCGAGGCGATGGTCAAGATGGGGCCGGTCGTGCTGGACCGCCTGATCGCCGCGTTGAAAGATGAGCGTTGGCGTGTGCGTGAACATGCGGCCAAGGCCGCGGGCGAAATCAAAGACGCCAGAGCCGTCGATGCGCTCATCGTCGCCTGCCGCGATCGTGATGGAGCGGTCAAGAGCGCCGCCGCTGAAGCCCTCGGCAGAATCGGTGATCCAAGGGCCGTCCCTGCGCTGATCAAACTCTTCCGGGATTCCTCCAAAATCGTTCGCGAGACCGCAGGCACCGCTCTCGTGTACATCGGTCAGTCGTCCGTCGACCCGCTTATCGAAAGCCTCAAGGATAAGGATTTCGTGGTGCGCTGCCATGCGGCCCGTGCACTGGGCGGGATGACGACCGACTATCAGATCGGCCGGACCTGGGTCCGCGATGCCAAAGTTGTCGACGCGCTGATTGCGGCTTTGAAAGATCCGGACCGGGCCGTTCGGGAGGATGCGACGATCGCCTTGGGCATGATCGGCGACTCGCGGGCGATCGACGCGCTGCTGGAGGCCATGAAAGACGGCGTCGTCAAGCGGCATGCCATCGCGTCCCTCGGCATGATCGGCGATTCCCGCGCGCTCCCCGCGGTCTTGGATGCATTGAAGGGGAAAGGAATCAAACAGGAAGGCTCGCCGACCCCGGGCTGCATCGTGAGCGAAGATGCGTTCATCAAGGAAGCGGCGGCCACGGCGCTGGGTCAGTTCCGCGATCCCCGCGTGATTCCGGACCTGATCATGTTGCTGAAAGACGGTGTCTTGCGGGAAAAAGCGGCCGCGGCTCTGGCGGTGATCGGCGACACGGCCATCGAACCCTTGATCGCCTTCCTCTATGATCCCAAAGCGTCCGAGGTCGAGGCTGAAGGGGAGCGGGTACTGTCCTATGCGTCCGTCCGGCTCACCGCGAAGGACGCACTCCGGCTGATTGTGCTCGAAACGTTAGAGAAGCTCGGCTGGTCGCCCCCTGCTGAAGAAGTCGATATTAACTCCAGCCAGGCTGACAATCTCCGCGTCGATCGGCCATTGGGCGACACCGGACGGTTCGGACCGTCGGGCGACGTAGCTAAATCCAGTTAGGCGGCTGGCGAAAAGGCCTGCTCGCTGCGTTCTCGTCGCTTCCCTCCCTGCGGCGTACCAACGACGGTACGTCTCGGTCGTGAATCATCCTGCGGCCTTGCGGGCCGACCTTTTGGCCAGCCGCCGGGAAAGTCTCACTTCTACTTCCTCACCGCGATGCCGTGCGTGTCCGCGGTTTCTTTTCCATCCTTCATGTTCGTGATGGCGGCCTGGCCCTTGTAGTGGCCGACCTTTCCTCCCGC
>DATIGF010000139.1:0-9969 GCA_035454865.1 Nitrospiraceae bacterium | reverse complement strand
GGTAATTCTTACCCATTGCCTCTTGCCCCGCGCCGTTCGCCTTTCCCCTGACTTGACCTCTCCCGCTCCCTGGGGTAAGGACTGCCCCATGCAATTTCAGCTTCAACTTGCCTGCTCTTTTATTCTAATGCTCGTCTCGCTCAGCTGTACGTTGGCGTCGCGGGATGGACTTCCAGCAAACAGCCCATTTCGTGAACCGGTGGTTCTTGCACCGGATGTGCTGCCTCAAGGCATTGCGGTCGGTGATGTGACGGCTCAGAGTGCGCTGCTTTGGATTCGAACCGATGGACCGGCGATGGTGCAGGTGGAACTGGCCCCGCCGCCGGTCTGGGACACAATATCCAAGCTGGCGACGGCGGAGGCCTCCGTAGCGAGGACGGCGCGACTGACGACCACCGCAGAATCGGACTTTACGGTGACGATCCCCCTTGAAGGGTTGGTTTCAGCGACCCGTTATCGCTACCACGTCCTGGCCGGGCGACCTGAAGAAGGGAAAAATTACGTCGAAGCCCGGCTGGTGGCGAAGGGCGAATTCACGACGCTTCCGGACGTGCGAACCTCCGTGCCTGTCTCCTTTGCCTGGAGCGGGGATCTCGGTGGCCAGGGTCGTTGTCGCCAGGGTCCTGATGGCTATCCAATTTTCGACCTCATGGGGAAACAGAACCCCGACTTCTTCATATTCCTGGGCGATACGATCTACGCCGACGCCGCCTGTCCTTCACCGCCGAACGAACCGGGCGCTGATTTCACAGCGGCCACGCTTGAAGAGTATCGGGCGCGCCATCGGTATCAGCGCGGCGCTGAGTCCCTGCGCCGGTTCCTGGAGACTGTCCCGGTCTACGTGACATGGGACGATCACGAGGTGCGGAACAACTTTGCCGGGCCGTTTGAGGAGCAGATGCCGGCCGGCCGGCAGGCGCTGCGCGAGTATTGGCCGATTGCCTCGCCTCCGGAGGATCCGAACCGGCTCTATCGCACCGTTCGCTATGGCGCTGATCTGGAGCTCTTCATTCTGGATACCAGACAATATCGAAGTCGCAACGCTGATCCGGATGGCCCAACCAAGACCATGCTGGGCCCTATTCAATTAAAATGGATCCTTGAAGGCCTGAGGGCATCGACTGCCACCTGGAAAGTGATTGCGACGTCGGTCCCGCTTTCGATTCCCAAGGGCGGGGGAACGAGCGTCCCGGGGAATGATGGCTGGGCAGGAGGGGCGGACGGCACGGGATTTGAGCGAGAGCGGCAGGTGATCGTCGATGCCATCCTGGGTCAAAAGCTCAAGAACGTGGTTTTCATCGCAGCCGATGTGCATTGGGTGCAAGCCAATGCCTACGATCCGGACCGGGACGGCGTCATCGATTTTCATGAGTTCGTAGCAGGACCGCTTTCCGCGCGACCGGGCCGGATCACACCCGCCAGCGAAGGGTTACATCCCGCGCGGTTGATCAACGAGGAGGGCTACTATAACTTTGGCCTTGTCCGGATCACGAACAAGTCGTTCGACCTCACGATCGTCGATGATAAGGGCCAGACGAGGTTTTCCCACCGCCTGACGGTGCGGTAGACGATCGGTCTCTCTGTAGGCCCCCTTGCAATCCTGACTGGTCGCCGGTTACCGTACAACTTCCTTCACGGTGGTTTGCGAGGAGCGTGTCGTTCATGTTGCTGCAGTTCATGTCGGTGATCGGCGCCCTGATGGTTCTGTCTGCGTATGCGCTCATTCAGAGCGGGATATGGCGTGAGTTGGACCCAGGGTATCTCGCGCTGAACATTCTCGGTTCGTTGCTCCTGGGAGTCGTGGCCATTGCGGACCAGCGGGTGGGTTTCATTCTTCTGGAGTTTGCCTGGGCCGGGCTCGGACTGGTAGGTGTGGTGCGGGCGATCAAAGCACGGAAAACAGCGGAAGCAGTCTTATAAATCACATCGGATTCAACGACACAGAGGGGAGAACACGTCATGCCAGGGTTGATGTCACCAGATGAAATTTTCTCGAAAGCGGAAGCCGCGGCCGTTGCCGCCACGGGACCGGATGAAAAGGCCTTGCAGATCGATTACCAGGCGCTGAAGGAGAAGATTCGCGCTGCGCTGGCCGACCGGAAGGTGGCCTTGTGCCATATCAATAAGTTCCTCCCGGAGGGATACGAAGACCAGGGCCGGTTCAATCTGCTGTTGCTGACGGCCGGGAACGTGTTGTTCGACATGGTCATCGGCGACTCATATTTCCGGTATGACGTGGTCTCGGTAGGGCAGCTGGACAAGGTTCAGGTGATCGATGCGATGTGGGACAACAAAGAGAAGCGTCGCGAAGAACCGTTCTTAAGTCTACGCCTGATGCACGGCGAAGAAGCCCACCTCCTGCTGGCGCTGGAAGACGATGAGCGTAAAAGCCTCCTGGCATTCGCCTCAGCAGTGACTGCGGCGCGGAATCCGGAACGGTAGGCGCTCATTCGAAACGGTGGGCCAGCTTCTCTGGTCTCTGTACACGAGGCAGATACGGTTCTTCGAACGATCAATATAGCGGGATCCTGTTTGGAACTCACGTTGCGCGTGAGCAGTGAGCAGAGGCAGCGCGAAGCGCTGACGTGGCGAGTCCAACCCCACGCGCTTGTTAGCGAGCTGTTGTAGTACGTGAACGGAATCGTCCGCTCATTTCCATGCCGTCGCGAATATTCAGGCCCATGAGCGTAAGATTTGCCGTTCCGGCCAGTAGCTCAAGAGCCTGTACCGTATAGAACGCTGTGTCGAATTCACCGGCCGCAGCCCAGCGATTGAGAAAAATGGCGCAGGGAATAAGCACCAGCAGCCCATTGGCTGCTATGAACGGCATTCTTTTCTTCTTTGCGTCAACGAGCCGGCCGTGGCGAGCCTTTCCGAGGTAGAAACCGCTACCGCCAGTGGCTGCGATAGCAGGAACAAGAATGAATAGGCCGGGCAGGACTATCAGGCGCTTGACTGTCGCCACCGCATCGTGTGAGCCGAATAACTCGACGAGAAGGGTGGATAGAAAGAAGGTGGCAATCATGAGTGTGGCGAGAAGACCGGCAATCAAATGTGCTTTCCTTGGCATGGTGACTTCTCCTGCCCGCTGCATCGCCGTTCAGGGGCGCGCCTGCTGCAATGGACTGTCGGGCAGACCGAGGCAGCCGCACCAGACTGCCTATTTGATCGCCGCCCTGAGTGTTTCGAAGGTGCCGGGGAAGTAAGTGACATTGTGCCACGGTCTCTTGCTCAAGGCATTGGCCAGCGCGCGCGCCTGACCCGCGTCCCGCCCGAAGAGCACAATGCGTGTATTGAAATCGTCCAGGGGCAACGGAGCTGTGTCCAGCACGCCTGACGCGAGTTGATCCGCCGGGACATTGTGGGCTCCCGGGAGACTGCCCTGAGCAAATTCCTCCGGCGCCCGGGCGTCGAAGAACACGGCCGTGCGGTCGACGTTGAAAATCCGTACGATCCCCTCAAGTTCGATCTCGGTCGGTCCACCAAGCG
Source organism: Nitrospiraceae bacterium (assembly GCA_035454865.1). GTDB lineage: Bacteria > Nitrospirota > Nitrospiria > Nitrospirales > Nitrospiraceae > Nitrospira_D. The sequence goes on along the minus strand of DATIGF010000139.1, from coordinate 6,480 downwards.
CGCGCCAGACCGGGATCCCGAGCTGGTACCGCCGGACGTTGGTAAACCCGGCAGTGACCAGCTGCTCGCCCGTGCGGCGACTCGCCTGGCAGAAGGGCCCGTTACAATAGAGCACGACCGCCTTGCTTTTGTCCCCGTCCACCAGCCGCTCGATCGCGGCGACCATTCCGGCAGGTGGCGCATCGAGGTTTCGCGCTCCCGGAATGTGACCGGCGACGTACTCCGAGCGTTTCCGCGCATCCAGAATGATCGCGCTGCCGTCAGCCAGGATGCGCCGTAGCTGTTCCGTGCTGACCTCTTGGGTCTTCTGGTTCGGTTCGGCCAGCGTCGCCTGGTAGATGTTGCCTACTTGCGCGCCCGCCAATAATGGATCGGCGAGCACCAATGTAGCCGCCACGGCAAACCCGACCAATGGCGTGAACGGGTCCATCAACCGCTTGTGCCGCATCGCTTCCTCCTTGCTACCCACCGGACCGGGCGCTCAGCTGCGTCCGCGAAGCCCACAAGCGCGCGTAGTGCGGCATGGGAATCGGAGCGTGGGCTGCAGCTGCTGGTTAGGCGACGCACTATGGGCCCGCCTTGCGTATCTCGCGACCGTCATAATCCGACCAGATCTGCTCGACGTCGCCGCCGCACGTACGCCACTTCTGCCGTTGCGTTGATCTCACGAGATTTCCATCGTCGTCACACGCATCAACCGGGGCGCCAAGGCGATCAAATCTCCAGGCTCCGGTCTTTCGGCAATATGGGCAGCGTAGGAAGGCTCTATTCAAGAGCGCCGTATACAGTACGATCGCGGCTCCGATGACAGCGATTGCGAGTATCGGGGACACGTTCGCCGCTTAACGATTGAGCTCAGGCGTGCCCGGTACGGGAGTCGCCTGCAGCGAGAGGTTAGGCGGCACTAGCGGTGTCATTTCGGGGTACCTCATAGCGCAACTCCGCGAAGCCCGTGCCAACCTTCCGAACGGAAACCAGGCGAAGGGGTGGGCTCGTAACGCGCCGTGGAAATAGTGGCTTACCCTTCCCCAGCGTGACCGAACCTACCTGGACGATGACCTCGTCTAGCAGGCCAGCGTCGAAGAACTGACCGGCAAGATCTCCCCCGCCCACGATCCAGATGTTCTTCGAACCCGCCGCGTTGCTCATTTTAGCGTGAACTGGTCGCACATCACCTTGGACGAAGCGCGTGTTCGCCCCTTCAATCGATGGGAGAACTCGGCTTGAGAAGATCCAGGCCGGCTGGGCATAAGGCCATGCTGATCCCGTTTCTGCGGTCATCTTGTCAGAATGCCGCAGCATCCACTCGTAGGTTGCTGAGCCCATTGCCAATGCACCTACCTCGGCGATGAATGCCGGATAACTCGTCTCGCTCAAATCGCCCAGCGGGAACAGCCAGTCCAGCGAGTCATCTTCAGTGGCGATGAATCCGTCGAGACTCGTCGCCGTGTAGTACTGGGTCTTCATTTCGGCGAGTACCTCTTCGTTGTAGTTCGTACCGCCTAACTATTCAGTGTGCTGCGGGCTATCCTCGCAGGATATCGCAGCAACTTAACTGCTCCACAGGCGCGGAATGCTACTGTAAATTCAAAGGCTTGTCCAGTTGGTGCCCCTGCTTCGCCTACCGAGACAGGCTGTGAATCCCGCAGTCTATCCCGCACCGATCAATTGGAATCAGAGGTAAACTGCTGGGCTGGCTACGCCGTGTCCGCCTCGATTCAGGACATAAGTGAAAATCATGGTGGTACTGACGTCTTTGTCCCTGAGGAGTGCTTGTATGGGAAAAGATAAGAAAGAGTGTCTTAAAGCGTCACGAGCGGTGTGACGAAGCGGGGTAGGAAGCTTTCCAGGAAAGGAGTGTGTTAGCCCCTGGTGTAGAAGGGCAGGGCCTGCACCGTCACGTCGTGACGGTGACTGTTGATCTCAACCGAGAGCGCAGTGCCTGGTTTGCTGAAGTCCCGCAAGGGAAAGCCTAGCGCGATGACCTGCTTGAGTTGGGGTGAAAGGGTTGCGCTGCTGATCCAGCCCACTTCCCGATCGCCGCTGAAAAGCTTGGCGCCTTTGGGCGGCACCGTCGAATCTTCCAGCACTAAACCCACGAGATGCCGGCGGACGTTACCATAGGTGTCCATGCGAGCCACGACTTCCTGCCCGGGATAGCAGCCCTTGCTCAAGCTGAAGGCTTTTCCTTCCAGGTTGGCTTCCGGAGGGACAATCTCTTCATTCAACTCAGGTCCGGCTTTCGGAATGCCGGCCTCTATCCGTAAGGCTTCTCTGGCCTGGCTGCCGATCGCCCTGATTCCAAACTGAGCGCCGGCTTCCATCAAGCCGGTCCAAGCGGGGACTAGGCCCCCGGCAGGGAGCAGGATTTCCAGATCGACTTCGCCGGTCTCTTCCGTCCGTATGACGAGCGCGGTCTGCCCGCCGATCTGCGCGCTGATGAAATTCACCGGCTTCAGGTCGGTCACGTCGACACCGAACGCGGATTGAATCACCCGGGCCGCTTTCGGCCCGCTGACCAACAGAAGCCCCCAACTCTCCGCGCAGTTTTCCATCTTGGCTTTGGTGCCATAGAGCAGGAACTTGCGCAGGGCTTGAAATGTGGTCTCTCCGATCTCGCCTGCGTCTTCCAACATGACGGCATCGGTCTGCATGTACACGCGGAAGTAGGTGAGCATCTTCCCTTTGTGCGTCAGAAAGCTGGAGTAGCGGCCTTGCCCGGGTTGAAGCGGGAGGATGTCGTTGCTGATGACGCTTTGCAGCCATTTCACACGGTCGTCGCCTGTGACTCTGATTTTGCCGCGATGAGACAGGTCGGCGATGCCGACCGCCTGACGAACGGCACGATGCTCCGCGGCCACGTCGCCGTAGTGTGCCGGCATCTCCCAGCCGGCTACCTCTTCAAACGAGGCGCCGAGTTGCACGTGTTGGTTGTGGAGACGGGATTGCTTCATTCTTAGTCTTGCAAAGAATCTGTCAGCATTCAGCGTTCAGCTTCGGAGAAAAAACTTACTTACTGATAGCTGACGGCTGATTGCCGATAGCGATAACTTCTTCTACGAGATCTTTCGTGCGCGCCGAGAACTCGTTGCGGGAGACGATCTTGGTCACACCAAGCGCTTTGGCGCGGTTCCAGGTATCAGCTTCCTCGTGATTGGCGAAGGCCAGCGTGGGAATCGCTTTCAACTGCGGAACGGATTTGAGCGTCTCCAGCGCTTGAAACGCGTCCAAAGCCTGGTCGTTCATATTGAGAATCACAAGACTCGGGCTGCTCGAAGAGGCCTTGTCGGCAATGTCCTGTTGCAAGCGGGCCTTTTCGAGCCGATAGCCTTTGGACAGCAGCGCATCCCGCACTTTCGTGTAAAAGAAGATGTCGGTGACGGCGACGAGTACGGTCTTCTGGTCTATCTGGTCTGTCTTGTCTGTCTGGTGAGAACTTGTGCTCATTCATGCCTCTCGATTTACCGCTTCTCGTCTCTTGCCGGATTGACCAGACGACTAGAAAGACCAGATAGACCTGCTAGTTCAGTGAACTGATGAGTCGCCCCAGCGCCTTCTTGGCAAGCGCATAATTCGGATTGAGCGCGAGGGCCTTTTTATAGGAATCGATCGCTTCCGTCCAACGGCCCTTTCGCTCGTACACCCGGCCGAGATTCAGGTGCGGAAACGCCGGGCTCTCATACCGTCGCGCCTGCATGGCCTTCTCGAACCAGGGAATGGCTTCGTCGAATTCGCCCTTCTCGATCAGATACGCCCCGATGTCGTTATACGGATTGCCGAACTCCGGATCGAGGGCGATCGCCTTGTGACATTCCTCGATCGCATCGTCGAGGCGACCCATGAAGCTGTAGGTCCAGCCGAGGAACGTGTGGGCTTCGGCGGTAGGATGCGTGTCGAGCGACTGCTTGTAGAGGTTGACGGCCTCTTCCAGTTCGCCCTTCATCTGCCGTTCATAGGCCTGTTGAAAAAGGGTCCACGCCTCGCGCTTATCTTCTTCGCGGCCTTCGCCCTGTATCAAAAAATCTTGAACGTCCATGGGAACCTGTAAGAGCGTATGGCTTATGGCAAATGGCGTATAGCAGGAACAACCAACTCCTGGAGCTTCTTCTGCCATACGCTATAGGCCATATGCTCCCCTCGACTATTCCTGTTTCAGTTTCTTCTTAATCAACTCCGCCCCGTAACGCCCTGAGAGCAACATCGAACCGAACGCCGGGCCCATTCTGGGCGTGCCGTAGACAGCTGCTACAGCAAGGCCGATGACAAAGCAGTTCGGGTAGACTTCTCCTGTCCGCTCCATGACTTCTTCTTCGGATCGAGAGACCCACATTGCCCCGTTCCCGGGAACGGCGTTATACAACTTGCGTTTGTGCAGCAGTTCCACAACGACGGCATCGTGGCCTGTTGCGTCGACGACGATCTTGCTCTCGAGCGCGATCGGGTCGACGTGAATGATGTCGTGGCCGGCCATCTCGGCTGTGGTGCTGTTGACGACGACGCCTTCCAGGATGCCGTCTCTCCGGAGAATCAAATCCACCACGCGGGTGAGATTCATGATCTTGGCGCCCCCCCGGTATGCGGCGGCAATCAGCGCGCCGGTGGCATGCGGGGGGTCGACCATGTACATCCCCTCACATTCCTTGATCCTCTTGCAGGGCACGCCGATTTCTTCGAGAATCTCATTGGCCGGTTCGCAGATCGTTGCCTTATTCATCAGGTAGCCGCCGGACCAGAATCCGCCACCGAGTGCGAGACTCTGTTCGACGATGACGGTGCGGAATCCCATCGCTGCGAGATCGTGAGCGCAGATCAATCCGGAAGGCCCAGCCCCCACGATAATCACGTCGCTCTCGATGAGTGAGTCAAATTCTTTATAGTATTCCCTGGCGATTTGCCGGGTAATATCTCGTTCCCTGAGTGGTGCTGGGCGTGGTTTACTCATGTGCAACTCCGTTTCGCTCTCAGCTATTGGCCATCAGCTTTCAGTTCTGGATTTCAAGCTGACTGCTGACAGCCCTCCGCTGAAAGCGCCTCCTATCTGTAGATTTCTGCCCCAGTGTTCTTGAACTCTTCCGCTTTCTCCTTCATGCCGATCTGAATTGCTTGTTGTTCATCCACCTGCAGCTGCGCGGCATAGTCCCGGACATCCTGCGTGATTTTCATCGAGCAGAAATGCGGTCCGCACATCGAACAGAAGTGCGAGACCTTCGCAGCGTTGTCCGGAAGGGTCGCGTCGTGGAACTCCTTGGCGGTTTCCGGATCGAGAGAGAGATGAAACTGATCTTCCCACCGGAATTCGAATCTCGCCTTCGAGAGCGCGTTATCGCGGATTTGCGCACCCGGATGGCCTTTGGCCAAGTCGGCCGCATGGGCGGCAATTTTATAGGTGATGACGCCGGTCTTCACGTCCTCGCGATCCGGCAGGCCCAGATGTTCTTTGGGAGTGACGTAGCAGAGCATGGCGCAGCCGTACCAGCCGATCATCGCGGCGCCGATCCCGGAGGTGATGTGATCATAACCCGGAGCAATGTCGGTGGTCAGCGGCCCGAGCGTGTAAAACGGCGCTTCGTGGCAGGCCTGCAGCTGCTTCTCCATATTGACTTGAATCATGTGCATCGGGACGTGACCGGGGCCTTCAATCATGACCTGCACGTCATGCTTCCAGGCAGTCTTGGTCAGTTCCCCCAGGGTATCAAGTTCGGCGAACTGCGCCTCGTCGTTCGCATCAGCGATAGAGCCGGGCCGGAGGCCATCGCCCAAACTGAAGGCCACATCGTAGGCCTTCATAATCTCGCAGATCTCTTCAAAATGGGTGTAGGCAAAGTTTTCTTGATGGTGGGCCAGGCACCATTTGGCGTGGATCGAGCCGCCGCGGGAGACGATGCCGGTCATTCGCTTGGCGGTCATGGGCACATAGGCAAGCCGCACGCCGGCATGGATGGTGAAATAGTCCACGCCTTGTTCGGCCTGTTCGATCAGCGTATCCCGGAAAATTTCCCAGGTCAGGTCTTCGGCTTTGCCGCCCACCTTTTCGAGGGCTTGATAAATCGGAACGGTGCCGATCGGCACGGGCGAATTGCGAATGATCCACTCGCGTGTTTCATGGATGTTCTTGCCGGTCGAGAGGTCCATCACCGTGTCGGCGCCCCAGCGGATCGACCAGATCATCTTCTCGACTTCTTCTTCGATGGAGGAGGCGACGGCGGAGTTACCGATGTTCGAGTTGATCTTGACCAGGAAATTGCGCCCGATGATCATCGGTTCGCTTTCCGGGTGGTTGATGTTCGACGGGATAATCGCGCGTCCACGGGCGACTTCGTCCCGCACGAATTCCGGGGTGATTACCGACGGGATACTGGCACCCCAGGAAAATCCCGGGTGCTGCGCGACCCCGCCGCCGTGGCCGTTGCGCGAAGCCAGTTCCCGGGCGACTTCGCGCGATTGGTTTTCTCGGATCGCGATGTACTCCATCTCGGGGGT
>DATIGF010000138.1:0-32984 GCA_035454865.1 Nitrospiraceae bacterium | reverse complement strand
GACTCGTGCAAGCCGGCGCCGACATCTACACCGTGCAAAAGCTTGGACGGTGGAAAACCATTTCCATGGTGATGCGATATGCGCACCATCATCCGGAAAGTTTGCGCGCTGGTATTGAGATTCTCGATCGTGTTCCGGCGGGAGTTAGCACAGTTTTAGCACAATCGGCTGATTTCGCAGTGACGGATGCCGAGAGAGAATCGGTGATAAGTTGTTGAAAGAGAAGAGGAAGATGTTGGTTGCGGGGAGAGGATTTGAACCTCTGACCTTTGGGTTATGAGCCCAACGAGCTACCAGGCTGCTCCACCCCGCAGGCGGAGACTAACAAAGCGTGGAACGGCAAGTCAAGCGAACGGCCGCCGCCGTTGCAATCATGTGAGCACGGTGCTAAAGCGATAGCATGCAAATTGTTTTCATGGGCACTCCGGAATTCGCCGTCCCGTCACTTGAGGCATTGCTCAAGTCAGAGGACCAAGTCGTTGGGGTCGTCACCCAGCCGGATCGTCCGAAAGGTCGCGGGCACCACCTCGCGCCATCACCGGTCAAGGTGCTCGCACAGCGTGCGGGCATTCCCCTGCTCCAGCCCCTCAAACTCAAAGCGCCCGAATTTCTCGATGCCCTTACAGCCTGGAGGCCTGACTTGATTGCGGTCACAGCCTTTGGTCGGATTCTTCCAGTGCCGATTCTGAATCTTCCGCCGAAGGGCTGCGTAAATGTTCACGGATCTTTATTGCCGAAATACCGTGGGGCGGCACCTGTTCAATGGGCGGTGATCAACGGGGATACAGAAACCGGCATCACGACGATGCTGATGGATGAAGGAATGGACACCGGTCCCATGCTTCTGCAGGAACGAATCCCGATCCTGCCCGAGGATACCGCGGGAACATTGGCTCTCCGCCTTGCAGATCTCGGCGGGCGCTTGCTTGTCGAAACAATCAGGCAGCTCAAGGCCGGTACGCTGACGCCCCGCATGCAAGACAGCTTACAGGCCACGATGGCTCCTCTCCTCAAAAAGGAGGATGGGGTGATTGATTGGACGCACGGGGCGCAATCGATTGCCGATCGCGTCCGGGGGCTCTCCCCTTGGCCGGGAGCGTATACCTTTCTCGGACAGGATCGCTGGAGTATTTGGAATGCTGTTGCGAAATCCGGTCATAGCGACGCACAGCCCGGAACAATCATCGGTCTCACAAAGCAATCGATTCAGATTGCGACCGGCGAGGGGGTCTTGGAGCTCGTCGAGATTCAGACGGCCAATTCGAAGCGGATGAGCGTCGCACAGTTCCTCGCTGGTCATCGGGTCAGCGTAGGGGAGCAATTCGGGCCCGGGGCCTCCCTGTCTAAATCACCTGCGTAGAGCAGCCAGCATGTCCTTGCATTAGGATCCAGTTCTGCACACGAGATGTCATCGATCGGTACTCGACACATTACCAGCCGGGCCGTTTCCCCGGCGAGATTTGCCGCGCTATCTGTGCTCCTTTCCTGTCACACAGCGGGAGACATAGATGACTTGCTTCACCAGGCTTGTGAGGCCAGCGTGTCAGACCCGCGGGACCGGGCTCTTGCAATGGAATTAGTCTATGGAGTATTGCGGCGACAGGAAACGATTGATTGGCGCCTGGGACCGCTCCTTAAGAAGCCTGTTCCGCGTCTTCCCTTTGTACTCCAAATGCTGCTGCGTCTCGGAGCCTACCAACTCCTATACCTTGATCGAGTACCTCCGTCAGCCGCGGTTCACGAAACGGTGGCGCTCACAAAATTGCATACAAACAAGCTCGGTCGCGACTGGAGCGGCTTCGTCAATGCGGTGTTGCGCAATCTCATCCGTTTGCCTGAGCCGCCGCTTCCCGATCCTCAATCGGATCCGGCCCAGGCCTTGTCCATTCGGTATGCCGTCCCGCTGTGGCTGTGCCAGCGATGGGTGAGTCGCCTGGGGTTTGAGCAAGCCGAAGCCGCCTGCCGAAGCACCAGCTGTATCCCCCCTGTGACCATTCGCGTGAATCACCGGCGATCGACGAGAGAGGCCTTGCTCAATCGACTCCGGCAACAAGGAATTTCAGCCTCTCCGACTACGATCAGCCCTGCCGGAATCACGCTTGAAAAAGGACAAATCGTGACAGCCCTCCCCGGATTTCGGGAAGGCGAATTCTATATCGAAGATGAAGCGGCCCAAATTATTCCTCCCCTCCTCGATCCGCAACCGGGAGACCTGATTCTCGATGCCTGTGCTGCACCGGGCGGAAAAACCACGCATCTTGCCGAGTTGATGGAGGATAGCGGCAGCATTCTTGCCATGGATCGGCAGAAGGCCAGGCTGGATCTCCTCCATGAAAACTGCCGCAGACTGGGAATCACTATCGTCACGACGATTGTCGGCGACGCGCGAAAGCCGCTTGAGGCGCTGCGTGCTTCTTACACGGGGCGCGGAACAACGAGCAGGTCGACGAAGGTGTCCGGCGGATTCGTCGATCGCGTTCTTCTCGATGCGCCTTGCAGCGGGCTGGGCGTTCTGCGGCGACATCCCGAAGCCAAATGGAACAAACACACGGCGATGTTTATCCGGCATCACAATCTACAGAAGGAGATCCTTGAAGCGGTGTCAGCTGTCTTGCGGCCTGGTGGGGTGCTGGTCTATAGTACGTGCTCGACAGAGCCGGAAGAAACCGAGGACGTGGTCACACATTTCTGCCACGTCCATGCGGGATGGATGCGCGAGTCTGTGGCGCCGTGGCTTCCTTCACCTGCCCTCCCCTTTGTAACCGCTCACGGGGCACTTTCGACTATGGGCAATGAGTGCGGGATGGATAGTTTTTATGCCGCGCGCCTACGAAAGGTTTCCTGATGGGTCAGCCGATTCTGATCGCTCCTTCAATTCTGTCCGCAGACTTTGCCCGGCTTGCCGAAGAGGTGGCCGCGGTTGAACGGGCGGGAGCAGATTTACTGCATATCGACGTGATGGACGGGCATTTCGTGCCGAACCTCACAGTGGGGCCGCCGATCGTCGAGGCCGTCAAGAAAGTCACAAAGCTTCCGCTCGACGTGCACCTGATGATCACCAACGCCGATGCGTTCATTCCGGAATTCGCTGCCGCGGGAGCAGACTATTTGACGGTCCATGTCGAAGCCTGTCCGCACCTGCATCGCACGATCCAGTCAATCAAGGAGCGTGGAGTGAAAGCGGGGGTGACTCTCAACCCCGCCACGCCGATCAATTCGCTCCAGGAGATTCTTGGCGACGTCGATTTAGTCTTGATTATGTCGGTCAATCCCGGGTTCGGCGGCCAGAAGTTCATTCCCTCGGTCCTGAACAAGATCGCAGCCACTCGCACGATGCTGGACCGGATTAAGAGTCCCGCGTTACTCGAAGTCGATGGGGGGGTCAAAGTCGACAACGTAGCACAGATTATTGCGGCCGGAGCCACCGTGCTGGTTGCGGGCTCCGCGATTTTTTCACAACGAGACTACGCGGGAACCATTGCAGCGATGCGAGCCGCCGGTGCCACGGCCAAGTCGTCGACAACGCCCGCATCGGCGCATCGATAGGCAACCCAGGGTGGATATCTCCGCACTCATTGACAGTCTGCACCCTCTCGAAATCAAGGTTCTCGCCGCGTTTGGCGCAAGCCCGGCCGGGGTCAGTCTTGCCACAGAGCAGCTTGCCACCGCGACGGCACTCGAGCCGTCTCAGCTCAGCATGGCGATCGAATGGCTGCTTGCCAAGCAACTGCTCGCCATCAACTCCGAAACGGTTACCCCGGTGGTATCCCTCACGAGCATTGGAGTCACCTATGCCGAACAGTCCTCACCCATTGAGCGTGTCCTTGCCGCGGCGCGGGAGGTAGCGAGCACGGGTAAACGGCTCACCATCCCGGATCTTCACACCCAGGCAGGTCTGGATCCCTCTGACGTCAGCAAGGCCGTGGGGCGGCTGAAAAAGGAAGGTGTGCTTCTGATCGTGCAAGGCGGCTGCATCGAATCGACCGGGCGGCCCAGCCCCTCTGCCGAAGCGATGCGCACTCTCCTGCAGCAATTGCGCGACGCACCTCGTGAATTGGAGCGCTTTCCCGAGGTTCACCGCCAGCTCATTCAGGACCATGCGGTAAAACGGGGAAATGCCAAAGAGCCCTTTCGCGTGGACGAACGCGTCGCACGATCGTATGTACTGTCCCCCACGGGTATGACAGCGGCGGAACATTTGGCTCAACAGGGAGTGACCGAAGAAGTTTCACAATTAAGTCCGGAGTTGCTCAAGGACGGCAGCTGGCGCAATAAGCGATTCAGAAAATACACCATCAGCCTACGCGCGCCGCGGATAGGAACCGGGAAGAAGCATCCCTACCGCGAATTCCTGGATACCGTGAAGACAAAGCTGGTCAGCATGGGATTCCAGGAGATGCGAGGGTCGCTCGTCGAAACCGAATTCTGGAACATGGATGCGCTCTTCATGCCGCAGTTCCATCCCGCGCGTGACATTCATGATGTGTATTTTGTCAAAGAGCCGACCCATGCGACGCGCCTTGACGAACCGTTCCTGTCTCGAGTCACCAGGGCTCACGAGAACGGCGGCACGACCGGTTCGACCGGCTGGGGGTATACATTCGACGGTCAGCGGGCGAAGCGGTTGGTGCTGCGGAGCCAGGGGACGGCTGTGTCGGCTCGCACCCTTGCTGCGTCTCCCGCGGTTCCGGGAAAGTATTTTTCGATCGCGCGCTGCTTTCGATACGACCAGGTGGATGCGACGCACGCTACCGACTTTTTTCAAGTCGAAGGAATTGTGCTCGGCGAAGATATCAACTTCCGGACCCTGTTGGGACTCTTGAATTTGTTTGCCCGCGAAGTCGCCCAAGCCAAAGAGGTGAAGTTTCTCCCGGCCTATTTCCCGTTTACGGAACCGTCGGTCGAACTCCATGTCCGCCATCCGCGGTTGGGATGGATGGAACTCGGCGGCGCAGGGCTCTTCCGGCCGGAAGTCACGCTGCCACTCGGTGTGACTGTTCCGGTGATTGCCTGGGGTCTGGGGCTCGACCGCATGGCCATGGTGGCGCTGGGCATTCATGACATCCGGGAGCTCTTTACCGACAATCTGGAACTGATCCGCACAACCAGAGGGATCCTCTAGCTGACGCCATGCCCACGATTTCTATTTTCAAAGACGATTTCGAATCGCTCCTCGCCGCCGGCGGCCGTGCGAAGCGACCGGCGTCGATCGAGCAGCTGGAAGAATGGCTGATGCTCGTAAAGGGCGAGTTGAAAGGACACAATGTGGAGACGGGCGAGCTCCGTATTGAATTGCAGGATAGCAACCGCCCCGACCTCTGGTGCTGCGAAGGCATCGCGCGGCAAATCAGGATCAAACAGAAGGGGAAGCTGAAGCCCTATCAATTCTTCACCAAAAAACCGAAAGCTATCCAACACCTCATCGTCGCGCCGGGATTGGAACGGGTTCGTCCCTATGTCGCCGCCTGCACAGCCAAGGGATACCGAATGACCGAGGAGGGATTGGCCCAGCTCATTCAAACCCAGGAGAAGCTGGCGGATATTTTCGGACACAAGCGGAAAACGGTCTCCATCGGGCTCTATCAGCTACCGAAGATTCAGTTTCCGGTGACCTACGAATTGGTCAAGCCGGACGAGGCGCGATTTACGCCGCTGGGTATGGAGACGGTGATGACCCTGTCGGAAATTCTCATGATCCATCCGAAAGGATTGGAGCACGGGCATATCCTGGCCGGGCAGAGCCGCCTGCCCATCTTGCGCGATGCAAAAGGCCAGCCCTTGTCCTTTCCGCCGATCATCAACAGCCGGGAGATCGGGGAAGTGCGAGTGGGAGACGACGAGCTCTTTGTGGAAGTGACGGGAACTGATCTGTCGATGGTCGTGTTGACACTGAACATCTTTGCCGCCAATCTGGCAGACCGCGGAGCGACCATTGAACCGATTGAGACACGGTACCCGTACAAGACCGCCTTGGGAAAATCAGTCGCCACGCCTCAGAGTTTGAGCAAGCCGCGCACGATCGCAGTGAACACTATCGAACAGGCCCTTGGCCAAGTGCTGGGTGCCCAGAAGGTGAAAAAGGCGCTGGAGGTTTACGGCTATGCGGTGACTCTGGGAAAGAACAACGTAAGGGCGACGCTGCCTCCCTACCGGCAGGACCTCCTCCACGCAATGGATGTGGTCGAGGATGTGGCGATCAGTCGCGGGTACCACGATTTTCTTCCGGTTATGCCGGCCCAGTTCACCGTCGGCGGACTCTCGAGGATCGAGCAACTGTCCGATCGCGCGCGCGAACTGATGGTGGGACTGGGGTTTCAAGAAATCATCTCGAACATCCTCGGTTCACCGGACAATTACTCTCATGCCATGCGCCTTGACGGGACGGAGTGGGGGCGGATGGTCGAGGTGAGCAATGCGATGGCGCTGACCTTCTCATGCCTGCGGCAATGGGTGTTGCCCTCCCTGCTGCGGGTTGAAGCAGCGTCGAGCCGGGCCTTCTATCCACATCGCTTATTCGAAGCCGGCGAAGTTGCAATCCCGGATCCGTCGCACGAACTCGGGTCGCGCACTGCCACAGTCTTGGGTGCGGTTCTGGCCCATGCCGCCGCGCATTTTTCAGAAGTCCACTCATGTCTGGACGTGCTGCTCTATCATCTCGATCGACCGTACACACTCGAACCTCTGGCGCATCCTTCATTTCTGGAAGGTCGAGTCGGAAGGATTGTCTCGGGTGGAGAGCCGCTCGGGGTCATCGGCGAGCTACACCCTGAGGTGCTGGAGCAGTGGCAGATCGGAGTTCCGGTCGTCGCGTTTGAAGTCAATCTCACCCAACTTGCGGAGCTGAAATAAGAAGGAGAGCGACGGCCTGTCGCTCTCCTTCTCGTTCTCAGTTGAATGAGGAGAAACCGGAAAAGAGGTGCTGGTGCTATGCAGAGGCCGTGGTCAGGTGCTGCCTGGCGAGGCCGACGAGTTTCTCAAACCCTGCGCTGTCCTTGATCGCCATGTCCGAAAGGACTTTCCGATCCAGTAAGACATTCGCTTTCTTGAGGGCATTGATAAACCGGCCATAGGTCAGGCCCTGCGCCCGCACTGCGGCGCTGATGCGTGCGATCCACAACTGCCGGAAGTCCCGCTTCCGGTTCTTACGTCCGGTGTAGGCGTAAGTGAGCCCCTTATCTACACTCTCTGTCGCTGATCGGAACAGCCGGCTCTTCCCGCCATACTGACCCGACGCCAGCTTGATCCGCTTCTTTCTCCGTTGCCTGGTTTTTGGTCCGCCTTTCGCGCGAGGCATGATTCAATACTCCTTTTGATTGCTGAGAGGTCCTCGTTGTTTGGAGCTACTTATACGGGAGCAGCCGGCTCAATGACAAGGTCGCCGTGGCGTCCACGACCTCAGTGCCGCTCAAACGGCGCTTGTGGTCCCGTCCCTTATGGCTCAGCAAGTGTCGCTTGCCCGCCTTGCGTCGGACGATTTTCCCGCTTCCGGTCTTGGCAAAGCGCTTGCTGGCGCCTTTGTGTGTTTTAGCTTTCATCGTATAGATTCCTTTGGTTAATCGGCCACAGCGGCACGTTCGTTAATTCTTCGGAGCCACGATCATAATCAAGCTCCGGCCTTCCATGCGCGGGGCATACTCGATTGTCCCGGCTTCGGCCAGTTGTTCGATCACAGAATTCATCACGGCACGACCCATCTCCTGGTTGGCCATTTCGCGTCCCCGATAGGTGAGGGTGACCTTAGTCTTGTTGCCCTCCTCCAGGAACGTCTTCATCTGCCGGATCTTGATTTCGAGGTCGTGCTTGTCTGTCCGCGGCCGCAACTTGATTTCCTTCACCTGCGTGGACTTCTGATGGCGCCGGCTCTGATGCTCCTTTTTGCTGAGCTCATACTTGTATTTGCCATAGTCCATAATCCGGCAGACCGGAGGCACAGACGTAGGAGCCACCTCGACCAAGTCATAGCCACCCTCTTGTGCTTGCCGAAAGGCGTCTGGTGTAGGCAGGATCCCGAGTTGTTCACCTTCCGGACCGATTACCCGTACTTCCCGGACCCGGATCTCTCGATTCACGCGCAGTTTGGGAACGATAGGCCACCTCTTAGTGTGTGTGTTGAAATTCCTGCTGCGGGCGCGCGACCTCGGTTCGCAAGAGATCGAGCACCCCAGCCACCGTCATACTCCCAAGATTCGAGCCGCTCCGGCCCCTGACCGACAAGGTGCCACCTTGTACTTCGCGGTCGCCTGCCACCAGCATAAAAGGAACCTTGGATTTCTCCGCTTCGCGAATCTTGAACCCGATCTTTTCATTTCGAAGATCGGCTTCAGCGCGAAATCCGGCGGCCTTGAGCTGAGCGACGACGGCTGACACATAGTCTCGCTGATTATCCGTAATATTCATCACCGTGGCCTGCACCGGTGCCAGCCAGGTCGGGAAGGCTCCGCCGTAGTGCTCGATGAGAATCCCGAAGAATCGCTCCACCGACCCCATCAAAGCTCGATGGATCATGATGGGCTGATGGGATTTGCCGTCCTCGCCGATGTAGCTCAACTCGAACCGCTCAGGGTTATTGAAATCGACTTGGACCGTAGAGCATTGCCAGGAGCGACCCAGAGCGTCCTTGATCTTGATGTCGATCTTGGGGCCATAGAATGCGCCACCTCCAGGATCCAGCTGAAAGGAGATGTTCCGGCTCTTTAAGGCCGCTTCCAGAGCGCTGGTGGCAAGCGTCCAATGTTCGTCGGCTCCCACTGATTCTTTCGGCCTTGTGGAGAGAAACACTTCGAATTCATTGAACCCGAAGGTCCGCAGAATGAAGAAGGTAAAGTCCAAGACGCGACTGACTTCGGTCTCCATCTGGTCCGGCCGGCAGAAGATATGGGCGTCATCCTGGGTAAAGCCCCGCACACGCAGAAGCCCGTGGAGGACGCCGGTCCGTTCATATCGATAGACTGTCCCGAGTTCGCCATAGCGAATGGGGAGGTCCCGGTAGCTGCGAAGATGTGACTTGTAAATCATGATGTGGTACGGGCAGTTCATCGGCTTGAGTTGATACTCACTGCCCTCCAGTTTCATGGAGGCAAACATGTTATCGCGGTAGTAATCGACGTGCCCGCTTGTTTTCCAGAGGTCGAGGCGCGCCACATGCGGGGAATAGACCAGATCATAGCCGTCTTTGATGTGCTGCTCCCGCCAGAAGTTTTCAATCAATAGACGGATAGCCGCGCCTTTCGGATGCCAGAGAACCAAACCGGGGCCGATCTCGTCTTGAATGGTGATCAGATCGAGTTCTTTCCCCACTTTCCTATGATCGCGCCGCTTAATCTCCTCCAGGCGGGCCAGGTGAGCATCCAGTTCAGCTTTGGTCGGAAAGGATGTCCCATAGATCCGCTGCAGCATGGGGTTGCGCTCATCGCCGCGCCAGTAGGCCCCGGCTGTATTGAGGAGCTTGAACACGCCGACGCGGCCTGTGGCAGGAAGGTGGGGGCCTCGGCACAGGTCGACGAAGTCACCCTGCGCGTATGCAGAGATCGGCTCCCCGTCCGGGAAGCCCTGGATCAGCTCAACCTTGTAGCCTTCGCCCCGCGCCTTGAAATAATCAATCGCTTCCTGCTTGGTGAATTCCCGCCTCGTGATCGTGAGATTTCGTTTGATAATTTCGGTCGCGCGGGCTTCAATTTTCTCCAGATCCTCAGGCGTAAACGGACGCTCAAACGCGAAGTCATAAAAGAAACTGTCTTCCAACGCCGGACCGATGGTCAGTTGCGCGGAGGGAAAGAGCTCCTTCACGGCTTGCGCCATGATGTGGGTACTGCTGTGCCGGTACACGTCGCGGCCTTCCGCACTGTCGAAACGGAGCGGCTCGAGTGTCGCATCCTCCGACAAGGTCCGTGAGAGATCCGCGACAATCCCGTTCACTTTTGCAGCAAAAATCTCCGGACCAGGTTCAACACCAAGGGAAGCCAGTGCGGCCCCTACCGTTTGACCGGCCTGAACATTTCCACTCGGTCCATCTTTTATCGTAATCTTCATAACTTGTACGAACTGGTCAAGCACAAGAAACAACAAAGGCACCCCGCCTGCGAGAGGCAAGCGAGTGCCTCACCTGGGTGGTAGGCGCGGACGGTCTTGAACCGTCGACCTCTACCGTGTCAAGGTAGCGCTCTCCCCCTGAGCTACGCGCCTATCGTCCGGGTGCGCATGCTAATATAGCCCTGCCTACACTGTCAAGAAAAGCAAAAGAGAAGGAGGCATCCTTCCAGCAGGGTGAAAGGCGCCACCTTCTCCTTCTAGAAACGCTCTCTGGCGATCAGGAGTTACTTAACCGCCGAACGAAGCTCTTTCCCGGCCGAAAATTTCGGCACTTTGGCTGCGGGGATCCGGAGGGATTCTCCGGTCCTCGGATTTCGGCCCATCCGAGCCTTGCGCTTTGAGATGGTAAAGGTGCCGAAGTTAACGAGGGAGACGCGCTGCCCCTTCTTCAGCGAAGATGTGACAGCCCCCGTGAACGCCTGTAGGGCGGTACCGGCGGCGACTTTGGTGATTCCGGCTGATGCGGCCATTTTCGCGATGAGTTCTTCTTTTGTCATCTAGTCCCCTCCTTGGTGAGTAAAGTACGAAGTAAGCCCAGGTTGACTCCGGCAAAACACTGACGCTGAAGCCTACGCAGTACGACTGGCTTTGGCTCTCGTTCGCTTCAAGGGAATATGTAAATCAACAATCTTTTTTCGTAAGGTGTTCCGATTAAGCCCCAACAGCTCAGCTGCCTGGATCTGATTCCCCCGGGTTTCACGAAGCGCGGAGGTGATCAGGGGGCGTTCGACGGCAGAAATAAGAATCGGGTGCAGATTTCTGGCCGATCCGTTCCTCATGCCCTTCACGAAATCGCCCATTTTCATCTCCAGGTAGCCCTCAAGAGAGGCGTCGCGGCTCTTGCCCTGATGGAGCTGCCCATTCTGTTGAGTCAGGAGCTGCATCAATCTCGCAGTCTTTCTCAGGACCGTACGCGAGCCTGCAATGACCAGGGTGCGAGAAGGGTCGATGTGCTCTGGAAGTGTAATGGCTCCCTCTTGTCCGGTCCGAGACTCCAGCACGACTGCGTCAAACTGATGTCGTGACGAGACCCTCTGAAGGGCTGCCGTATCTCGCGCAACAGTGACCGATGCATCCTTGAAGACTTGTTTGAACTGAGCCTGTACATCAGCATCTGCAGTGAGCAGCAGAATGGTGAAAACGGATGAAGGCACTGGCATGAAGGCACCACGCGAAGAAGAGGGCGGGATTATTGCCCAGGGCGTACACGATGTCAATTGGATTTTCGGAGGTCCGGCTTCTGAGGTGCTCCCCGTATGCCTTTCCGGTCGCCGGCAATCATGCAAGTCAAAATTCCCCATGCCAGGACATTCCTGCTTGGACCTACAATTCCCGAAGAGACTCTCATGAAACTTGCCTGAGCAAGATAGGCTCTCGGGCTCCACCTCAACCTCATGAGCATAGGAGGTTCAACAGCCTTCGGTGTGGTATGTCAGGTGAAAGACAGCGGGAGCCAGGTGGAGGTTCGCGTCTGAATCGAGCTTGACAGCTTGTTAAACCATGGGGTATAAATCAATCCAGCATTCCTACCGGAATACTCAAGAATGAAGGTATCTCAGCGTGTAACTTATGGAATCATGGCGGCTGTTGATCTTGCCATGAACGCGAAGGAAGCTCCGATCCAGGCACGAACAATCGCAAGGCGCCAAGCCATTCCCATCCGATTTTTGGAACAGGTGCTCAACGCGATGAAAAAGGCCGGCCTGGTTGACAGCCTTCGAGGGGCACAGGGGGGATATTTGCTTTTGAAGGACCCGTCGGCGCTCTCTGTTGCCGACATCCTGGAGGCGCTGGAAGGATCGGTCTTTCATCATGCGTTTCAGAGTCAATCTGTTCATGAGAGACGCCTGACGAAGCAGGAGCTTCTGCTCGGGGACGTGTGGGAACGGGTTGAGCTGGCCGAGCGCGCGGTTCTCGGAAGCATCACCATTGAGCAATTGGCAGGGCGCCAGCGAACCATCGAAGAGCAACGCAATCCCATGTACCACATTTAGGGAGACGGCCAGCGCAGTGCGACATTCCTTCCTGCCCGCGCAGGACCGAGATAGGAGAATCCGGCCATGAGCACCGAGCAACCCCTTACGACACCGGCGATCAAGACGACTCCCATTCCACCGTCAATTGCCGAAGAAATCGAAACCTTCGAGGCCGAAGCCATGCGCGCACTGGCCGGTGAGGTTTCCAACGACCTGTTTAAGCCCTTCCGTCTCCAATACGGGATCTATGGCCAGCGGCAGGCCGGCGTGCAGATGGTGCGGATCAAGATTCCGTTCGGCGGCATTTCTGCCAACCAGCTTCGTCGGGTGGCGGAACTTGCCGATCGCTATGCAACCGGTGTGGGCCATGTCACGACCCGGCAGGACATCCAGTTGCATTTCGTTGAGTTGAAGGATGTGCCACCAATCATGCGAAGTCTTGCCGAAGTGGGGCTCACGACAAGAGAGGCTTGCGCCAACACCGTTCGGAATGTGACGGCGTGCCATCTGGCAGGGGTGTGCCAGGGGGAAGTATTCGATGTGACGCCGTACGCCAAGACAGTAGCGTATCATCTTTTGCGCAATCCGCTGAATCAGAGCCTGCCGAGAAAGTTCAAGATTGCCTTTTCAGGATGCAGGCACGACTGCGCGCTTACGCCCATTCATGATGTCGGGCTCTTGGCGGCGAAGCGAGCGGATGGGACCATGGGGTTTCGGATGGTGGCCGGCGGCGGTCTGGGGTCCGCTCCCAGGATCGCTCAAGTGCTCCGCGAGTTCACCCCGATCGACGAACTCATCCCCAGCATCGAAGCCGTGATCAAGGTTTTTGATACCTTGGGTAACCGCAAGAACCGTAATAAGGCTCGCTTGAAATTCGTCATCGAGAAGCTCGGGTTTGAGGAGTTCAAACGCCGTTGGGAAGCAGCCTACACTGCGATGGGCCATGACCTTCCCAAACATGAGCCGATCGTGCTTCTCCAGCATCAGGATGATCCGCGACCGCTCATTATGCCGACCCGCAATGGTTCAGCCGCCGGCGAGGCCAATGGGAATGGAGGTCCGAGCCGGATCGGCCATGAGACACCGTTCGAAATGTGGAAGCGAACCAACGTCGTCAAACAGAAACAGGAGGGCTACGTCACGGCTGCGATCAAGCTCTTCATGGGGGATATCACGTCCGAACAGATGGTCTTCGTGGCGGATCTCGCGGATCGGTATTCCAATGGAAACATCCGCACCACGATCAACCAGAACGTCGTGATCCGGTGGGTTCCCGCCGCCCAAGTTGAGGCGCTTTACGGCGATCTGGCTTCGCACGGGCTGGCGGACCCCGGTGCTGAACTCGTCGAAGATATTATTGCCTGTCCCGGAACCGATACCTGTGGGCTGGGGATCACCTCATCGAAGGGACTTGCCCGGGCGCTGGCTGAAGTGTTCCCGGCCGGCCGCGTGCCCGAAGATCTGCACGATGTCAGCGTGAAGATCAGCGGCTGCCACAATTCTTGCGCGCAACACCACATCTCAACCATCGGGTTGCACGGAGTCGGCAAGCGCCTCGGCGACCACGTAGCACCGCATTACGAACTCCACTTAGGCGGATCCGTGAACGGGACGGCCAGGATCGGTCAAATGACGGTGAAGTTGCCGGCGAAAGCGGTGCCGGCTGCGCTGACCCATCTGATCGATGTCTACCGGCGGGATCGCCAACCCGGTGAAGGCTTGCCGGCATTCATCGCGCGGATCGGAAAGCTGAAGCTGAAAGATGAGTTGATTCCGTACACGATCGTTCCGGCCTATCAGGATGACCCCACGTTCTATTACGACTGGGAAGGGGAAGAAGAATTCATCCTCGAGGACCTCGGACCGGGCGAGTGTGCCGGCGGCGCGCTCGAAATGATCGAGAACGGGATCCTCGAAGCCGAGCAGGAACTCTATCAAGCGAAAATGTTGGTGGACAACCATCAGTACTCCGTCTCCGTGAACAAGTCCTACCGCGCCGTGCTGGCAGCAGCGAAAGCCTTGCTGGTTACGGAGGGACTTGATCCGGCAACCGATGCGGAGATTTTCCAGGAGTTCGAGCGCCGGTTGGCCTATAAGGGGATAGTCCCTCCCGTCTATCGCAATCTCGGCGCGCAGGTCGGCAATTTGGGACCAAAAGAAACGACCGCACAGTCTGCTCAAGACAAAATGGCCTTTGCGAAAGGGTTTGTTGATGCCTGTCGTGTGGCGACAGAACAGCTGGGTAAAGACTTGAAGCTTGCCTCGGCGACCGAAAGCCCGGCGACGGCCCCCGCATCATCGACCAGGCCGACGGCTGCTCCAGCCGCTCCGGTGGCTACCGGAGCGCCGGTGTACGATTTGCGCGGGGTCGCTTGCCCGCTGAACTATGTCAAGACCAAGCTCAAACTCGAGATGATGGATGCGGGCGAACAGTTGGAAGTGTGGCTCGATGCGGGTGAGCCGATCAAGAATGTCCCGGTGAGTCTCAAGAACGACGGGCATAAGGTCTTGTTGCAGGAGGCGTTGGAGCCTGAGGCTGCGCACTACCGGGTCCTGGTTGAGAAGGTCGAAGGATAAGGAAAGAGCCGGGTTGCCATGGCTGTAAATGTTAGCCCCGAATTGATTGCCGAACTCACGTCGTTGAGTGATTCGCTTGAGTCGAAGCAGCCGCAGGAGGTTTTGGCCGCCGCGCTTGAACGCTATGCGCCGAAGATCGTTCTCGCCTGCAGTTTCGGAGCGGAGGATGTGGTGCTCGTGGATATGGTGCATCGCATCAATCCGTCTGTGCCGCTGTTTTATCTCGACACCGACTTTTTGTTCCCTGAGACCTATGCGACAAGGGATCGCATTGTCCAGCACTATGACCTCAAGCCGGCGCAGGTACTGCAGGTGAAGTCGCTGCTCACACCGGAGCGCCAGGCTGAGCAGTATGGAGAGGCCTTGTGGTCTAAAGAACCTGATCGCTGCTGCCAGCTGCGAAAAGTCGAGCCGTTGACCCGTGTGCTCAAAGGCTTCGATGCATGGATCACGGGGATCAGGAGGGATCAGGCACCATCGAGGGCGAATGCGGGTTTGATCGAATGGGATCACAAGTTCGAACTCGTGAAGGTGAACCCCTTGGCTCGCTGGAGTTGGGCCGATGTCTGGTCGTACATCCGTGTTTATGAAGTGCCCTACAATCCCCTCCACGATCAGAACTATCCCAGTATCGGCTGCACCCATTGCACCGCTCCTGTTGCCCCCGGTGACGACCCGCGCGCCGGTCGCTGGAAAAACTTCGCCAAAACCGAATGCGGATTACACAAATCGTAATATGCCGATCCAAGACCTGATTGCCAAAATCGCGAAGGGACAGAAGGCCTCCAAAGACCTGACCTGGGAGGAATCCAAGCAGGCGATGAAGGCGTTGATCGAAGGCGCTGCCACGTCGGCGCAGGTGGGCGCCTTCCTGATGGCGATGCGCTTCAAAATGGAGTCGGTGACCGAATTGGCCGCGTTTACGGCTGCGGCCCGGCAATACGTACTTCCCCTTGCAGTCTCAAGAGACTTAGCCCTGGTCGATGTCCCGAGCTATGCCGGGAAGCAGGATACATTTCATGCGCTCATTGCTGCGTCGATTGTTGCGGCGTCAGCCGGCGCTGCAGTCTTGATGCATGGATACGACGGTGTGCCTGGTCGGCCCGGCAGCGCGGGGGTTCTGAAGGCGCTGGGGATCCCGATTGATTCCGAGCCTAAAATGGCGACCGAGGATCTGAATAAGAAGGGCTTTGCCTATTTGGACATCGGACTCTACCATCCCCCCGTCTACCGGTTCTTGGAGATGCGCCAGGAACTGGGAGTCAGGAATGTTTTTCATCCGATCGCCAGGCTCCTGAACCCGGCCCGGGCTGCCGCTCAAGTGGTCGGATTGTCACATCCGCCGCATTTCGAAAAAACGGTCGAAGCCCTGCGCATGCTCGGCTGTCCGCGAGGACTCGTCATTCGGGGCGTCGAGGGCGATCCGGAATTATCCCTCTCGGCGGTCACAAGAGTGCTCGAGCTGCGGGATGAGCGCATCACGCCGCTGGGGGTGGCGCCGAAGGATTTTGGAGTCGCGTTGGCCTCATCCCGGGAGATGGCGGGATTTCCGCCCGACCAACGGGAGAAAGAAGCGGACCTGCTCCGGCGCATTCTTCAGAACCAGGTGCAGGGCGGGCCCAAGGATTGGGTGCTCATGAACGCGGCGATGTTGCTCTATGCGGCCGGGAAAGGTGCGTCCCTCACTGCCTGCCTTCCGGCTGCACGGGCGGCAATTGATGGGGGGGTGGCGGCGCGCAAGCTGGATGAGCTGGTGCAAGCGCCTGTGGCGTCGGCATCGGCAGGGCATCGGGGATAAGCGAAAGGATCGCGGATCGTGAAACATCTTCGGCAGCTGGAAGATCAAAGCGTCTATATTCTTCGGGAAGCCTACAAACATTTCGATAACCTGGCCATGCTCTGGTCGATGGGGAAGGATTCTACGGTCTTGTTGTGGCTGGCCCGCAAAGCGTTCTTCGGACATGTGCCGTTTCCGCTCCTCCATGTCGATACCAGCTACAAGATTCCGGCGATGATCGAGTACCGTGACCGGTTGGCTCGGGAATGGCGCCTGGATCTGGTCGTAGGCCAAAATAAGGAGGCCCTGGCAGCAGGCATGAATCACACGCTCGGTCGCGTGATGTGCTGCACCGCCCTCAAAACGAACGGGCTCAAACAGTTGTTGGAACAGAAAGGCTATACGGGTGTGATTCTGGGGGTTCGGGCGGACGAGGAAGGCACCAGAGCGAAAGAGCGCTATTTCTCTCCCCGCGACAAGCATGGCGATTGGGATTTCCGTGATCAACCGCCGGAACTCTGGGACCAGTACAAGACGACGTTTCCTCCCGGAACGCATATCCGCATCCATCCGCTTCTGGATTGGACCGAGATCAACATTTGGGAATACATCAAGCTGGAGAACATTCCCTTCATTGACTTGTATCTCGACAAGGGCGACGGCACTCGTTATCGCAGTCTCGGCTGTGCTCCCTGCACGACACCGATTAAGTCCACCGCAAAAAACGTGGATGACATCATCGAAGAACTTCGGCACACAACCGTGGCCGAACGTTCCGGCCGCGCACAAGATGAAGGCCGCGGGATGGAGCTGCTCAGGAAAGACGGCTACATGTAACGAGGATGATCAAAAAGCCCCCCAACTTCGTTCTCGGCTCATCGAAATCCTCAACGTACCCCGGAGGGTACGCCTCCGGTTTCGATTTGCCTCGGGCCTCGTTGGATGGCCTTTTTGATCATCCTCAATAAGGCAAGGGGACCATGAACAATCAAACCCAGAAGCCATCAGAAAATCTCAATATTGTGATCGTCGGGCATGTCGATCACGGCAAGTCCACCTTGCTCGGACGATTGTATGCGGACACCGGTTCGCTCCCCGACGGAAAGCTTGAGAAAGTCCAGGCGATCTGTCGTCAGCAGGGAAAAGAGTTCGAGTACGCCTTCCTCTTCGACGCATTCCTGGAAGAACAAGAACAAGGCATCACCATCGATACGGCGCGCACCTTCTTTATCTGGAAGGGGCGCCAGTACATCATCATCGACGCGCCGGGCCACAAGGAATTTCTCAAGAACATGATCTCCGGCGCGGCGCGCGCGGAAGCCGCCCTGCTGCTCATCGATGCCTTGGAAGGGGTGAAGGAGCAGTCGAAAAAACACGGCTATCTGCTCTCCCTTCTAGGCGTCCGGCAGTTTGCGGTCGTGGTCAACAAGATGGATCTGGTCGGCTACCGGCAAGATGTCTTTGACGGGATCGAAAAGGAGTATCGAGAATTTCTGGGTCAGTTCAAGGCGGTGCCGGCGCACTTCATTCCGGTCAGCGCCAAGCTCGGGGACAACATCTTTAATCGCAGCGAGAAGATGGCCTGGTATACCGGCCCGACCGTCTTGGATACGCTGAGCACGTTCAAGAAAGAAACCGCGCGGTCCGAGCAGCCGCTGCGACTGTCGGTGCAAGACGTCTACAAGTTTGACGCGCGACGGATCATCACGGGGCGCATCACCGCGGGGCGATTGAAAGTCGGCGATCACCTCGTATTTTCACCTTCGAACAAACGCGCCAATATCAAATCCGTCGAAGCCTTCAACATCGAGCCGCAGCCCACGGAAGGTCAGGCCGGACAGTCGATTGGGATTACGCTCGACGAACAGATCTTTGTGGAGCGCGGCGAGATAGCCTCGCATCAGGAGCAGCTGCCGCTGGTCTCGACCGCCTTCCGGGCGAATGTGTTCTGGTTGGGGAAGAAGCCGCTGGAGAAGGGCCGGAAGTATCTGCTCCGCGTTGCGACGAAAGAGGTGGACTGCGAAGTCGCGTCGATCCATCGGATCATCGACACGATGGACCTCGCTCAGCAGCAGGGCAGCAGCGCCGTCAATAAAAATCAGGTGGCGGAGTTGACCCTTCGCGCCAAGGCACCGGTGGCCTTCGACCTCTCGGCCTCGTTTGAAGCGACCGGTCGCTTCGTACTGGTCGACGAATACGATATCGCCGGTGGCGGCATCATCACGGAACTGGTGCATGACGACCAGGAATTCCTGCGCGAAGAAGCTCGGCGGCGGGACTTTGCCTGGGTCAAGGGTGAGGTCGGCGTCGAAGATCGTGCGCAGCAATATGGCCATCGGGCGGCGGTTGTGCTGTTCACCGGCGGGCGGCACACCGGCAAATCGTTCCTTGCGCGAAAATTAGAGGGGCGGCTGGTGGCCGACGGACGGCACGCCTACTTGCTGGACGGCGAGAATTTGCGGCGCGGTCTGGACGCCGATCTCAGCGAAGAGGAGCGTGGCCAGACAACCGAGATGGCCCGTCGATACGGCGAAGTGGCACGGCTGCTGATCGATACGGGACTGATCGTCGTCTCCACCACGAATCCCTTCGGTCTGGCCTATCGGGAAGCCGTGCAGGCCATTCGTACGCTCGTCCATCCGGCCCCTGTCATTGCCATCCATATGAGCAAGACGGACGAGGAGCCGCCGCCCAACACCGACGTCGTGTTGAGCGGGCCGACGGATTTCGACGCTGCGACAAGACGAATCATGGAGGAGTTGAAGCGGCGGGGCGTCCTGGCTCAGGCGATCGGCGCCAAACCGACGTTCCAGTATTCCATCTAGCAGGCTGTTGACAAAGTCCGCCAGCGGCGTTCTCGCGGCGCTCAGCGGCTCAACGTACTGAAACTAGGTCTACTGGAGGCAACGTACCTATCCGCTCGCATATGATCGAAGCGAGCGGTTCAAGCGAAGCTTGGTATGTACCTCCTCGCCTCTTCGCTTGCTGCGGCCTTGCTGGACGGCCTTTCTGAACAGCCTGCGAATGAATCTGAACGAGTCTGTGAGTATCCGGGCTCCCACGTTTCCATAAGGCTCAGCTTGTTTGTCAACAGCCTGCTAGTGGAAATCGTCGCTGGAAAAGCGGGAGGTCACAATCCCGTCCTCTCCTGCGCCGGTGGTTTGACTCATTAGAAATCCCTGTGTTACCGTACCGCCCTCACGGTTCTAAGCCGACGCAATGGGAAAATATGGCACCTGAAAAGGATCTGAAAACTATCCTCGGAAAATTGAAGTATTCGGATGACGCCAAGGTGATCGCCCAGATTACCGAGCAGACCAAACAGGTCCATGCGCGGATGGCCGGCATCAAATACAAGCTCGTGGTCATGAGCGGGAAGGGTGGCGTCGGCAAGAGCATGACCACCGTCAACCTCGCGTTGGCCCTGGCCCGTCAGGGGGCCAAGGTGGGCCTGCTCGATGTGGACCTCAACGGCCCCTGTGTTCCACGCATGCTCGGGCTTCATGGCCAGTCACTCACGATGACGGCGGAAGGCGCCATTCCTCCGGTCGGCCCGCTTGGAGTGAAGGTCGCGTCGATGGATTTCTTCCTCGACGACGCCTCGCCGGTCCGCTGGAAAGGGCCGATGGATGTCAGTCCGGTCTGGCTCGGCCTGATGGAAATGAATGTGATTCGCGAGTTTCTGGCCGATGTCGTCTGGGGTGAGTTGGACTACCTGCTCGCTGATCTGCCGCCGGGCGCCGCCGCCGACAAACCTCCCGTGATCGCCGGGTTTATTCCTGACCTGGCGGGCGCGATCGTCGTGACGACCCCCTCCGAGGTCGCCTCTGATGTGGTCCAGAAATCCGTGACCTATGCGCGTGATATGGGCATCAAGGTTCTCGGGATCGTGGAGAATATGAGCGAGTACCGCTGCCCGTCCTGCGGCGAACTGAATGAACTGTTCGAAGGCAATACCGAAGCCATGTGCGACGTGCTTGATCTGCCGCTTCTCGGGCGCATCCCGTTTGATCGTAAACTCGCCCGGACGTTTGACAAGGGCGCGCCTTTACTCGACGAAACCTATCCCACAATTCAACGGTACCAGGAAATTGCTGGTCGGATCAGAACGTTGTTGGATTATAAGAGGGTGTTAGCCGAGAAACTCTGACGACCGTGCCCCCGCGAGAGGAGTCACTATGAAATTTGTTTGCCTCAACTGCGAAACCTATATGAACTTCGAGAAGGTCGAGAAGCCCGGCGAGGCTTCGCTCGGCGTGTTCTTCGGTTGCCCGTCCTGCGGCGCGAAGTTCTCCATGGTGACCAATCCCGGTGAAACGCAGATGGTCAGTTCATTGGGCGTGAAGCTGGGTGGACGGACGGTTGCAGCCGAGCCGTTCGAAATGACGCGAGGAACGTTGAAGGACGAAGCGCTGGCTGGGGCCGGTCAGATGGGGGCCTATCTCAACGAGAAGATTCAGGGCGGGCAACCGGTGACGGCCTCAACCCCGTCTCCGGCCAAGGCCGGAGAAAAAACGAGCGGAGGCTGCCCTTTCTCCGCCATGGTCGCTGAGATGGGGCTCACGACGGGTGGAAAGCCGGGGACCGGAACCGCCCCCGCCTCGTCAGATTTCACCTGGACCCCGGACGCGAAGGAGAAACTCGATCGCCTCCCGTCTTTCGTGAAGCCCATGGTTCAAGGCAGTGTGGAAGCGTACGCACGCAAGCAGGGATTCAAAACCATTACGCTACAAGTTATGGACGATTCCAAGAATGATTCCCCCAACGGCATGACCTGGTCGCGCGAAGCGGAGCAGCGCCTGGAGAATATTCCGGACTTCATCCGCCCGATGGCCCGGAAGGAAATCGAACGGGTTGCCAAGGAACGCGGACTGGCGACGATTACCGCCCAGGTGATGGACGACGCCAAAGACAAGTTCATGAAATTCATGTAGACCGTGACGGTATGGGACAGGTCGTCCTGAGGCCCATCCGGGCAGCCGGATGGGCCTTTCAATTGCGCATGCTCCAATATTCCATATTCCCGCTGAAAACGGGGTGGCTCTCCGCGCTCTCCCTCCTGGTCCTCCTGGCTGTTTCAATCCTCGGTGGGTGGGAGGCGAATGCCCAACATCCCGCAAGCGATCACAGTGATGCGCATGAAACCGCTACCGCGCATGAGCATCAGGGCACCCACGCCGCCGGCGGGTGGGAAGGGTCGGTCGAGGGGATTGCCTATTCAGAGTTCAACCATCACCTCGCCGGGCTGTTCACTTTACTTCTCGGACTTGCTGAGTTGGGCCGAGCAGCGCGGTCTCAATCGCCGGTCTGGACCCGCCTGGTCCTTCCCGGTGCCCTTGCTGCCGTAGGGGTCTTTCTGCTCGTCTGGAGTGACCATGAGGCATGGCCTGTGGGCTCGCTGAGCTTCAGGGAAACGTTCTTTGGAGAGGATCACGAGATTCTTCAACATAAGTTATACGGAGTCCTCGCAGCCGGTGTCGCGACCAGCGAGATCCTTCGCCGGTTCGGGTGGGTCAGGCACCCGGTCTGGGCCATGCCGTTGCCGCTGTTTGCCGTGATCGGAGGGTTGATGTTGTTTGCGCATTCTCACGGAGCCCACCCTGCCGCCCACAAGATCGCACTCCACCACGCGGTCATGGGAACCATGGCTGTCAGTGCCGGTGTGTCCAAGTCTGTCGGTGGATGGATAGCCGCTTCATCGAGCCGTCCCGCGCAAGGATGGGAACTGCTATGGGGCGGGCTCATTGTTCTCATCGGACTTCAACTTCTCGTGTATTCGGAATAGCCGGGACGTTCGAAGCCGCGCGTAATTGACACCCTTCCGAAGCCTGTGCTACCTGTACTGCTTCACGGTCAGCGTCGGCTTATCATCGATCTCTGGCCAGCCTCCAGGGTCAGGCTGGCTTAGAGGAGGAACACATGGGCGGGCATAGTCATTGGGCGACAATCAAACGGCACAAAGGGGCCCAGGACGCCAAGCGCGGAAAGATCTTTACGCGAATCATTCGCGAGGTCACGATCGCGGCCCGTTCAGGCGGCGACCCGGATGGAAATCCACGGCTTCGATTGGCGATCGCCAAGGCCAAAGAAGCGAATATGCCAGGCGATACGTTGAAGAAAGCCATTCAGCGGGGGACCGGAGAACTCCCCGGCGTCACCTACGAAGAGTTTTCCTTGGAGGGGTATGGGCCCGGAGGGACGGCACTGCTGCTCGAAATCACCAGCGACAACCGGAATCGGACGGTCGCGGAAATACGCAGCTTGCTCACCAAGAATCACGGGAATATGGCTGAAGCCGGCGCAGTAGCCTGGCAGTTTCAAAAGAAGGGCCTTGTCACGATTGAGAAGGGCAAGGTGGACGAGGATACGCTGCTCTCCTTAGCGCTCGATGCCGGCGCAGAAGATGTCAAAGTCGGCCCCAAGAGCTTTGAAATCATCACCAGTCCCCACGATTTTGAGGCGGTAAAGAAGGCGCTCGTGGACGCAAAGATCGAAACGGCTCTTGCCGAAATCACATACATCCCTCAGAACACCGTCCACCTGGACGAAAAGCCTGCTGAACAGATGCTCAAGCTGATGGAAGTCATGGATGAGCACGATGACGTTCAGAAAGTCCACGCGAATTTCGATATCTCCGACGAAGTAATGGAGAAGGTGGCTGCCGCAACCGCGGGATAAGGGCCACCCGGTCAGGCTCCCTGATGTCACCCGAGTAACGAGACGAGATGATCGCCTTTCTCACGGGGCGGTTGGCGTTCAAGGCACCGACCCACCTCACGCTGGATGTGCAGGGGGTCGGGTATGAAGTCCATATTCCGCTCAGCACCTATTACGCTCTCCCGAATCTTGACGAAGTTACCGCGCTGAATATTCATACGCATCTCCGGGAAGATGCGATCCAGCTGTTCGGATTTCTTTCACAGTACGAAAAGGAATCGTTCCTGCTGCTGACCACCGTGTCCGGCATCGGTCCCAAATTGGCGCTCAGTGTCCTTTCCAGTCTCCCTGTCGCGGATCTTGTCCGGGCGATTCAGACCGAAGATGTCGACAAACTCGCCACCGTTCCAGGTATTGGGAAGAAGTCCGCGGGCCGCATCGCCCTCGAACTGAAGGACAAAGTGGGCAGGATTCAGCCGGGCACCGTCCAGGCGACCGCATCAGACGTACCTGGTGTCGATGGTCCTTATGAGGATGCGTTGTCTGCATTGGTGAACTTGGGCTATCGTCCGCAGGATGCCAGAGAAGCCCTGAAGCGCGTCACCAAGGCTGCAGCCAATCCGATCATACTTAAAGATCTGATCCGTGAAGGGCTCAAGGAGCTTGCAAGGGGGTAGGGTATGTCATCAGGCGCATCGACAGATCTCTGGCGACTCGTATCGGTTTTCTGTGCGGGAGCGGCGCTCGCTTTCGGGACCTTCCCTCCCTTAGGAGCGGCAGAAGAAGCAGCGGAACCCAAGAGCAGCAGAATGACCTGCGGAACCTGCCCGGACGGGTACGCAACTACCGGCGTTACTCAATCGGCGGAAATATGCAAAGACGGGGATCCGACCCTCGTTCAATGCGTGCCGCTTGGGGCGAACATGCTGCCCGTCTGCGGTTCCTGCCCGGAAGGCTATGCAGAAATCGGCAGTTCGTCGGTTCCGGCCCGGTGCGGCAGCAAGGATGGGGGGCGACTGACACAATGTCAGTTGAGGAAAATGGAACAACACCTGCCCGACCCGACCCAAGGATTCAAAACCTGCCCTCCGGATTGCGGCAGTACAGCCAAGCCGGGACAGGGAGCCTTGCCGCCTCCCCCGAAGTATCAACAGGTTCCTGACAGCAAATAGATACGGGCGCGACATCATGACCGAACGACTCGTGACAAATCGTGTGAGAGACGACGAACGGGGTCTGGAGAACGTCCTGCGCCCTCAAACACTCGATGAATATGTCGGGCAGGACAAAATGAAGGAGTCGCTTCGAATTTGTATCGAGGCGGCCAAACAACGGGGGGAAGCGCTCGACCACGCCATCTTCTACGGTCCGCCCGGCCTTGGGAAAACGACGATTGCCCACATTATCGCCAAGGAGATGGGCGCGGTATTGCGCTCCACCTCCGGATTGGTTCTGGCGCATGCCGGCGATCTCGCGGCGATCCTGACCAATCTGCAGGAGCACGATGTCCTCTTCATTGATGAGATTCATCGACTGCCGGCGTCAGTCGAAGAGGCGCTCTACCCCGCGATGGAGGACTATCAGCTCGATCTGGTAATCGGGCAGGGGCCTGCGACGAGGACCGTCAAGCTGGATCTGCCCCGTTTTACACTCGTGGGTGCGACAACGCGCGCGGGCGCTCTGACCTCACCCCTCCGGGACCGGTTCGGTCTGGTCTATCGGCTGGAGTTCTATTCACCGGCGGACCTGGAAGCCATCGTCACACGGTCGGCCGGAGTCCTGGGAATCGGGATTGATCGAGCAGGCGCGGCGGAAATTTCTCGCCGGGCGCGCGGGACGCCACGGATTGTCAATCGATTGATCAAACGGATCAGGGACTATGCTCAGATCAAGGCCGATGGACATATTACCAGGCAGGTGGCGCAAGAAGGCCTGTCTTGGCTGGGAATTGACGAGGCCGGCTTCGACGACATGGATCGAAGGATCCTGCTCACGATCATCGAGAAGTTCAATGGCGGGCCCGTCGGCATCGAGTCCCTGGCAGCCGCTGTTCAGGAGGATAAGGGCACCCTCGAAGACGTGTACGAGCCCTATCTGATTCAGGCCGGTTTTCTGGATCGAACCGGCCGGGGCCGACAGGTTACCCGACGGGCCTTTGAGCACTTCAAGCGGCCCTCAACTCTGCTCATCTAGCGGTCTGCTCCCGTTCCTGTCGCCTTTCCCTCATCCAAACCAGCTCTCCTGACATACCAGCGCTATCCTTGCAATAGATTCAATCTTTCCTGTAAAATTCACCACTTGTCCCAATGGGCTTCCCGTATTCTTCGGAAGATCAGGAAGATCTCCGCGGTTAGAAGTCTGAGGCTTGCTTGTCGTGCCCAAAGATCTGTCTGAATATCGTAAAGAAATCGATCGGATCGACGATGAAATCGTTCGCCTGCTGAATGAGCGGTCAAAGAGCGTCATCGAGATCGGAAAGCTCAAGAAGGAGAAGGATGCGGAGGCCAATCTCCATACTCCGGGGCGGGAAGCTGCGATTTTCGAACGGTTGACGAAGCTGAACACCGGCCCCTTCCCCAGTGATGCCATCCGATCGGTCTACCGGGAGATTATGTCTGCCTCCCTGTCATTGGAGGGCCCACAGAAAGTCGCCTATCTGGGGCCTCGGGCGACCTTTACGCACATGGCCTGCATGCAGAAATTCGGCTCGTCGGCCCAATACGTTCCTGTCCATAGCATCAAAGAAGTCTTCAGCGAGGTCGAGCGAGGGCGGGCCAATTTCGGGGTTGTGCCGATTGAGAACACGACCGAAGGCGTGGTGAACCATACCCTCGACATGTTCATCGATTCCAATCTGCTGATCTACGGAGAGATCCTTCAAGAGGTCTCGCATCATCTTTTGTCCAAATCCGGTCTCATCGAAGAGGTGAAGAAGATCTATTCCCATCCCCACGCCATTGCGCAATGTCGGAACTGGTTGGAAACCAACCTCCCGCACGTTCCGGCGGTGGAAGTGGCCAGCACGGCGCGAGCGGCCGAACTCTGTATCGATGAGCCTTCGTCGGCCGCGATTGCTTCGGAACTGGCCGGTCAGTTGTACGGGCTGAAAGTCATCAAAGCGCGCATTGAAGACAACTTGAACAACTTTACCCGTTTCCTTGTCCTCTCGCAGAAGGCGCCCGAGCGTACCGGCAAAGACAAGACGTCTTTGATGTTGTCGGTCAAGGACAAGGTTGGTGCGCTCTATGATCTGCTCCGCCCCTTTGCTTCTCACGGCATCAGCATGACGAAGATCGAATCCAGACCCTCGCGGCGGAAGGCCTGGGAATACATCTTCTTCGTCGACATCGAGGGCCATATCGAAGAGGACCGGGTCAACAAGGCAGTCGAAGAAGTCAAAGGGCGTTGTCTCTTCATGAAGATACTGGGCTCCTACCCTGCCCATAGCTAACCCCATGACACTGCGCGTCCACCCAGATATTCAATCGCTCAGTCCCTACGTCCCCGGGAAACCGATTGACGAACTGCAGCGTGAACTCGGACTCACCCGGGTAATCAAACTTGCCTCCAACGAGAACCCGCTCGGGCCGTCGCCCAAAGCGGTTGCGGCGCTGGCAGGCGCTAATGACACGCTGCACCGGTATCCTGACGGCGGCGCCTATCGACTCCGGCAGGCCATCGCGGAACGCTGGAAAGTCACGAGCGAGCAGGTCATTCTCGGCAATGGCTCCGATGAGATTCTAGGGTTGTTGGCCCGAACGTTTTTGGCGCCCGGGGACGAAGCCGTCATGGCCGACCACACGTTCGTTATCTACAGGATGGAAGTCACCGCCGCACACGGCAAGCCGGTCGTGGTGCCCCTTGTGAACTGGACACACAACCTCGAGGCCATGGCCCAAGCCATCACTCCGCGGACCCGGCTGCTTTTCATCTGCAATCCAAACAATCCGACGGGAACGACGGTGCCGGCTGAGGCGATCAGTCGGCTCATGGCCAAGCTACCCCGGGATGTCATCGTCGTATTTGATGAAGCCTACTTTGAATACGTCCGGGATCCGCAATTCCCCGACACGATCGCCTATGTGAAAGAGGGGCGTAACGTCATTGTCCTCCGGACGTTTTCCAAAATTTACGGATTGGCGGGCTTGCGAATCGGGTATGGTATTTCCACCCCCGAGATTAACGATTTGCTGAACCGGGTCCGGCCTCCCTTCAATGCGAACAGTCTTGCTCAGCGCGCGGCATTGGCCGCGCTGGGGGATGACGAGCATGTGGCCAGGAGTCGAGCCGTCAACGCAGCGGGGATGGAACAACTCAGAAGCGGTCTGACCAAGCTGGGCTTTGCCCCGATTCCGAGCGAAGCGAATTTTCTCTATTTCGATGTGAAGCGGGACGGGCGACAGGTGTTCGAATCATTGCTGCGAGAAGGGATTATTGTCCGGCATATCGAGGGGACCATGCTCCGGGTCACCGTCGGGCAGTTCGATGAGAATGCGGCCTTCCTTCAGGCACTCAAGAAAGTCTTGATGTAGGAATGGAAGAATAGCGAGGAAACTATGATCATCGTGTTGAAGCCTGAGGCATCGGAACGCGAAGTGGACCACATCATCGACCGGCTGCGGGAACTCGGGTTGAAATCGCAGATCTCCACCGGTCAGGAGCGCACCATCATCGGGGTGATCGGCGACGACCGGATTCTTCACAATCAGCCGTTGACCGCTCTCCCCGGCGTAGAGAGCGTTCTGCCCATCCTTGCCCCATGGAAACTTGTGAGCCGGGAGTTCAAGAAGGAAGGGACCATTATCGACGTCAGCGGGGTGAAGATCGGCGGTAAGAAGCTGGCGATCATGGCGGGACCTTGTGCCGTTGAACGGCTCGAGCTCACCGTGGGGATTGCGCACGAGGTGAAGGCCGCCGGAGCCTCGATTCTCCGGGGCGGCGCGTATAAGCCGAGGACCTCTCCCTATT
The DNA here is from genome assembly GCA_035454865.1 of Nitrospiraceae bacterium. GTDB lineage: Bacteria > Nitrospirota > Nitrospiria > Nitrospirales > Nitrospiraceae > Nitrospira_D. The sequence continues at coordinate 4,940 of DATIGF010000138.1, read as the reverse complement.
CCTTTCAAGGCTTGGGTCGCGAAGGGTTGGACTACCTGCTCGAGGCCAAGAAACAAACCGGCCTGCCGGTCGTCAGCGAAATTCTGGACACCCGGGATATCGAACTCTTTCTCGAAAAGGCGGACATCATTCAGATCGGCGCCAGGAATATGCAGAATTTTGAGCTCCTGAAGGAAGTGGGCGCCTACGACAAGCCGGTGCTCTTGAAGCGCGGGCTCTCGGCGACTATCAAGGAGTTTCTCCTGTCTGCGGAGTACATCATGTCGCGCGGGAATCGCAATGTGATGCTCTGCGAGCGGGGCATTCGGACCTTCGAAACGCAGTATCGCAACACGCTCGATCTGGCGGCCATTCCGACCTTGAAAGAACTCTCGCATCTTCCCGTCATCGTGGATCCCAGCCACGCCACCGGGAAGTGGCAGCTGGTCGCACCGATGTCGAAAGCAGCGGTCGCCGCCGGCGCCGACGGTTTGCTGATCGAAGTCCACTCCAATCCGGAATGCGCATTGTGCGATGGAGAAGAATCGATCAAGCCGTCGAAGTTCAAAGAGTTGATGTACGACCTCGGCAATATTGCGAAAGCCGTGGGGCGAGAGATTTAGACGTAACCGCCATGGCCGTTCATTTCAAACAGGTCGCGATCATCGGTGTGGGGCTGATCGGCGGGTCGCTCGGGATGATTCTTCGGCGGAAGGCCTTAGCCGATCATGTCGTGGGCATCGGCCGGCGCATTGAGAATCTCAAGGCCGCCGTTGAATTGGGCGCGATCGACCGGTATGTGGCGGACCCCAAGGAAAGTGTGCGCGAGGCGGATCTGGTGATTCTTGCAACCCCGGTCGATACCTATGAGCGTCATCTGAAGGAATGGGCCCATTGCCTGGCGCCCGGAGCGATTGTGAGCGACGTAGGGAGTGTGAAAGGAACGCTGGTCGAAAAATCGGAAGCGGCCATGCCGGCGGGCGTGCACTTTGTCGGGGCCCATCCCATCGCCGGGAAGGAAAAGACCGGAGTCGCCGCGGGGTCCGATCAGTTGTTCAAAGGGGCGCGGTGCATTCTGACGCCGACGAAGAAGACTAATCCGGAGGCTCTGGAGCGCGTCAAGCAGTTGTGGGAGGAGACCGGCGCAATCCTATTGACCATGGACCCGCATGTGCACGATCAAATTCTCGGTGCGGTCAGCCACCTGCCCCATGTGGCCGCCTTTGCTCTCATGAACGCTTTGGCCGACCTGCGCGACCATCAGGTCCCCTCATTGGATCTCGCCGGCCACTCGGGCGGAGGGTTGCGGGACACGACGCGGATCGCCGCCAGTTCTCCTGAGATGTGGCGCGATATTTTCTTGTGGAACCGGGACAACGTAGTGTCCTTTATCGATGGATACGAGCGGGCCCTGGAAGAACTGAAGCAACTGATCAAGGCGGGCGATGCGCCCGGAATCGAGAAGGCGCTCGAACGGGCCAAAGGCGAGCGTGAAAAACTAAACGCGCGTGCTCCCGTCAGTGCGTAAGGCGACAATGAAATCTTTGACCATCACTCCAGGCCGTGCCCTCAAGGGAACCATCACCGTTCCCGGAGACAAATCGGTCACTCATCGCGCCATCATTCTCACCGCGCTGGCAGAAGGAAGCAGCACCATATCGAGTTACTGCCGGGGAGAAGATTGCCTGAACACGATGCGGGCCTTTCAGGCGCTCGGTGTCCGGATTGATGAGACGCCCGGTCAGTTGACCGTGCACGGCAAGGGATTCTGGGGGCTGAGCGAACCAAACGGGCCGATTGATTGCGGCAACTCCGGGACCGGCATTCGGCTGTTGACCGGCCTGCTTTCGGGGCAGGATTTCTTTACCGTGCTCACCGGTGACGAGTCGATCCGCCGCCGTCCGATGGGACGCGTGGTTAAGCCCTTGCGAGACATGGGAGCCGTAATCGCGGGGCGTAAGGGCGGGGAACTGGCTCCGCTGGCGATTACGGGCAAGCGACTCCACGGCATCGAGTACGTGTCTCCGGTCGCGAGCGCACAGGTTAAATCATCGCTGTTGCTTGCCGGTCTGTTTGCCGAAGGGACCACGCGGTTCAGAGAGCCGCGTCTTTCCCGGGATCACACCGAACGCATGTTTCAGTTCTTCGGTATTCCCCTCACGCGGGATGGCTGGACGCTGGTCTTGCAGGGACGGCCCGCGGTTGGATGGCAGGGGCACCGCCTGGTGATTCCCGGTGACTTCTCGGCCGCCGCCTTCTTTATCGTCGGCGCCACGATTGTTCCGGGATCTGATATCACAATTCGCAATGTCGGGATCAACCCGACCAGGACCGGGTTGATCGACGTGATGCAATCGATGGGCGCTGATATTCAAATTCTGAGTCAACGGGAAGAAGCGGGAGAGCCGGTGGCCGATCTTCGCGTAAGATCCGCTCCGCTCAAAGGTATTGCGATCGGCCCCGACCTCATTCCGCAAACCATCGATGAGTTCCCCATCCTCTGTGTGGCCGCAGCGGTGGCGCAGGGTGACACTTGCATCTCCGGAGCGGAAGAGCTGCGGGTCAAGGAAAGCGATCGTATCGCGACCATGAGTGCTGAGTTGAAGGCGATGGGGGCTCAGATTTCCGAAAAGCCCGACGGCATGATCATTCAGGGCTCAGGGACAGCCGGAGAGAACGGCCGCCTGAGGGCCGCCGCCAAAGCACAGAGCCACGGTGATCATCGCGTGGCAATGTCGCTGGCGATCGGGGGCCTTACGGCGGAGACGGGCATGACGATTGCCGATACGGGCTGCGTGGAGACATCGTTCCCGAACTTTGAGTCTGCCCTCTCGGAATTGTTGACGCACCATCCGTGAGGACTATAATACGGCTCCGTCCAAGGGGCCGATGCGGGTACGGGGGACTGGGTGATTATCGCGATTGATGGACCAGCCGGAGTGGGCAAGAGTACGGTAGCCAAATTGTTGGCTACTCGCCTGGGCTATCTCTATCTCGATACGGGCGCGCTGTATCGTGCGATTGCCTGGAAAGTGCTGCAGTCGAAGGTGCAGCCGACAGAACATGAGCAGGTGGCGAAACTGCTTGGGACCACTTCAATTCAGATGCAATTTCAGGATGGTGCGATGCAGGTGCTGGTGGACGGCCATGACATTACCGGCGAACTCCGGACCCCGGCTGTGACGGCCGCGGCCTCCGTCGTTTCCGCAATTCCAGCGGTCCGTGAGTGGCTGCTTCCCGTCCAGCGACAGATCGGTCAACGCGGTTCGGTGGTTGCAGAAGGACGCGATATCGGCACGAAGGTGTTTCCTTCTGCCCCGCTCAAATTCTTCCTGGATGCGGACGCCACGGTGCGGGCCGAGCGACGGCACCGCGAACTCGTCGCCGCCGGCCATGGGGGAGCGATTGAGAAGACCTATGAGGATCTGTCGGGTCGAGACAGCCGGGACCGGAGCCGGCCGATTGCGCCGTTGGTTCCGGCTGCCGATGCGAGACACATCGATACCTCTGCGCTCAACATCGAGCAGGTGGTGGCGCAGATGATGGCGGCGGTGTCGGCTGCGTCGTGACGAGGGTTGTCTACGGGATTCTTTGGGTTCTGACGAGGACGATCGGCTGGGTTTGTTTCCGGTATCGAGTCGAGGGGCAGATCCCCCGGACCGGGGGCGTGCTGGTCGCCGCGAATCACGCCAGCTACCTGGATATTCCGCTCCTCGGCTGCGGGATGAAGCGGCGGGCCTGGTATCTCGGGCGCAGCGACCTGTTTCCGGTCCCGGTGTTGAACGGCATACTTCAGTCGCTGGGATGGATTCCCTTGCGGCTCGGCCGCATCGACCGGGAGGCCTTCGGGAAAGCGATCAGCCTGATTCAAGCGGGCGAAGTCGTTGTGATTTTTCCGGAAGGTGGCCGAAGTCATGACGGGCATCTGCGGCAGCCGAAGGCCGGCATCGGAGTGATCGTGTCGCAGACCGGCTGTCCCGTGGTTCCGGCGTATCTGAAGGGGACGTTCGAGGTTCTGCCCACAGGAGCCCGCTGGCCTCGATGGCGGCAGGTGACCGTGCGATTCGGTGCTCCGATCACGTTTGAGACGGGGGGCCATAAAGAGAAAGCGGAGACGAAGCGATTTTATGAACAGGTCAGCCGAACGGTGATCGAGCACATTGCGGCTCTGGGTGATGTTCCGGCCCCCAAGGGGAAGGACGACCAGACGCACGAGACACCGAATAGGCCGACCGCCGGCGCTCGCAATGCTGAGTGAGCCCGGCGCCATCACCATCAGCACCCGACGCGAGTCGGAAGAGTAGGAAGCTCACATGAGTACGGTGTCCAAAGGCAGTGAAGCGCAGTTAGACCGCAACGCCCTCGCCGCGTTGTATGAAGAAACGTTCCGCAACCTTGAAGAGGGTACGATTACCGAAGGCCGCGTGGTGGCCCTCACCAAAGACAAGGTGGTCGTCGATATCGGCTACAAGTCCGAGGGCATGATCCCTGGTGATCAGTTCTCGCCCGAGGAGCTTCAGAACCTCAAGGTTGGCGATCGGCTGCAGGTCTATATCGAAGAATGCGAGGACGCAGACGGCAATCTTGTTCTTTCCAAAGAAAAAGCCGACAAGATGAAAATTTGGGAAGAACTCGAAAAGCTCTACAAAGACGAGAAGAGCATCGAAGGGAAAATCGTTTCGCGCATCAAGGGCGGCATGATGGTGGACATCGGCGTGAAGGCGTTCCTGCCGGGCTCGCAAATTGACCTCCATCCGGTGCGTGATCTCGATGGGCTCGTCGGGAAGACCTTCCCGCTGAAGATCATCAAGATCAATCATCGCCGGGGCAATGTGGTCGTCTCCCGCCGCGTCCTGTTGGAAGAAACGCGGGACAAGAAGCGACAGACTACGCTGGCCAATCTGAAGGAGGGGCAACTCATTCAGGGCATGGTCAAGAACATCACCGACTACGGCGCGTTC
>DATIGF010000137.1:0-18880 GCA_035454865.1 Nitrospiraceae bacterium | reverse complement strand
AACGCGAAAGGCCTTATGTTACGGTCCTCCTCAGGTTCCTCTTCCTGTTTAGCTCCATTGGCGGAGGAGCCTTTCTGCAGCAGCGGAGGGGAGCGACATGAGCGCGGATGGTCCCATCGTCTAGCCTGGCCTAGGACGGAGCCCTCTCAAGGCTTAAACACGGGTTCGAATCCCGTTGGGACCACCAAACCTCGCTTGCGCGTGCCGTGCGCTCGGGTTTCTATCGATGCGCACGGATAGACTCTACCGACAGGATGGCTCTTCCTTAGACCTCGCTTCGGTTAAGCCGGCGCCTCCAGTTTTTTCTGCCCATCGCCGCTCGCGCGTGCCGCCGGCTAAGTATTGTCCTATCGCGTCAGGTCGGCATTCATGAACCGAAGGCGGGACGACTTCTTCTGCCGACGGGATGAGCCTATTTACTTCGGGACTCGGCTCGACGTCGCCCTTGCGCCGGCACCAGCGACCCCTTCGATGAAATGCCCCGCAGTCTGGTCCCATGCGTGGGCAGTAAACACCGGGAGATGGCGATTCGCAGTCCTCTGCCCTGATCGACAGAAAGGAGCTGAGCGTCATGATTACGGCTCTGATCATGACCGAACATGCTGTCTTGATTTCTCGCACCAGAAAAATGTGATCGAGAAGAATCCGTACGCGTGTGTGCACTTCGAAACAGGCCGCTAGCCCTCCAACTTCATTGACGCCTCTATTGCCGGTTGTGTATAAAGAATGCGCCTTTCATAATGATCTCCTCTCAGGGTGGTGTGCCATGGCAGCACGCGAATTCCATGACGGCGCAAAAGACGGGTTAGAGGCGCTTGAGCCGCTCGATCCCGGCAAGATCGCTTCATTTAACGACCTCCTGGTCGCCATGAGCAAAACGGCTTTCGGCGGACGTCGTCTCGGCGAGGCGTTCGAAGTGCTGTGGTCGATGATCAGTGATCCGGAGTGCAAAGTCGTCATGACGTTGTCCGGGGCCATGACGATCGCCAAGATGGGCAAGATCATCAGCATGATGGTGGATCAGGGAATGGTGCATTGCATCATCTCTACGGGGGCTCTGATCGCTCATGGCCTCAGTGAATCGGTCGGGAAGACCCACTACCGGCATCATCCTTCGATGAGCGATGAAGAACTCTTCCGGAGGGGCTACAACCGTGTCTACGACACGCTTGAGATGGAAACGAATTTGAATTATGTCGAGCATGTTGTGTCGCAAACACTGAAACGGGTCGATACTGAGCAGCCGCTCTCTTCAGAGATCCTCACCCGTGAATTGGGAAAGACGCTAGCGGAGGAGTTTGACGGCGACGGGATTCTGAAAAGTGCCTACCTGAAGAAGGTGCCGGTGTACATCCCGGCTTTTACCGATTCTGAAATGGGGCTTGATGTGGGCACATGGGCCATGGCGCGCGAGATTGATCGAGCCCGCTCGCAGGCCGGCGAGGGGGGAGACCTCGCTGTCTTGAAGGCCATCCATCAGTCCTGCCCGTCGTTTAATCCGTATCTTGATCTCAACAGCTATGCCGGTAACATTCTCTCGGCGAAGAAGCTCGGTATTTTCACGATCGGTGGAGGGGTGCCGCGGAATTGGGCGCAACAGGTCGGTCCCTATATCGAGATCGGCAACCTTCGTCTGGGGCTCCAGGTCAAACCGCCAAGATTTCACTACGGGGTCAGGATCTGTCCTGAGCCGGACTACTGGGGCGGGCTCAGCGGCTGCACCTATCAGGAAGGAATCTCCTGGGGAAAATTCGTGGCTCCGAAGGACGGTGGGCGATTCGCCGAAGTGCTGAGCGATGCGACGGTGGTCTGGCCCCTGTTGATGATGGGACTCCTGGAACGCAAGCAATCCAGCGCTGCGCGACGTCCATGAAGACGAACGCCAGGCGACTGGTCTCTGCGGCACTCTTGTGCGGCTTCATGTGGTCTTCTCCGCTCTGGGCTGGAAACCAGCCTGAAGTCGATGTCCGGATCAGGGGGCAGGCGAACGCACCGGTGACGCTCATCGAATATTCTGATTTTACGTGCGGCTATTGCCTGAAGTTTTTCAAGGATACGTGGCCGCGGATTCAGGCCCGCTACGTCGATACCGGGAAAGTACGGTTTCTCTACCGGGACTATCCCCGGGCCGATCAGGGCCCCGGTCTTGATGCGGCCACGGCCGCCCGCTGTGCCGGAGCACAGGGAAAGTATTGGCCCATGCATGATCGCTTGTTCGCTGAAGGCGGCCGTTTGGAGAAGTCGGTCTACCTCCGTCATGCGACCGCACTCGGGCTTGATCGGGCGGCGTTTGAACGGTGCATGAAGGATGGACGGTACACGAAGTCGATATTTGAGGACCGTGAAGAAGCGTATAGCTGGAATTTTCGCGGTACGCCCGGCTTCATTCTGATGCGAACGGCCGTCGAGCCTACGGACAAAGAGCCGGCGATTGCGATCCCTGGGGCGTTTCCGTTCGAGATGTTCGCTGAGGAAATCGACCGGCTCCTTGCGAACGCCCCGCACTAGCAAGGTGGTATCCGGGTTGGCCGGGTGCGTACAAAGCGGTTCGCGCGGGCACGATGATCACATCAACCATGTTCGTAACAAGGTAGGAACTTCTTATGGATTCAACGCAGTCTTTTTGGCCCGTGTCCCATCGTGACGACGATTTTTGGGTCTGCATGTCCTGTCTGGGGGAAGTCTTCTATCGAAAGGTTCCCATGCCGGATTGTCCTTCGTGTCACGGTGTCTCGACCTACGAAGGATTTACCCTTGAGGCGATTCGCGACTGGGGAACAGAGGAGTTGATCGCCAAGGCTGTGGCTGCGCAAGAGGCGGCCGCCGCCGCTCAGCCTGCCGTGGAATCTGCTGCGCCGGTCGAAGCGGCGGATTAATTACTGTCGATCCCAGAGAGCATCTTCGTGCAGGGACCGCGCCCATTTCTCGTTCACGGTCAATGGAAACAAGGCGACACGACGGCCCGTGTGGTCAACCCGTTCAACGGGCAAGTGATCGCCGACGTCGTCCAGGCCACTGAGTCCGATGCCGAGCAGGCCATCGCTTCCACATCCGGCGCAGCCGCGACCATGGGCGGACTCCCGGCGCATGCCCGCTACAACGTACTCCAGCAGATCGCGGCACTGATCTATCGACGGCGAGACGAATTCGCCGCGACGATTACGGCAGAGGCGGGCAAACCGATCACCGATGCGAAGCGAGAGGTCAGCCGGGCGATTCAAACCTTCACGGTTGCCGCAGAAGAAGCGAGGCGGATTCCGGGGGAAGTGGTCCCGCTCGATTGGACCCCCGGCACCGACTCCCATCTCGGTATTCTCCGTCGCTTTCCAATCGGCCCCATTCTCGGCATCACCCCGTTCAACTTTCCGCTGAATCTTGTTGCGCACAAGGTGGCGCCGGCGCTCGCCGCCGGCAATCCGATCCTGATCAAGCCGGCTCCCCAAACGCCGCTGACGGCCCTCCTGCTGGGAGAGGTCGCTTTGGAGGCGGGGCTTCCGCCGGGCGGGCTCAATGTGGTGCCTTGCGACAATCTTCTGGCCGAGCGGTTTGTCACGGACCCGCGGTTCAACCTGTTGAGTTTCACGGGAAGTGCCCCGGTGGGATGGATGTTGAAAGCCAAGTGCGGGAAGAAGAAGGTCACCCTCGAGCTTGGCGGTAATGCGGGTGTGGTGATCGAGCCGGACGCCGATCTTGATCTGGCCGCCCAGCGTTGTGCATCCGGAGGGTTCGGCTATGCCGGACAGACCTGTATTTCTGTGCAACGGATATTTGTGCATCATTCGATCGCGGATCTTTTCACCACGAAGCTGCTGATGCAGGTGGCTCGATTGAAGGCCGGGGATCCGACTGATGAAGCGACGGTCATTGGTCCGTTGATCGATCAGGCTGCGGCCCAACGCGTCGAGAGCTGGATCGGCGAAGCTGTGGCCGAGGGGGCGCGTGTGCTGCTGGGCGGAAAACGGATGGGATCTGTCGTCGAAGGGACGGTACTGTCGAATGTGAAACCGGAGATGAAGGTTTCGTGCCGGGAGGTATTCGGGCCCGTGGTGACCATGACACCGTATCGTCAGCTCAGCGAGGCGATCGCCGCGCTCAATCAGTCGGACTATGGACTGCAGGCCGGTGTGTTCACGCAGGACATCAATAAGATCTTTTATGCCTTTCGCCATCTGGAAGTCGGCGCCGTTCTGGCGAACGAGATCCCCACGTTCCGTGCCGATCATATGCCCTACGGCGGCGTGAAAGACTCCGGGCTGGGACGCGAGGGGATCCGGGCGGCCATGGACGACATGACCGAGCCCAGACTGCTGGTATTGAACCTGAAAGAGCCGGCCGGCTCGCACTGAAGAAAATCACCAGAGGATATTGCGAAGCAAGTCCAATCTTGATACAACAGCGGCCCTGTGCGCCCGGATGGACATCATGCGCCGGCGCGGTTGGGCTTTAGACAAGGGAGACGAGGGCTATGGTACCTACGCATATGTTTCTCACGAGAGGGGTGGGAGTTCACAAGGAGAAGCTGGCCTCCTTCGAGCAGGCATTGCGCAGTGCCGGCGTGGCCTATTGTAACCTCGTCACCGTTTCCTCGATTCTTCCCCCGAATTGCAAGATCATCCCGCGCAAGCGCGGAGAGAAGCTGGTGAACCCCGGCGAAATCACGTTTTGCGTCATGGCCCGCTCCGAGACCAATGAACGGAACCGGCTGGTTTCGGCCTCCATCGGCCTCGCGATTCCCACCGATCGCCGCACCTATGGTTATCTCTCAGAGCATCATGCCCACGGCGAGACGGATGAGGAAACCGGGGAATATACGGAAGATCTCGCGGCGCAGATGCTGGCGACAACCCTGGGAGTCGAGTTCGATCCCAACATTGCCTGGAAAGAGCGTGAGCAGGTTTTCAAGATGGCGGGAAAGATCGTGAGGACCCTGAACATCACGCAGTCGGCCATCGGCAAGCCGGGCAAGTGGACCACGGTCATCGCCTTGGCAGTGTTTGTTCCCGAAGAGAATCTTCCCAAGCGCTCCCGGCGGTAACGGTCTGTGCCCGTTCAGAGTTTCCATACCTGACAAGCCTGTGCCTGCAATGGAAGAACACCCATGACGCTTCCGGCTGGTTGGGAAGGTCCGGACCATAACTTCCTGGGGATCGACGAGCCCTGGTGTCACCCCGAACAGGCGGGCGTCTACGTCCTTCCGGCCCCCTACGAACATACCTCCAGCTATATTCTCGGATCGGATCGCGGGCCCTCCGCCATTCTCGAGGCCTCCTGCCAGGTCGAGTTTTACGATGAACAGCTCGGATGCGAACCCTTTCGTGAATGGGGCGGGATTGCCACGGCTTCTGCCCTCAAGCTCAATGGAAAAGTCGATCGCGCTGCCGTCGAGGCGATCGAATCATTTGTGTCCCCGCATGTCGGAACCGGACGGTTTCTTGTGACCTTGACGGGGGAACACACCGGGGCGCTGGGAGCGATCCGGGCCCATGCGAAACGCTATCCGCAGATGTGTGTGGTGCAGATCGACGCGCACGGTGATTTGCGCGAAGCCTACCAGGGGAATCCTTTCAGCCATGCCAGCGTGATGGCGCGGGTGGTGGAGGACGGGCATCCGTTGGTGCAGGTGGGCATCCGGTCGATTTGCCCGGAGGAGATCGCTCGTATCAACAAGTCTGATCGGATCAAGACCTTCTTTGCCGCGAACATCCTGGATCCCTCAGGTCCCTACGAAGGCAAAGCTTCCAGATGGATTCCTGACGTCGTTGCCGCATGCCGTGGTCCGGTCTACCTGACGTTTGATTGCGATGGGCTGGATGCGTCGATCGTTCCGGCGCTGGGGACTCCGGAGCCAGGCGGCCTTGGCTGGTACGATACCCTCAATCTCATTACCGCTCTCGCGAACGGCCCCGGCATCGTGGGGATGGATGTGAGCGAGATCGCCCCGATCGAAGGATTTGTGGCGCCGCAATTTTCCATCGCGCGGTTGATCTATCGTATTCTTGGCCGCATAAAGGCCGGCCGCCGGGTGCATTGACTCCGGTCCGAGCCGCTGCCGTCGAGCCCTGCCGGAGCGCGCTGGTTCTGTGACCACCTCGATTCGCATCAACAAGTTTTTCACAGAGCACGGGATCTGCTCCCGGCGCGAGGCGGATCGGCTTGTGGAGTCGGGGGCCATCACGATCAACGGCCAAGTGGCCAAGCTTGGGGACCGGGTTGGTCCCAAGGACGTCATTGCCCGCGACGGGCAGGTCATTCCCTGGGGCAAGGCGCCCATCTACATCAAATACCATAAGCCGGTCGGGGTCACGACGACGAGCGAGTCGCATGTCGAGCGGAACATCATTGCGGAAATCGGGCATCCCGAGAGGATTTTCCCGATTGGGCGGCTGGACAAAGATTCCTCCGGCCTCATTCTACTGACGAACGACGGCGATATCGTCAACGAGATATTGCGCACCGAGTTCGGGCATGAGCGGGAGTATGTCGTGGAGGTCGATCGGCCGTTCGATCAATCGTTTCTGGAGCGGATGTCCCGCGGCGTTGAGATCCTCGGAAGTAAAACGAAGCCCTGTCAGATGACCCGTCTCGGGCGCACCCGGTTCGGCATCGTACTCATCGAGGGACGCAACCGGCAGATCCGGCGAATGTGCCAGGCCCTCGGCTATCGGGTGACCAGCCTTCACCGCGTTAGAATCATGCATATCACTGCAAAGGGACTGGGCGTCGGAGCCTGGAAGGAGCTGACCGGAGAGGAGCGGGTACAGCTCCTGAAAGCCATTGGCCGCTCCAGAACTTAATGGAGGTCGCCTGGCATCGGGGGCGCAGCGGGTACGTTGGAAAGAGGAAGATGAGATGAATGCCCGTGCGCCGGTTCTTCGCCCGAAGAGGCCGCCTCATCCTCCTCCTGTACCGATCGGCGCCGGGTGAGGAGGAGATTGAGGACGGCGATAAAAAAGCTGCCGCCCACTAAGAACGTGCTGCTGTATTGGATGGTCTTTGTCCCTTCGTCCCGCATATCTTTAGCCACGTCGGCGACGGTATCCAACAAGCGATCGAGGGCCAGACTCACTTGAATCATTTTCGGCCCCGCGTTGTCCGATGCGTGCTCCTCCGCCTTTCTGCGCAGCGTTTCACGCTCAGCGGGGGAAGTGGCGGTCCATTCTTGGGTCAGGAGTTGGATGGTCGTGCTGGCCACGGAAAAATACTGGTCAAGGCTGCGCCGCACCGCTTCGATATCTTGGGGTTCGCTGCGTCCGCTGCGCGACACGCGTAACCCCGCGGCGGCGTACCGATCAACCGCGTGCTGGATGCGGGCCCGCTGGGCCGGGAGCGATTCGGTAATCCGTTCGAATTCTTTCCTGTCGTCTGCTTCAAGCGCGCGGATGATCGTGTTGCGGTAGCGCATGACGTCGGCGGAGATATGGGCCAGGTCTGCAGCGCCGAGCGTGTATTCTGTGTACATGATCCGAAGGTCTTGGTCGATCTGGCTCAAAGCCTGTCCGCTGTACCAGCCCAGTCCTGCGATCAAGAGGCTGATGAGGAGTTGAGGAAACGTGGGCTTGGGAATGGGCAGGCGGTCGAATAGTCGCACGGAGCTCCTTTACTCAGTCGAGAATAATTCGGCGATCGATGTGGGGCGTCAAGTTGGGATCGTTCGAAATGAAGATGACCGACCAGGGTTCGTCTTTGGAGCACAATCGTCGCAAGATCGTTTCCCGCATCGTCGGCTGCATGTTGTGGATGATACCGTCGAAGATCAGAATTTGAGGCCGCGCGAGAATCGCCCGCGCTAGCAGTATCCGCAAAATATGTGTGGGCGCGAGGACTTTCCCTGGCGCCCGGACATGGCTCTTGATGCCGAGCGGGAGGGCATCGATCTCTTCCTCAAGTTCGGCGAAGCGGAGCGCCCACCGGACATCGCTGTACGGCACATAGGTTCGGCCCAATACGATGTTGTCCTCGATCGTTCCTTCGAACAGCGACAGCTGCGAGTCGAGCATAAAGCCCCGACAGCGGTTGATGGCATCGAGATCGAGGTGTCGGAGGTCGATGCCGTTGTATCGAATGACGCCGCTGGTCGGCGCCTCGAGTCCGGCCAGGACTCTGGCCAATGCCGTCTTGGCCACCGTCGTGCTCGCATAGATTCCGATCTTTTCGCCGGGCGTCACTTCCAGATCAAAATTTTCGAAGGCCGAAACTCCCGCGTGCACCACCGAGAGTTCTTTACAGGTCACGCGAATACCGTGGATCGTCGGGTCGGGCAGCGGAACGGACAAGGCGGCAGAGTCCTGATCTTTGGGGAGAGAGAAGAAAAAGTCCAGCTCAGCCAGGGCTGTCAGGAAGTAGTAGACGTGGCCCATCCGTTTGACGACGCCGTCGAAATTGATCAGAAGTCCGCTGACCACCACTTCGGCGGCCACCAGTTGCCCGATGGTCAGCTGACCGATCGACAAGAGCCATCCGGCCGTCGCGAGGACGCCGCTGTGGGCAACCGCCTGCCACCCCACGGAGCCGAGATACTGGCGAACCAGAACCGTGAAGCGGGCCCGGCGACGATCTACATATTTTTCAACGAGCTGGTCCGTTTTCTGCATCAGCAACGGCTGACTGTCGGTGGCCTTGAAATGCAGGAGGTTGTAGGAAATCTCCTGGATCCAATGCAGCATTTCATACTTCGCGCTGGACACATCCAGCGTGGTGCGCAGGCCCCCGTGCGACAGCATGAAGAAGACCACGTTGAATCCGACCAGCAACAGCGCGTCAAACAGCAGGAAATAGGGATGATAGAACACCAGGATCGTCATGCCCACGGCACCGCCGACGACCACGTTGATCAAGTCCACCAAGAGGACGGACAGCGCCCGCTGCATCAGGACCGTCTCGATGAAAAAGTTCGCAAACCGCGGCTTGAATCTTTGAAACTGGAGATGGGGAAGTTGTTGCGTCATCGCAATCGCGATCCGGGCGAACACCCGGCGTTCCAGCACCTCCACCGCGTAGTATTGCAGGGTCTTGAACGCGCCGACGAAGGCCAGCGCGGTGACCATGACACCGGCAAGCGTGAAGATCGTGATGGGCTGGATTGCAAACGCGAACGTGTTGACTAACTCTTGCACGGTCAACGGTACGATGAGGGAGAACAGACCGATGGCGAGCGAGTAGGAGAAAATCAGAGCGAGGATCCGTCGCTCCAGGCGGAAGAGGAGGCCCAGATGGCCCAGCATCGCTTGGAAGAGGCTGGGCTGGCTCTCGGAACGATCCTGCTCCATGCTGTCCGATCCTCACGGGGGCCGTCAGCGCTCAGAGGCAGAGGGCAAAAAACCCCGTAGCCTCTCCCTGCGGCCGAGTCACAGGAACCCCCTAACCCTAGCAAATCCCAGGGTAAATTGCCACGATCTTGCCGACTTAGTCGCGCGCGCGATAATTGACCGGTACCGCACTGGGTTCACTCTTGCCCCAGGCGCCGATGGCCCATTGATACAGCGCCTGCGCTTTCTGAAAGTCCGCCTTGGCGCGAATGACCTGGTTCTCCGAATCCACCGTGTTGCGCTCCCGCAGATTGACGAACAACACGCTCGTGGCCCCCAGACTGAACCGGAACCGTTCCCCGTCTTCCAATGTTTTCGCCAGGCGTAACGATTGAACGGCTGCCTCCATGCGTTCTCTCGCGCGATCGATAGCCGACAGCGCGTTGTCGACGTCGACGACCATTTGTTGTTCGCGGAATTTCTGCACCATTACAAAACGATCGGCTTTCCCTTGTGCCTCAAGAACTTCCCCGCGGCTTTTCCGCTGATAGATCGGGATCTTGAGCTCAAGGCCGAATCGATAGCCGAGTCCAAGGACAAATTTCTCAGGAGCCCGGGCCGGGGCGGCTTCGGCGTCGAGGCTCGGCAGCAGGTTGTTCTTCGCCAGCTCAAGGTCGATGTTGTTGAGTTTGGCCTCGATTCCGATCTCCTTCACCTCAGGGCGCTCCGCTTTGGCCTGAATCTTGTGAGCCTTGACTGCGTCAGGCGTGGGAGAGAGGGTTTGGGCCGGAAAGTCGGGAGCCCGATCGATCGGCGGGACAACCGGTGCGTTGTTTTCCCATAAGAACATGGAGAGTCGAAACTGCTCCTGCTCCACCGCCCGTTGGGCGGCAATAGCGACCTCGCGGCGGCGCTGCACTTCCTGCTGCGCCTCGACGACATCCAGTGGCGCGACGGCCCCTGCTTTTGCCCGCCCTTCGACCTGCTTGAAGCGCTCGTCGGCGACCTTGAGGGCTTTGCGCTGCACCTCAACTAGCTTGACAGCTGCCACCCAATCCCAGAACTGGGACGCGGCGGCCAGGAAGAGATCCTGCCTGGTTTGGGCAATCTTGACGTCGGCTCGCGGGTCCGCCAGCTCGGATCGCTTGAGTTCGGCGTTTTCGGGGTTCATCATCAATCCCTTGAGCAGGGGAAAGAATCCGCCCAGGATGACCTGGTTTCTGTCGTTGTTGAACCCGAGGTCGGGAATCTTGGCCGGTCCCCCGATAACGTCGCGGATGCCGGCGCTGCCGCGGAATCCCCAGGGATGGCGGGCTTCGATCACCGTGTCATTGAAGCCTTTGGTTTGAGTGCCGCCGGTGGGGTCGGAGCTCGGAATGAACCGCTCCAGCTCCGTATCATTGATCAGGACCGGTTCAAACGCGCCCAACGCCTTGAGCATTTTCCCGCGGGCCATGACTTTCTCCGTTCCCGCCCCTTTCAAAAGGGGATGAGAACGGTCGATCCAGGCGAGCACCTCATCAATGCTCAGTGGAATCGCGGGAAGCCCCTTGGCACTGTCCGGCTCCGTCGCCGCCGTGGCGGGTGGACCGAATCCGAGGAGCACCATGAGAAACATACTGAGAAAGATGCCGCATCTAACATAGTTCATCATACGCACTCCTTTCGCGTTGCTGACTGACAGTAAGGCACCGGCGTCAGTCAGCGGGGTCCGGTTGGCCTAGGTACGTGCTGCAGCAGTGAGTCGTCGGCGGAATGAGCGGGGACAGGCGATTACTTTGCACCTCGTCCTGCTTTCGGCAAGAGCGTATCGATCAGGCTAGGCGGCCGTTCCTGGTAGTCCGGGGGGAAGAGGTTAAACCGCCGCCAGAGTTCATACCAGAGCGGAACGCGGTTCAGGATCACCCACCCCATCGCCTTGGTGCCCTGACGAACATGGGCCTGTTCCGGCCAGGGGCGATCTTCAGCATCCGGGACGACCCAGAATCGGAAGTTCCCCTTCCCGTCATCGACCTGGTCGATCACCTTGATCACGCCGCCATAGGTGCCGGCCATCAATTCGGGCCAAGCGGGCAGCGGAATCGCTGGAATCCCGTAGAAGAGGATTTTGACCTTACGGCCGACATTCAGGAGCGGCGCATCCAGTCCATCCGCAGTCATTTCGATGGCCTTGTCGGTGCTTGTCGGGGAGATGCGGACGATTTTATCTCCCTGCCGCACGGTCTCTCCGGCGCCGGCCTCGGCCATTTTGACCACCGTGCCGTCGATCGGCGCCAACACGCGGCTGGCGATTCTCCGCTGCGTCGCATTGGACAATCGCAGGGACACATCGGCGAGCTGGTCTGTGGCTTTCGCGGCGTCGGCGAATGAGGCATCTCGTGCCGCCTCGGCATCCAGCAGGCGTTGCAGCACTTCGGCGCTGACCTGGTCTCGTCCGAAACTCAAGGCTTTCATTCCTTGTTCGGCCGCTCTCAGGTTGGCCTGCGCTCCCTGCAGATCGGCTTTGGTCGCGATGGCGGCCTGGATCGTCACTTCGAGTTCCCGTTGCGAGACGAGACCCTGTTCCGCCAGCTGTTTGTGACGATCGACATTCAGTTCGGCAGTGGCGACCGCGATCTTGGCGGATTCAACTTTCTGATATGCTTCCCGTACCTTGTTTTCAGACTCGACGACGCGGGCCTGGGCTGACGGCACGGCAGCTTTGACGAGGTTCTGCATTTCCTTGATGCGTTTATCCAGCTGGTCTGCGCGTCCTAAGGCTGCCTGGCGAGTCTCCTCCAGCGCCTTCCTCCGTTGTTCCAGGAAAGGCAAGAGGTCGGGCGCCATGAAGTTCGGATCGTAGTCGTCCAACTCAACGATGAGATCGCCCTGCTTGACCCGTACTCCCTCGAAGATGTGCCATTTCTTGATGCGCCCGGTGATCTGGGCTTCGATGTCTTGCGGTCGCTCGAAGGGCGAATAGGCGGAGAGTTGCCCTGTAACGGTGATCGTCTGGGTCCAGGGAACGAAGGCGATGATCAAGAGAAACAACACCACCAGCTTGATGGCCAGGCGGGACGAAAACTTCAGACGCTCGGGGATTTGGACGGCTTCCCAGGATTGGAGTTTGGCCGACGTAGCCAGATTATCCACGGAGATCTCGTCCAGCCCAGATTCACGCTGGACAAGCGATCGGACTTTTTTCTTCAGGCCAAGATCCAGGCGAGCCACGGACCCCCCTTAACATTGCACAACTAGTCGACAGAAGGGGCACGGTAGGGGACTAGTAGACCCATCATAAAAGAAATAGACTGTCTGGGTCAATTTGACGTGAGGATTGTGCACGGGGCGGTAAGTCTGACGGGAAATCGACTGCCTTGACCGTGCCGGACGGAGTCGTTATGGTGAGCGTTCCGGAGGGTGCCGACGCGGTGGGCTCAGGGGCTAAGGGAAGGAGAAGCGTGTTCATGAGCGGGACAGGGCGAAAATCAAGTCGGTCTCAACAGAAAAGCAGCCGCACGATGCATAACGGGAAGCCGGTCGTGGGGGTCTTGGGAGGGAGTAAGTCGGATTTCCCCATTTTGGAAAAAGCCGGGTCGATTCTGGCTGAATTGGACATTCCGTACGAGTTGCTGGTCGTGTCCGCTCACCGGACTCCCGACCGGTTGTTTGAGTACGCCACAAGTGCGTCTGGCCGGGGGATCGAGGTCATCATTGCCGGTGCCGGAGGTGCGGCGCATCTTCCTGGAATGCTGGCCGCAAAAACTCACCTTCCCGTGATCGGTGTGCCAATTCCAACAGAAAATCTTCGCGGTCTCGATTCCCTGTTGTCGATAGTTCAGATGCCCAAGGGGGTCCCTGTGGCCACGGTCGCAATCGGCGGAGCCGAGAACGCCGGCTTGCTGGCGGCACAAATTCTGGGTGGGCGTCATCCCTGGATCGCCGAGCGAGTCAAGAGCTATCGAGCCGCTCAGACAGATAGTGTATTAAATTCACCCGAAGCCCAAGGAACCAGTCTGGGGAATCTCGGGTCCGATGGGGCGCGCCGGCAGTCGTGACTGAGAAAATCCTCGAACCTGGATCCATCCTTGGCGTGTTGGGCGGGGGACAGTTGGGCGCGATGTTCGCAGGTGCGGCGCGCCGGATGGGGTATCAAGTCGCGGTGTGGGATCCCGATGCCGACGCTCCCACACATCAGTTGGCCAGCCACTCGTTCACCGCGCCATTCTCGGACACAGCAACCCGCGAGAAGTTTGTCCGCACCGTACATGCCGTCACGTTTGAATGGGAAAATGTGCCGGCTCTGCTCTGTGAGTGGCTGGAACAGCACCACAGAGTTCGGCCTTCCGGTGCCTTGCTCCGCATTATTCAGGATCGGATCGAGCAAAAGCAGTTTCTGCAATCCCGCCGACTTCCTGTCCCGGCTTTCACCGCGATCGAGTCGCCGGATCAACTGGCAGAGGCCGTCAAAAAGATTGGCATTCCGGCGATCTGCAAGACGGCGACGACCGGCTACGACGGGAAAGGTCAGTGGACTCTTCGCCAGAACTCCGATGTCGCATCGATTGAGCAGATATTGCGGTCGGCGGCCAGGCCGAGCCTTAGGTGGGTGCTGGAGAGTGTCGTGAACTTTGAGCGGGAACTCTCCGTCCTCGTGGTGCGGGGAGAGGGCGGCGAGCGCCGAAGCTATCCCGCTGTGGAGAATCGCCACGAGCAGGGCATCTTGCGCATGACGTTGGCGCCGGCCCCTATTGCTCCTGACATGGCGTCAAAAGCCGCCGACCTCGCGGGTCAGGCGGTGGCGGCGTTGAATGGCGTGGGGGTCTTCTGTGTGGAACTTTTCCAAACAGCCGTCGGCGATCTGCTTATTAACGAAATTGCACCCCGTCCCCACAATTCCGGCCACTACACCCTGGATGCGTGCAGCGTGTCGCAGTTCGAACAACAGGTGCGTGCCGTCTGCAGCATGCCGCTGGGCGAGACACGTCTTCTGAGTCCGGCGGCCATGGTGAATCTCATCGGCGAGGAGGTTCGCTCCGTGACGTCCGGCCGCGGGGTCACCGATCTACTTTCTATTCCCGGAGCCGTGCTCCACCTCTACGGGAAACGGGTCATACGTCCAGGCAGGAAGATGGGTCACGTGACGTTTCTTGCTGATCGGGGCGAGACGGCGGCGGATCGTGCAAACCAGTTCATGAGGCGCCTGGCCTAAGGCTCCCGGGTTTCTTCTTCACAAACACCGAAACACCGCAATGCAAGGCCATGGACCCGCCCGGGATGAGCGGGGCCTTCGTTCCTTTTTGTCAGCAGATGGAGCCTTCTTGATCCGGCGAGGCTGAGAGGAAGAAGAAATGATCAGCAAACAGGGCGAATCCGGCTGAGATGAAGGGTATAGAACTTGCTGATTCCCTTGCGTCATTTCAAAAAGGAGTACCAGGGACCATGCCATCGAATCCGGCCCGAACCTTGTCCAGTAAGACTTCCGATGGGCTCTATCGACTGCTCATGACCCCGCGTTCGCGCTACCTCCTGCTTCAGAGTTTGGTCAGTATCATCCTGTCCTACGAATTGCTCTTCGGCTCCTATTCCATCATTAGCCGCGGCATGAGCGATGGCCTGGTGGGTGGATTGTGGCTCGTACTTGCCGTTATTGCCGTGCTCCCCGGAGCTGTTCTGGAACGCACCTGGTTCAGTGCCGGACTTGTGGGCATCGATACGCTCTTGGTCACTGCCACGATCTATGTCTCCGGAAACGCCAGACCTGATCTCTATATTGCCTATTTTGTGCTCGTGCTGGTCGCGGCCTCCGTGAGGCGGCTCAGTCATCTGTTGGGTCTTTCCCTGCTGTTGATTCTTGGCTACGCAGCTGTTCTCTACGAAGGCATTATCCAAAGCGGAACCGTGTCCGTGGGTCATCTCCTAGGTATCCCCGTATTGTTGGTGATGACCGTCTTCTATGGAGTTGCATTGGAAACTATTGCGGTCGAACAGGAAGAGAAGTCAACATTGCTCAAAGACGTAGAGGCGTTGAAAAAGACCGAGGACGAGTTGCTGGTGACCAAAACGCAGCTGGAAACACGGATCAAAGGGCTGAAGGAAGATCTGATCAAGGCGAACGTGAATCTCCGCGAGGGACAGGCTGTCCGACAAGGACTGGAGCGTCAACTCCATGAAGCCCAGAAGATGGAGATGGTCGGCCGGGTTGCCTCCGGGATCGCCGCTGAATTTGGGGCGCTCTTCTCCGTGATCGGGAGACACACGGGCGTGATGTTGTCTCGCCTGCAACCGGATGATCCGCTCCGGGCCTCCGCCGATGAATTGTTCAAGACCGGCGAAAAGGCTGCCACACTCACGGCCCAACTCATTGCGCTCAATCTTGAAGAACGACACGTTCGGCCAGTGCTCTCGGTGCACAGCGTATTGACGGACCTGCGCGGAGCGATCGGTAGTCTCCTGCCCGATCATATCGAATGGGCGGTCCAGTTAGGCGAGGTCGTGGCCTATGCCGAAATTGATCGCGAAGGGTTGGAGAAGGTCCTCTTTCAACTCGTCGTCAACGCGCGCGATGCGATGCCGGAAGGGGGGCGCCTGTCGATCGAGGTCCGGACTGTCGAGGGAGGATCCCCCTCGCCCCGATCCTCGGGTTCGGGGCGGAAGAATGCCCAGGTCTTGATTCAAATCAGCGATACCGGCACCGGCATGAACCTCGAAACCCAAGCCCGCATGTTCGAGCCCTTCTTTTCGACCAAAGAAACCAACGTCGGCCTTGGACTTACGGCAGTCTATGGGATTGTGAGGCAGAACGGGGGGACGGTGGAGGTCGAGAGTCGGGCGGGGCATGGAACTAGCGTCCGGGTATATTTCCCCGCGGTGCAGGAGTCTGAAATTCGGGAGGAGAGCATTCCGAAAACCATGCTGGCTCGTGGGGATGAAACCATCCTGCTTGTGGAGGGCAATGAAATAGAGCGGAAGCTGGCTCTCTCAGTCTTACAGCGGCACAGGTACCATGTGTTGGAAGCAGCTTCGTCGGTGGAAGCGCTTATGCTCACGCAGCACTACAAAGGGATCGTCCATCTCGCCGTCAGTCCCCTGGTGATGCCTGAAATCGGTGGGCGCGAGCTCGCCCGACGACTCTTGAGCCAGCAGCCCACCATGAAGGCCCTGTTCGTTTCCAGCTACGACGATGAAACCATCCAACATCACCGCATCAATCGGCGATTTGTCCTGCAGCATCCCTATCGCCAGGTTGGATTAATCGAGAAGGTCCGGGAAATGTTGGATGCAGCGTGAGCGCTTCCCGGAAGGGAGTCGCTAGCCGTTCCGCCTGCGTGAGTGGCCGGGCGAGAAGAACGGCACGTCCCGCCGTTTGAAGAGTCCGATTAAAGCCATCCCTGCGACAAAACCTCCGATGTGCGCAAAGAAAGCCACGCCGCCGCCTTTGGCGCCGACGCTCATTCCCCCGCTGACCAGCTGCGTGACGAACCACATTCCCAACACGAATCCGGCTGCGATGCGGGTCATCCCGATTCCGGGCATCAAGACCAGCACGTGCGCGCGTGGGAAAAGCAGAAGGTAGGCGCCGAGAACTGCGGAGATGGCTCCACTGGCTCCGACCATAGGGATTTGCGATGAGGGATCGGTCATGGCGTGGCTGAGCGCGGCCAGGATGCCGCAGAGAATGTAAAAGACGATGAACTTTGCGTGCCCCATTACGTCTTCGATGTTATTCCCGAAGACCCAGAGATAGAGCATGTTGCCGATGAGATGCATCCAGCCGCCGTGGAGAAACATACTGGTCAACAGCGTCAAGGCGGCAGGGATGGCCACTGCTGCCTCATCCGGGAGCGACGCGTGGCCGAAGACGACGGACGGGATGGCACCATACTGAAAAACGAAAATCTCGCCGGGCTCGGCGGGCAGACTTACCTGGTAGAAAAAGACGATCACGCAGATGGCGATGAAGATGATCGTAACGAACGGGGTTCGTTCGGTGGGATTATCGTCGTGGAGCGGGATCACGTCAATTCGCGCTAGAGAGTCCGGCGACGGTCAATAACCGCTCGCGGCAGCGCGGGGTTGGCGGGAAGTGTCCCGTCCGCTCCGAGCGGGACGGAAAACCCGGCGGCATGAGTATGGCCGCCTCCGCCGAACGAGGCGGCAATCGCACCGACATCTGTGCCGTCCTCACGGGAGCGCATGCTGAAGTAGCGACGTCCATCGCGATCGTGCCAGATCAGGCAGAAGGGATGGTGGGGGGAGAGTCGCTCGCCGATTTGGCTTGTCAGGACGGCGCTTTGCACGGAGGGAACGACAAGGCCCTGGAACTCGACCAGGACGGCCTGGGCGGCGAGTTTTCCCACCAACTCATGTTCATACCGAAGAATCGCGCGGCCTTCCTGCTCGAGCGTCTGCTGGGAAAAGCGATCCCATAAGTTGAAATCAAAAGGGTAGGAGGCAAGAGCCGCATTGATTTCTCGGCTTCCCGGCAAGGCCCATGTCCACAGGTCCTTGTCCTGAACATATTGAAGCAACCAGGGCACCGCGCTGCCATGGGCCCACTCCCAGGCAAGCACCGCGCCGGACTTGGCTTGATCAAAGTAGGCGTAGGGAAGTCCGCTCAGGGCCTTCTCTGCCGTGATGTGATGGTCCAGAACGAGCAGTTCCTTGGCCTCGGAGGCCATGGTTTCAAGGATCGGTCGAGCATAGCTGAAGTCGACAATAACCACTCGCTGATCCTTGAGATCCGCCGGGGGATGATTACCATGTTTCACGGGCACGAAGCGGGCGTTGGGGAACGCTTTCCAGATGGCCCAGGCCGCCCCAAACCCATCCGAGCACTCCGCGTGGTAGAGGACAATGTCGGGAGGATTGTGGAACCGGCGTGCGTAGGGTGTATCGCTCATAATAATGAGGAGCAGACTAACACGGTTAGCGGTAGGGACTAAAGGGCGTCTCTTTCATCCGTCCGCGGCGCTGGACCGGCCGGCCGGCGCGGCTCCGTGCCGTTCAAGGCCGGATCAGAGCCCGTTGAGATGGTTGATCAGTTGCCGGAGGCGGCTGGCGCTGCGCCGATTAAAACTGAACACAAGCCGCGGCAAGTCCCGCAGGGCCGGCTCATCGAGTTCTTCATCCAAGGGGCCGCGCAGTTCAAACCGGCCCTCTGTCAGGAGATCAGCGAACCGTTCCTGAATCTGGTCGAGTTGTTCAACGGAGACGGCTGTTTTCAGGCGCAAGGCCATCTGTCTGCCGACGAACCGGATGGAATGATAGCGGTGATAGAATCGGAGGATGTCGTCCACGGCCGCGTCGGCGGAGTCCACAATCGTAAAGAGGCTCAGATCCTCTTCGTTGATCAATTTCCGTTTCAGGAGTTGCTTCGTGACGAAGGCCGCCCAGTCGTCCCAATAGTCGCAGCCGGGTGCCTGGAGGCAGACGATCGGCTGCGGGTCACTCTTGCCGGTCTGTGCGAGTGTCAGGATTTCGAACCCCTCGTCGTGTGTGCCGAACCCGCCCGGGAAGAGGGCAATGGCGTTCGCTTCTTTTTGGAACATCAATTTCCGCGTGAAGAAATATTTGAACGTGATCAGCTTCGGATCATCGGCGATGGTGGCGTTGGGGCCCTGCTCGAAGGGCAGCATGATATTGACGCCGAAGCT
>DATIGF010000136.1:0-15406 GCA_035454865.1 Nitrospiraceae bacterium | reverse complement strand
TCTTGTTCGCGTTCGTGCTCATGGTTCTCCCTCTTCTCTCAACTTGTTAGTTCAGCGCATTCAACGCCGAACCTGCCTTGAACCACGCGATCTGTTGTTCGGTGATGCTGTGGTTCGCCCGGATGGTGAGCGCGTTGCCATCCGCCTTATGAATTGTCACCTGCACCGGCTTGCCAGGAGCCAGGCTGTTCAGCCCTGTCACACTGATGCGGTCTTGCTGCTCGATCTTCTCGTAATCCTTCGGGTCGGCGAAGGTCAACGCCAAGATCCCCTGCTTCTTCAAATTGGTCTCGTGAATGCGCGCAAAGCTCTTCGTGAGGACGACGCGAACGTTCAGAAAGCGGGGCGACATTGCTGCGTGCTCGCGGCTGCTGCCCTCGCCGTAATTCTCGTCGCCGACGACGATCGATCCGATCCCCTTCGCTTTGTAGCGACGGGCAATCTGCGCGATGGTCAGGCCCGACTCGCCGGTCAGCACATCGGTGCCCTTGCCAGGCTCGGAAGAAAACGCATTGTTTGCGCCCAGGAACATGTTGTCGCTGATCTTATCCAGGTGACCACGGAACTTGAGCCAGGGTCCGGCCGGCGAAATATGGTCCGTCGTGGTCTTGCCCTTGGTCTTGATCAGGAGCGGGAGCTTCTCGAAATCCTTGCCGTCCCAACGGGGAAACGGTTGGAGCAGCTGCAGCCGCTCGCTGGTCGGTGGAATATCGACGGTCAGCGCATCGCCGTTTTCGGCCGGCGCGACAAAGCCTTCCTCGCCCTTGGCGAACCCCTTGGCCGGCAGCTCTTCACCCTGCGGCGGCTCGAACTTGAATTCTTTTCCGTCCGCACCCTTGAGCTTCTGGTTGACGGGATCGAAACCCAAATCACCGGTGATGGCGTACGCCGTCACAACTTCCGGGCTGGCAAGGAAGGACAACGTTTCATTGATGCCGTCGTTGCGACCGGGGAAATTCCGGTTGAACGAGCTGACGATGGAATCCGCCTTGCCTTTCACTCCGTCAGCCCGCTTCCACTGGCCGATGCATGGGCCGCAGGAATTCGACAACACCGTTCCGCCCAGTTTCTCGAAGGTCTCCAGAAATCCGTCGCGCTTCATCGTGTGATAAATGCGCTCCGAGCCGGGCGACACGAGGAACGAGGCTTTTGCCTTCAGCCCCGCTTTTAACCCTTGCTGCGCGATATGGGCCGAACGGCTGATGTCTTCGTAGGAGGAATTCGTGCAGCTGCCGATCAACGCCGCCTTGAGTTCGACCGGGTATCCCTTCTCCTTCGCCTCCGCCGCCAACTTGGAAATCGGCCGTGCAAGGTCGGGCGTGTGCGGCCCGACAACATGCGGCTCCAGCGTCGACAGATCGACTTCGACGATCTGATCGTAGTACTTCTCAGGCGCTTGATAGACCTCGGGATCGGCGACGAGCAATTCCTTCTTGGAAATGGCCAGATTGGCGAGATCCGCCCGATCCGTAATGTTCAGATAGGCGACCATCTTCTGATCGAAGGGGAAGACCGAGGTTGTGGCCCCGAGTTCTGCTCCCATGTTGCAGATCGTGCCTTTGCCGGTCGCGCTGATCGTCTCGGCACCCGGGCCGAAATACTCAACAATTTTATTCGTTCCGCCCTTCACGGTGAGCAGGCCGCAGAGATACAGAATCACATCTTTCGGCGAGGCCCAGCCGCTCAGCTTGCCGGTCAGACGCACCCCGATCAATTTCGGATGGAGCACTTCCCAGGGCAGCCCGGCCATCACTTCGCCGGCGTCCGCACCGCCGACGCCGATGGCCAGCATCCCGAGCCCGCCGCCGTTCGGCGTGTGCGAGTCGGTGCCGATAATCAGCCCGCCGGGGAACGCATAGTTCTCCAGGACGACTTGATGGATGATGCCGGCGCCCGGCTTCCAGAATCCGATTCCGTACTTCTTCGCAGCCGACGCGAGAAAGTTATAGACTTCCTTGTTCTCGTCCATCGCGCGAAGCAGGTCCTTCTCGGAACCCATTTCGGCGCGGATGAGGTGATCGCAATGGATCGTGCTCGGCACGGCCGCCTTTTTCTTATTGGCCTGCATGAACTGCAGCATGGCCATCTGCGCCGTGGCATCCTGCATCGCCACACGATCGGGCCGGAGCGCCAGCATCGCCTTGCCGCGTTCCCAGGTCTGGCTGTCGAAATTGTCGGCGTGCGACACGAGGACTTTCTCGGCGAGGGTTAGACCACGGCCGAATTTCTTCCTGGCCTTGGCAAAGACATCCGGCATTTTCGCGTAGAGTTTATTGGCAAGATCCATCGACATGATTATTCTCCTCAAAGAGCCGTCAGCAATCGGCTTTCAGCTCTCAGCTGACTGAAGGCTGACGGCCGTAAGCTGATGGCGTCTCATTTCAATGGCGGCGCTTCCCGCGGCTATTTCAGCGGCGGGACCTCCCGCCGTTTGGGAGCCGCATAATTCACCAGGTAGTCGAACAGCCGGATCAAGCGGCTGTCCTGGCGCTTCTGATCGACCCAATGGCCGATCAATCCGATCGTGCGCGACAGGATGAAGAACCCGTTCAAGCTGTCGACCGGGAATCCGATGTCGACGAGCACCGCTGCCATCGTTCCATCCACGTTTAAAATCAGGTTGTCCTTCTTCGCCGCCGTGACTTTTTCGACTTCCAGCGCGAAATCCAGGCACGGCGTCTTGATGGGCAGGCTTTTCACGTATCCGACGAGCTCTTTCACGCGCTTGTCCGGATTGCGAAGGCTCTTCACCCGATGGCCGATGCCGGGCACCGGACCGTGATTCTTTTTCATGTAGGCCAGGAACTCATCGACCGACATCTTTTGGTCGACGGCATACTTGAAGAATCGGCCGGCATCGGTCACGGCGCCGCCGAAGCGGGGGCCGATCATGATCATACCGGCTGCCACCGACTGCGAAAGGCCGATCCCGGCGCAGGCCGCGAGGATCGTCGCGTAGGCGCCGCTCACGCAGGGGCCGTGATCGGCAGACAGCATCATGATGCGCTTGACGATTTCGGCTTCCTGCTTCGAGATCAGCCGCTTGTCCCACAAGAGGCCGATGACGTGCGGAATTTCGTAACCTTTGTTGATGAGTTCGGAAGCCGGATAGCCGTCGTAGCAGGGCTCGTCACCGCGGTCGTCGCTGATCGTGGTGCGGATCAACGGAGCCACCATAACCTCGTCGGCCTTCATCGCCTCTTCAACGGACTTCGGCAGCCTCGGCAGCACGGCCGGCTCCACCGGCTCTTTCACCTGTCCGGACTTCAACAACTCCTGATATGTTTCCTTGATGGCGGGGCCGAGCGCTCCGAACGTCGGAGGCACGATCGCGCCGGCTTTTTTGAGCGCATCGGACTTGGACCGTGCCGACCCTTCGCCCTTCATGCCTTCTTTGGCCCCGGCGTGCCCGAACTTCATGCCCTTGGGAAGGCTTTCCTGGCAGAATCCCGAGACGACGCCGATCAGCTTGACCCGGCGCTTCTTGGCGCCATACCACTCGGCGGCCCGCTCTTCGAGATCGCCGCCCATCTCACCAACGATGACGACGGCCTTGGTTTGGGGATCGTTCTCGAACATTTCGAGATAGCTCACGTAGTCGGTGCCGGGATAGGCGTCGCCGCCGATACCGATCGCCGTCGTGATGCCGTCCGCAAACTGGGAACAGATCCAGATGATTTCATTGGAGAGGCCGCCCGATTTCGTGATAACCCCAAACGAACCTTCGCGATAGAGCTTCGAGAGCACAAGGTTGTCGAACGCGCCACCGATGACACCCAGACGGCAGGCGCCGGCCGAGATGATGCCGATCGAGGACGGGCCGTTGAACACCTTGCCCAGCTTGCGCGCATGAGCCCCGAGCAGCTTCGCGTCTTTCTCGGGGACGCCCTCAGTGATCATTGAGACGACTTTGATGTGCGGATCGTCGAGCGCTTCCATCCCGCCCTTCATCGCGCGGTCGGCGCCGATATAGACGAGGCTGGTGTTGATCGTCGGGTGGTGCTTCGTCGCCTCGGCGATGGTCCTGTACACCGGAATGGCGATGAGGCCGCTGCCGTGCGGGATTTCGTTGGTCTTGCCGGCGTCGGGCGGATAGACGAACGCTTCCACGTTCAGTGGGCGCTTGATGAGATAACAGAACTCAGCCATGCGACGGGCGGCGTTGACGCCGGCTTGGCCACCCTGAATCACCACGCGGGTGTCCTTGTTTGCCAGAATACTCATCGGGATCTCCCCTTATGTCATGTAGTCATGGACCATTGCGGCTGGCTACTTCGCGTGAAGCGCCTTATCGACAATGTCGGTCAGCGGTGTATTGCGGTCGAAGACATTGATGTCGAAGCCTTCGTCTTTCAGCGCGCGCATCGCATCGAGACCCTCTTTTTCGCGGGGACCGCCACGACGCACCCAAATCTTAACGCCCTTGAGCTTGCCTTCGGACTTCGCCTTGCGAAAGCCGTTAATGATTCCACCGAATGTCTTCTTCACATCGGTGAAGTTGGCGATGGCCCCGCCGACGACGATGTTCTTGATACCCGGCAGTGAACAGACTTTTTCGGTGAGAACTTCGACGGCCCAATCCGGTGGATCGCCTGAGTATTCTGCGTAGTTAGCCAGTTTGCCGCCCCGCGCCACCACCGCGTCGGAATAGTATACGCTGGCCCCGCCGCCGGCCGGGAGCATCGCCGTGTCGCCGCCGGGGATTTCGATGAACTTGACCGAGCCCTTGATCTTGCTGTCGACTGCCATGACTTCCATCTCATCCTTGGAATAGGCGCGGCCGAATTCCGCGGCGAAAGCGAAATTCCAGTCCGGATGGCGGAACTTGGCGTCGCCGTCGAGCAGCGTCACGGCATCGAGAGCCACGAGTTCGCCATCGCTCTCGCGCGTGACGACCGGATTCACTTCGAGATACTGTGCGTCTTCACTGTCAAAGCAGGTGAACATCTTCCCGGCGAACTCCGCCATTTTCTTAGCGAGGGCGCCGGTGAATCCGGCTTCTTTGGCCAGCTTTTCCAGCGCGTCCGCCGTGGGCTGCTGCCCGACTTCCAGCGTCAGCCGCTTCACCCGCTCCCAATTGGACTCGACTTCGATCCCGCCGCAATTGGCAATAAGGATCTCGCTGCCTTCGCGGGTGGACTTCACCGCGCAGTAGTACTCTTCTTTGTGCGGGATCATTTCGGAAACGATGACTTGGGTGACCGTGATGCTGCCGACCTGGCGACCGATCATTTCCTTTGTCGCCGCGACGGCGCCATTGAGATCGAGCCCCACCTTGACGAGGCCGAGCTTAAACCGGGAGCCGAGCGCTTCATGCGCCTTGGCGACCAGCTTAGTATGTTTCATCCATTCGTTGGCTTGCCCGAGTTTCGCGAGTTCATCGGCGGAGGTAACCACAACGTAATTCGGAACCGCGATTCCCCACTTCTTCATCAGTCCCATCCCGGGACCTTCGAGCACCTTGGCCATGACAACGTCTCCTTCAGACTATTGAACGTAGCGATTGGGAACGGGGATTCTAGCCAAATTGATGAGGCGACACAATACACCAGAGGTACTAACGGCGCGAGGCTCAAAAGGCCTAGTCTCGGAATCCGGATAGGCAGGTTGACCCTAACTTACTGATATCACTGTCGATTAGCCATGCTGTAGTAAACCAACCGGAAGGCCCTCTAGATCACGGGCGGGACCGTCGATTCTTTTGACAGACAGGACAGTAAAACGAACTTCGCTCGCTTCGAAGTCGCCTGATCCGGCCTCCGCACTGATTCGAGCAGAGGCGATCTTCTTTCGCATAAACCAGATGGTGCTCTTTGTAATGCCCCTCCGTACCATCAGGTGCGAAAAAGTCCTTGACGCTCGAACCGCCACAGTCAATGGCCTTCCGCAGGACAGATTGCATGGTGGTATACAGGCGTCGCGCAGCGGTCGGTTTGAGACGGCTTGCGATCGCGTTGGGGTGCAGCGCCGACCGAAACAGAATCTCATTGGCATAAATGTTCCCGATGCCGGCAATGAGTTGCTGATGCATCAGCAGAGGCTTGAGCCGACGGCGATGGCGGCGGAGCAGCTCTACAAAGTCTTCCTGCGTAACCGCCAAGGGCTCGTACCCGAACCGGCGCTCGATATAGCGCCGGAGCCCGTCAGAATCGAATAGCGAGAGGCGACCGAAACGTCGCGGGTTCCAATAGCGGAGCGACAGCGCAGGGTCCGTCTCGAATTTCATGATGAAATGCGTATGTTGGGGGTGCTTGACGGTCGCGGAGGGGAAGAGCAACAGCCCGGTCATTCCCAATTCAGCAACCAGATACAGGTGCTGGTCCTCTTTCTCCATGTCGATGATGACGCTCTTGCCCCGCCGGCTGACCGCTCGAATGACGCTCCCGATGCACCAATCGACACGATTGCCGCCCTCACGGATGATATCTGCCCGCCCCACCCGGATCCCCGCGATCCGGCCTCCTACAAGACGTTCAGAAAGCTGACGAGCCGCGACTTCTGCCTCTGGTAGTTCCGGCACAACTGCTCCTCTCGATTGACCGATTCGACAGAGATACTCAATCGAGATAGATTACGCCAGAAGATCGTGCAGAAAGGCAATGGCAGGAAACGGCGAAGGGAGTGCGCTCGTCAGGCACAGCGAGGCTTGGGAAGAGGAACGGGCTCCGACTGCTTCCGCGCGTCCGAGACACGAAGCCGACGGACCTCGTCGATCGCCTCTTGAAGACGGGGCAACGGCATGGCTCCCGGTCTCCTGGTTTTGGCCAGCTTCACGGCGTCCTCAAAGGCCATCCCCTGGATACAGCACAGATAGGCAATGACCACCGAGACAGACCGTCCCATTCCGGCCCGGCAACAGACCATCACTCGATTGTTCGGCATATGGTCTTCGAGCCATTGGACGGATTTGGCCAGCAGGACGGGATCAGGTTCGGCGAACTCTTTGAACGGGATTTTGGCATAATCGATCCAGGCAGGAGGACAAACGACATGCTCCTCCGCTACAAACAGCAACCCCCCTACCACGGGAGAAGGGTCCCGGGCATCATCAAGGTTGCCGACAACGAGAGAATCCGTAATCAGATGCATTACAGGGTTAGTATAGATGAGCCCTGCGGCTGGTCAAGGAATACTTCGGGGGGGAATATGGTTTACGAAAAACCGATACAACGAGCTCACCTCATGTCCGGTTGCGGAATCAAAGACTCCCCTCGTATACTGCCTACCAATATCCATCCACAATTCCCGCGATCCACGTACCTATGAGCCGCCCGACCATCGAACAAGTTGAGCAACGTCTCAGCAGCGTTAGGTGCGCAATCTGCAAAACGAGCCAGTTCATGGTTGATCGCAGAACCTTGCAGCCGGACGGCGAGTGCAAGGCGGTGTGCAAACAATGCCGCTACTCGTTTCCCGTGCATACGGACATGGACTTCTACCGCAGGACCCAGCCGGACATCCCCTACTTGATGCGAACCATTCCCTGCCCTAAATGCGAGAAACAAGGAGTAACGCTGGACTTTCGCATCGTGATGTCAGTTCGCGAAGCCCATTACTTCGTCACCTGCACGGCCTGTTCACACCAATTTAGTGAGAAATCGCTGCTTGAAGCCTTCGAATAGCCTACTCGGGTTGGAAATAGTGTATAGTGTATCCATGAGCGATCCGAAACCCAAAGACCCGCAATCTCAGCCTCCGAAGCGAAAAGAGATCCCGCTCGTTTCGGTCCCGAACGATCGAGACATGATCGCCGAAGAGATGGCTGAATTGTTTGACGAAGACCGGGTAAGCCACCAGCACGGCAGCTCGGAGCCGGAAGCTGACTAGGCTCTATACCTCTCGGAGGATGCGGACCACGCCATCCTCTGGAATCCGTCCAAGCCCAGAAAGCTTTCCTTCCCGTTCCTTCCTGATGATCCGGTCAATCTGAACGAGTTCGCCACGGCGCCACGAATCCAAGGCTTGGTTGGAGGTAGAGGCCAATCGGTCAAGGCGTCCGACCTCCGGACGGCCGGTCTCGTTGCATAACCACGCTCGCTTCTCCCCCTTGAGTATTCGCAACTCACTCACGACCCGATAGACATTCGGGCTCCGTGGGACGATCACGCGCCCATCTTTTCGGAGCAGGACATACGAGAACTTCAACGCGTCCTTGATCAAGCCCACTGCTTGATCAAATGCCGTGATCCAATTCGGCGGATCCCATGGCCGCTCTTCGTGACACCAATCGTCCGGGTGAAGCAAAGCCGGACAACTGCGGTCATGCAGGCAAGGACTGTAGACAGTGCAAACTCCCTGGGCAAGCAGACGGTCCCTGGTTCGGTGAAGCGCGCGGGCCGTAGAACGTAAGGCCGGTTCCACCACCATAAGCGTTCCATCTTGCCTCAACGAGGCGAGCAGACGCTCCAGCAAAGTAACCCGGTCGGTGTCGGGATCTGACGACTCTTGAAACAGTTCATTGACGCAATTGGCGACAATGATCAGATCAAATGGGGCGGGCGCGTGGATGGCGCCACTCACACCCACTCGAACGAGTTTTTCAATCTGTTCGGCTACGGTTGTCAGGTGCGCCCGACCTTCTGGCGCCTCCTGGCCATAGATCTGCCACAATCGAGCCGACTGCTTGAGGGCTGCCGTTGAATGATCGACAGCGGTGACATGGAGTGCTGGCGGGTTTACTTGAGCGTGAGTTGCGAGCCAATCCCATACGGCGAGAGAGGCCGTTCCCGGCCCGGCCCCGATGTCCAGAACCGACAGTTCGCTGCGCTCAGCCCAATCGTCGGGCATTTCGCTCAAGAGGAGCTGCACTTTGGCAAAGTTGACGGGGAGGAAGTAGGCGGCATACCCGGCCTTCAATGCAGGATCGTCCAAGTAGCGCGCGCTGATTCGAGTCCGCTCTTTCGTGAACAGGCTGGAAAGCATCGCGATGTCCTTTGCGAGTGATGCCGAGGCCCCATTGTCGGGATTTTGAGCGAGTTGCTCAAACAGGTGGTGGGCGCGGTCAGAGAGGCGATAGACATGCGGTCGGTTGAAGGCCTCCATATGCTAGTGTATGCTGATCCCGTGAAGGAGGACAACCATGACAGACGCTATTCTACAGTCCTATCGTGAAGTCGAACAGGCGATGGAACGGTTTACACTCGTGCTCCAAGAACATGTCAACGTTCTTCAACGGTCTGAGGGACCTGAGTCGGATAAGCTTGTTCGGATGACGCACGGCTACAAAGCCATGCGCGACAGTGCGATGATTTACCTGTCATACGCCAAGTATGTGGCTCATGGTATGCCAGCCAGCGACGAAATGGTTCAGGACGAGATTCAAGGTTAGCAGTGAGCTGTCGGGTCTGCGCTGCTGAAGGCCGATAGCTGAACGCCTGGCCAAAAGAAAAGAGCCCGATCCCATCCGGGATCGGGCTCTTCATTTTCGGCCCTTGCCGTTCTAGATGCTGCGCATGAAGTGCGCCACATCATCCTGGTTCACGGCGCCGCCCATGATCGAAGACATGGCCACGTTAGTGGACTTCTTTCCAGTGAGACCGGACTCCACTTCGTCCACGATCAATTCCACCGGCATCGACTGACCGCCGTATACGCGCGGACCGCCGATGATCTTGGCCTTGGAATAGCCGTAGATCGCCGTCGCCACTTCTTTTGCCAGCCATCCGACGTAGTTGAACTCCGGCACGACAATGAGTTTTGCCTTGCCGCAGAGTTGGCGCAACTCCTGAGTCGGGAACGGTCGGAGTGAGCGGATCTTGATCAAGCCGATCTTAATGCCTTTTTCTGCACAGAGGCGAACGGCTTCGCGTGACTGAGCCGCGGCGCTGCCCGAGGCTATAATGACGGCCTCGGCATCATCGACATTTTCAGCCGTGAGCAAGCCGCCCATGTACTGATTGAT
The DNA here is from genome assembly GCA_035454865.1 of Nitrospiraceae bacterium. Lineage (GTDB taxonomy): Bacteria > Nitrospirota > Nitrospiria > Nitrospirales > Nitrospiraceae > Nitrospira_D. The sequence continues at coordinate 5,505 of DATIGF010000136.1, read as the reverse complement.
GTACTTGCGGGACCGTTCCACCGCGGCCCAGACTTCCTGCTGCCAGACCGCGTGAATGTTGTAGGCCATGAAGTTCGACTTCTGAACCGGGGCGTCCCGGGACAACCGGGCGGGGGGATTCTCCGCATCGAGTACCGGCACCGCGCCCCGCCAGGCGTCGCGCGGCGGCAGCTTGATGCCGCGATCCTGCATGCGAACATAGCCGCGGGCATGGGTGACAAAGAAGCCGTCACAGCACACGCCGACGGGCAGCGTCACATCATTCTTCTCGCTGATGACAAACCCGGCCATGAGGAAGTCGAACATGTCCTGCTGGTTTTCAGCATGGAACACGATCATACCGCAGTTGATCAAATAGGCGACTTCAATGTTGTCCGGCTGAATGGCAAGCGGTGCATTCACGACGCGACAGGTAAACATCGCCACAGCAGGAAGCCGATGCCCGGGCCACGACGCGATGCCTTCCAGTCCCCGCAAGGTACCGGGACCGGCCGTCGCGGTAAAGCAACGGACGCCGGATCTCGACCCTCCTGCGATCGCCGCCATCACACCCACTTCTTCTTCGCCGCGATAGTACTCTTTCACATAGCCTTCACCATAAAGCACACCGACGAGCTGCATGGTCTCACTCTGCGGCGTGATGGGATAGGCAATCGCCAGATCAACGTTGGACCGGCGAATCGCTTCTTTTGCGGCTTCGCTCCCGGTGATGAATTCTTTCGTCCGGGGAGCCTCATGAAACATGTATTCAGGGGTGACGATTCGCTGTCTTTTCGCTTCAGCGTGCGGATCTTTCTTACCGTCTGATTTCGGCACCGCAACGCTGGTGATGGGGTCGCCCTGCGGATTCGTTTTGACTTCGGTTTCGCTCATCGTTGCACCTCTTGGCTATATCGCCCTTGATCTCAACCTTTACCCCTCGCGCTTCATCTGCTCGGCTGAATGGCCGAAGGCAGCCGCGCTCCCAAGACCAGCTGCTGCAGGCGCAAAGGTGAGAGGATTGGTGTGGGTCTTCCCGCCGTGGACTTTGGACTGCGTTCCCGTAAACCGCACGTTTTCACCGTTGGCCGGGAGCTTGATGCCCATTTCTTCACGGACCTTCTTGAAGATTTGCGCGGTCTTCTTCAGCTTCAAGGTGTCCGAATCACGGATCGTGAGCATCGCATCTTCGTGTCCCTGCTCCGCACAGATCGCCATCGTGCAACAATTCGTTCCCGCACGAATCATCTTCAGCGTCAGATTGGCGTAGTGACAGTGGACGCCGACGAAAATGCAGGCTTCGATCTTATTGCCCCAAATCGTCAGATTCGGATGGTTCGGGTTAATGACTTCCTCGGGGTCAATCTTAGGATATTTCGGCCGATAATCCGGCATGGGAATGATCATGACATCGGGAATCTGCGCAGCAATCTCGAGCAACGCTTTGGCCTTCTCCACCGCGTGGTCATTCCACGCCCACAACACGAGCGGCCCGGGGAAAATCGTGGCGTTGGGGCTCGTCAACATTTTGCGGGCCATTTCTTCGATCACTTTGTCTTCGTTGGGTTCCAGCAGCCCGTAATAGAGGCCCTGCCCTGGATCCGGCAGCGAGACTCCCATCTGAGCCGCTGACGGCGGATGGAATCCGGCCGGCCCGGGAACAATAATCTTTTCTCTGGTGTCTTGCGTTATTGCCACGCCCGCTCCCCTTTCTTGCCGAATTATCCGACCACAGGGCTTGCCAAGACTGCCGTGGTGCTCTTCTCGCCATACGTGATGTTGTCGGTCAGCGCCGCCTTGGGCAATTGATCGATCATGATCATCTTAATGGCATTGTTCTTGGCCATGTTGTCACACACCCACACGCACTGCGCACAACCCTTACAGCGATCCACGGCCACATAGGCGGAACCGTACTTGAATCCTTTATCCTTCCCCATCTCTTCACTGTAGAGAATGGTGTTGGCTTCGGGGCAATACTGCGTGCAGAGCTTGCAACTCTTGGCCGCACAGATTTCAACGTTGATATCGGCTACCAGATACATGGAGACTCCTTCGTGCTAAATCCTGGTTAGGCACCCACGGCCGCCGGCGCTTCCGACCGCTTGACCGACGGCGCCGCCCAGCCGTGATCGACCGCGTAGTTCCACCCGGCCCGAATCACCGCGACGTTCTTATCAATCAACTCCTGCTTCTTCTTGAATTTTCTCTCGACGACACTGTCCAGCGCCGCTGTTCCTCCGGATACGACGAACCCTTTTCCGAGGAACCGGTCTTTCACGGCCTGCTCCAACGCGTCGACCGAGGTTAACCCTGTAATGGCTCCGATACAGCCCATCAAGGCCATGTTCGTAGCGAGGTCCATCCCGGCCACTTCGAGAGAAATTTTCGTCGCCGGGAAATAATACAGCTTTGCACGGCGCTCCTCGAGTTCGCGCGCCTGATCTTTGTGCAGCTTCATCGGCCCGTCGTTGTTGATCAACGCGATTCCGTCTTCCTTCAACCCGAAGTAGAACGGCATCGTGTAGGACTTGCCGTGCGTAATGACCTGGGGATGGAAGATGATGATGATGTGCGGGAACGTGATTTCACCGATCTCGTAGATCGGTTCATCCGAAACCCGCACGTAACTCTCCACCGGCGCCATGCGCTTTTCCGATCCGTAGAACGGAACGATCGTGCTTTCTCCGCCGGCATTAATGACCGCAGTACTGAGGATGTGCGAGCCGGTGACAACGCCCTGTCCGCCGACACCTGCCATTCGAATGTTGAAACGCTTTGCCATGGGCGATCCTCCTTACCGGTCTGGATTAAGCCTTGTTGGGAATTGCGCCAGCGGGAGCAGCCGGCTTCGGAAGGAATTCCTTATACCCATACCGCTCGGCCAAATACTGCTTCGCTTCCTCGCTGACATACTCCGTGAACTGATACCGGTCGTTTTCCACCGTCTTCGCATCTTCCATGACCTTGTCGGTAGGAATCGCGTATTCGATGTTGCAGGACGTGTAGGCCTGGATGTAGCTCGAACCTACTTCACGGGCGATCAACACGGCCTTCTTGATCACGCTTTCGACACGGCGGGGGTTGTTGGGGACAACGGTTGCCACATAAGCGCAGCCGGCAACCTTCGCCATCTGGAGCATGTCCATCTTCTCGAACTTCTTGCCCAAGGGGGCCATCTTCAAGACCGCACCACGACTCGTCATGCCGCTTTCCTGACCACCGGTGTTCCCGTATACTTCGTTATCCAACATGATCGTGGTGAACCGTTCCTTCCGGAACCACGAATGGAGAACCTGCTGGAATCCGATATCCGCGGTACCGCCATCTCCCGCCATCACCACCACATCCTTCGGTTTGTCTCCAAACCGGAGCCGGAGACCGCGCGTTAATCCGCTGGCCACGCCATTCTGGTCACCATAATTGCCGTAAACGAACGGGATGGCAGCTTGCGAAATGGCGAGACGGCCGCAGCCGGCGGTGCCGACCGTAATCGTATCTTCCGGGTTCGGGAAAGCAATCATCGCCAGACGGATGAACAGGGTCATCGCACAACCGGCGCACATGGGATGCTCTTCCAAGATTTCCTTGAAGCTCCCCATTTGAGAAACGGAGACTTTCTTTCCGAAGGGACCATGTTCGACCATGTCCCTGTATTCTTTCGGCATGAATTTTTCAAAGCCGTTTGAAAACTTCACATAATCGAGACTCATCAGGCACCTCCCTTATGTCACCGCAACGGCGGACCGTTGCCTATTGTTCAATACAATCGCAAGAAACGAAGAAAACCTGAGGACAATGAGGATGGACGATACGAAAACTGGCCTTGATTCATCACTCGGGCCACGGCCATCCTAGCAAAGCTGAAAAAACGCTGTCAATTATATATTCGGCCTGAGGCCTCGACTGTCACAGTCTCAAAAATACTATAACTTCCTGAAATTCAACGCAACTTCTCAGAAGGCCCACAACGTCCGAAAGAAGGCCTAGGCCGAGCCTGCCGGATAGGCCATTCGCCCCAAGTCGCTTCATGGTTCGGGGTGGCTTCTGAGGGATTTTGTCATTTTTCTTGATCCGGATGAGGGGGAGAGATTGCCGATCCAGCACAATCCGTTTACACTGCAACCTATGCCTATTCGTGTACTCATACCGGGCGAAGATGATGCGGGCACACATGTCGGCGGAGTCCATAAACGCCCCCCGATTCCAGACAATTCGCTCAAGGCCGAGTGTCCCAAGTTCATGGCACACGGACCTTGCGGGGGTGTTCGAAAAGGCGGTCTTTGCGAAGTCTACCCTGAGATGAAATGTCCGTGGGTCTCCCTCTTCATTGAACTGGAGAAAATCGGCCAGACCGATTGGATGAAACAAGTCTAGAGGACGTGAGGCATGAACCGTGAGGCGTGAGGCGACATCAAGAAAAGCGAAGACCACAACACTCGGATACAAGGAGCGTCATGCCAAGAGTGGAATCACCGCACCCCTACCAGGGATCGAAACGTTCCCGAATCAATACAAAGGCTATGAAATCACGATTGAGATCCCTGAGTATACAGCCATCTGTCCGAAGACCAATCTCCCCGACTTCGGCACCATTACACTCCACTACATGCCGGACAAGGACTGCCTGGAGTTGAAGTCGCTCAAGATGTACATCCACGCCTATCGCAACCTGGGTATTTTCTATGAGAATGCCGTCAATCGAATTCTTCATGATGTCGTGAAGGCCTGCCGGCCCGTGAGGGCCAAAGTCACCGGCGAATTTGCAGCCCGCGGCGGCCTGCGCAGCGTGATTGAAGCGAAGTACCCGTAATCCGCCGGAACCGTTGCTCCAGACTCACTCCTGACAAAGCAACCGCTTCAGCCTGAACGGGGACCGCCGCACCCCGGCTAATCCGGCTCAGCATTCTTGTATTTCCGTCAGTCCCGCGATACTCTCAGGCCAGACGTAGGAATCGCTCTACATTCATGGCGACATACGCAATAGGCGATGTGCAGGGGTGCTATGACGCCCTGCAACGCCTGGTCGAGCAGATTGGATTTGACCCAACCTCTGACCGTCTCTGGTTTGTCGGCGACCTCGTCAACCGCGGACCGGACTCACTCGGCGTGCTGCGCTACATCAAGAGCCTCGGAGCCTCGGCAGTCGTCGTCCTCGGGAACCACGACTTCTTCCTACTAGCCGTCGCCGCGGGCATTACGACGGCACGCGCAGAGGATACGCTGCAGGAGGTTCTGGCCGCTCCGGACCGTGAGGAGTTGTTCCAGTGGGTGCGCCGGCAACGTCTCCTCTATCGCGAACATCCGTTTGTGCTCGTTCACGCCGGGTTGTTGCCCCAGTGGTCGATCAGCGAGGCTGAGGGACTGGCGCACGAGGTCGAAGCCGGATTACGGAGTCCCTTCTACAAAGATGTGCTCGGTGCGTTGTATCCCAGTAAACATCTGCAGTGGTCCCCGAATTTGACTGGTCCGAAAAGACTCGCGACGATTATCAAGGCCCTTACAAGGCTGCGGGCTTGCACGCCT
>DATIGF010000135.1:0-7647 GCA_035454865.1 Nitrospiraceae bacterium | reverse complement strand
CGACTTGTCCCCATGGCCGGCGCACCTCATTTCGCCTCAGCGCCGAAGATCTGGAGAAAATGTTCGGTCGGGCCGGTTGGTAGGCCGGATAGAGCCGGCGGAGGAATATGGCGAAACTCTCGGAAACTGTCTGTGCGCGCCGGCCCTTGGTCGTGTTGCTCGGTCCCACGGCGGTGGGGAAGAGCCGCATTGCCGTGCAGGTCGCGCGGCACTATGACACCGGCGTGCTGACAGCGGATTCGCGCCAGGTCTATCGCGGCATGGATGTCGGGACGGATAAGCCGACGGCTGAAGAGCGCCAGGGCGTGGCGCACCGGCTCATTGATCTGGCTGATCCCGATCAGGCCTTCAACACGGGATGGTATCGGCAGGTCGCGCTCGCGGAGATCAACCGGTTGTACGCCACGGGCCAGTTGCCCTTTGTAGTCGGAGGAACAGGGCTCTATATCCGGACGCTGGTACGGGGATTGTGCCCGGCTCCTCAAGCCGACGCTCAGGTTAGGGCTGAATTGATAAAGATCAGCCGGGAGCAGGGACGGGATTGTCTTTATGCGGAACTGGTCCGGGTCGATCCCGATAGCGCTGCACGGTTGCACCCCAACGATGAAGCAAAAGTGATCCGGGCCTTGGAGGTGCATCGATTGACGGGGCAGCCGATGTCAGCGATGCATCGGCAGCACGGGTTTCAGGAGGCCGCTTTTGCCCCGCTCCTCATCGGGCTGCAACGTCCGAAAGAGACGCTGTACCGCCGGATTGAGGAACGAATAGATTGGCAGCTGGCTCATGGAATGGTAGAAGAGACCCGGACGCTGCTCGATCGCGGCTACGGGCGTCACCTGGGGGCGATGAAAGGATTGGGGTATCGGCAGGTGGCTGCCTATCTGGCGGGCGAATACGATTACCCTGAGATGGTCCGGCGATTCAAACGCGACACCAGGCACTTTGCGAAACGGCAGATGACCTGGTTCCGGAAGGAGCCGGGGGTTGTGTGGCTGTCGATCGAGGACGATGAATCCCCTGATCAAACGGCCGACCGGGTCGTCGCCCTCGTGGACCGGTTTCTTGAAGTCTTGGAGAAGGCTACGCCCACGGGTGTGATGCAGCCGACGGGGTGGGGAGAAGGATCAGCATGAAGGGGAAGCAGATGGGCGGTATGGTTTCAGTGGGGGTCATTGGAGGCAGCGGTCTTTATGACATGGAGGGGCTCAAGTCGGTCAAGGAAGTCCGGGTGCGTACGCCGTTCGGCCCCCCGTCTGATGCGGTCGTCGTGGGCACCCTCGAGGGGATGCGGGTAGCTTTCCTCTCCCGACATGGGCGCGGCCACCGGTTGAATCCCGGTGAGATCAATTATCGCGCCAATATCTACGCGCTGAAGTCGCTAGGGGTTTCCCGGGTGATCTCTGTGAGCGCGGTGGGAAGCATGAAAGAGTCAATCCGTCCGGGCGAGGTGCTCGTTCCCGACCAGTTCATCGACCTCACGAAACGGCGTGCCTCCACGTTCTTCGAAGGAGGCATCGTCGCGCACGTGGCGTTCGGCGAACCGATCTGTGCTGCGCTGGCCCAAACCCTTGCCTCATCCGGCGAAGAGCTCGGAGCATCGCTCCATCGTGGCGGCACCTATCTCTGTATGGAGGGTCCGCAGTTTTCGACGAAAGCGGAGTCCCGGCTCTATCGACAGTGGGGAATCGATGTGATCGGGATGACCAATATGCCGGAAGCGAAGCTGGCGCGCGAGGCCGAACTCTGCTATGCCACGATGGCGCTCGTGACCGACTATGACTGCTGGCATGAGACGGAAGAGGCCGTCACGGTCGACGCCATTCTGGCCACCCTTCATCAAAACGTGGCCTTGGCAAAGCGAATCCTGCGGGCGGTGTTGCCGTCGGTCGTCGAATCTCCGGCCTGCCTCTGTCATCGGGCGCTGGACAATGCGATTGTGACCGCTCCGAGCAGTATTTCTTCGGCGGCCCGGAAGAAGCTGGCATTACTCACCCGCCGTGTCCTGGCGCCAAAGAAAGGAGCGCGTTGAGTTATGGGGAAATTGTTGGTGGTCGGATCGGTCGCGCTCGATACGGTGAAAACACCATTCGGCGAGGGGACAGAGATTCTCGGAGGGTCCGCAACCTACTTCTCGACGTCTGCCAGTTTTTTTACCTCGGTGGCGCTCATCGCCGTGGTCGGAGAAGATTTCCCGCACCAGCATATCGCGTTTCTGAAGAGCCGCGGTATTGATCTGACCGGCCTTGAGCAACGTCCCGGAGCGACGTTCCGTTGGAAGGGCGAGTATACGCATCAGCTAAACGAAGCCCACACGCTGGATACGAAGTTGAATGTCTTTGAGACCTTTCGTCCCAAGATTCCCGAGGCCTATCGATCGCCGGACGTCTTGTTCCTGGGGAACATCGATCCGGAACTCCAACTCGACGTCCTTCAGAAGGTCGAACGTCCCTCGCTGGTGGCCTGCGATACGATGAACTTCTGGATCAACGGCAAGCGCGATGCGCTTTGGAAGGTCTTGGAGAAAGTAGACGTTCTGATTATCAACGACGGTGAAGCGCGTGCGCTGGGCCAGGATTCAAACCTGGTCAAAGTGGCGAAGCTCGTACTGTCGCGGGGGCCCAAGCACCTGATCATCAAGCGCGGAGAATACGGGGTCCTCATGTTCAATGAGAAACAGGTCTTCGGCGCGCCGGCTTTCCCGCTCGAAGATGTGCGCGACCCGACGGGAGCCGGCGACACCTTTGCCGGCGGGTTCTTGGGTTACCTGGCGGCAACGGGGAACCGATCTCCGGAGGCCATGAAACAGGCGATCATCTTCGGCAGCGTCATGGCATCGTTTACCGTAGAAGCCTTTAGTCTTGACCGATTGCGCATCCTGGATTACAAAGAGATTCAAGCTCGGTTCCGTGAATTCAAGCGGTTGACTCATTTCGAGGATGTTCAGTGAATAACGTGAATTGGATCGGGGGCGAGAATCGTCGGTCCCGCTCGTGCCGTCCCGGAATGCGCCGGGCACTGGCCTGCCTCGGGCTGGTTAGTGTACTGGCGGGCTGTGCGACCAGCGAGGAGTCGATCAAGAAATCCCAGGGGTATTATCAGGAGGGGGTGGCCACGCTCGCCACGGATCGCCAGAAGGCGTTCGTCTCGTTCCAGAAATCGGTCCAACTGAATCCGAACAACAAAGAGGCGCGATATGCCCTGGGGCATGTCTATGCGATGCAGGGCAAGCTCTCTCTCGCCGAGGAAGAATTCCGGGCCGCGATCAAAATCGATGACAACTATTCTGAGGCGTACACTTATCTGGGCCAGATTCTCGCCAGCCAGAATCGTTGGGACGAGGCCATCAAGTGCTATCGCCAGGCCTTGACCAATCCCTTGTATCCCACCCCGGACCTGGCTCGATTTCATCTCGGCCTCGCGCTTGCCCACCAGGGCGATTTTCAGGCTTCAAGTGAAGTCCTGGAGGATGCCGTGACGGTGAGCCCTCCCAGCGTGCCGCCGGCGAGGACCCATCTGGAACTGGGCCGCGTCTACTACAAGATGGGATACAAGGATAGAGCCCGCGAAGAGCTGAAGAAAGTGACGGCAATGGATCAAGGCGGGGAGTATGCGGCAGCCGCCACGGAATTGTTGGCTCGATTGAAGTAGGGGATCTATGGAATCCGTTGGTGAATTCTTCAAGCAAGTCCGAGAGACAAAGGGATTGACCGTCGACGAGGTGGCATCGAAGACCCGTATCCGGACCGACTTCGTCAAGGCGCTCGAGGATGGAAATTTCGCCAAGCTGCCCGACCAGGTGTTCGCCCGCGGATTCGTCCGTTCCTACGCGCGTTCGCTGGGATTGGATGAGGAGGATGCAATCCACCGTTTCATTCAATCGGCTGGAGCCTTCTACGAGAAGCAGGATGAACGGGAACGTCTTAAGGTCCGCCAGGCTGAGGAGGAGCGGAAGCGTCAGGCCAATCGAAAAGCGGTTGCGGTTGCGATCGGCATTGCCGTGCTCACGTTGATTTTCCTTTTGAGCCGGGAACAGTCTTCCGTCCTTCGCCGTGGCAATCCGGATCATGTCCCGACCAAGCGCAGCGCGCAGGCACCCAAGGACGCGTCGGAAGGACTTACGCCACCGCCGCCCGGACCGGTCGCGGAGGTCCCGAAGCCGAGTGAGATTCCCGCTGGGGTGCCAAAACTGGCGGCGGACGTTCGTCGTTCCGAGCCGGCACAGACACCCGTTGCGGTCACCAAACCGGAGCCCGAGGCAGTGTCGACCGTATCTCCCGGAACAGACGGACCGTTAGGCGGGATTTCCTTGGAGGGGGGCGCCGCTGCCTCGGATGGCGAGTTGGTGCTGGATTTGGAGGCGACTGAGTTGAGCTGGGTCGTCGTGCAGATCGACAACGGCAGTCCGCAGGAGGCGCTGCTTCGACCGGGAGAGAAAGCGCACTGGAAGGGGCAGGACCAGTTCATTCTGACCCTTGGCAATGCCGGCGGGGTCAAGGCTGAATTGAACGGCAAGCCACAGAAGCCCTTTGGCCCGAGCGGAAAGGTTGCGCGCGACATCGTCCTCAAGCGCTAGAGCATCCGGCGATCGTCAAACTATCGACTCTTTTCGGATCCCTCCACCGGGTACCCTCCCTGCCGGTTGTCACGGTCCACCCTTGTCCTACCATCCTTCCACCAGACCGAACAGGCTTTCCTTCTTCAAGATCAGCGCGATTGGTGTATTCATCACTACTGAGGCGTGGAGGGCGTGATTGGGGCACAAAGGTGTCACTATATATAGAGAAGACGAGGAGCGACTTCCCGAAAGGGCCACAAGTACTCAAATTATCTTGCCTCTCATCTGGTGAAAGTTGGCATGAGGCTTGATACCTCTCCAGCAGAGGAGGGTCGGGGTTGAGGAAAGCGGGGGGATGATTTCTTGACAAGAATCAAAAGGCGTTGATATAGTCCGACCGTTTTACCGGACTATTCAGCGATGGATTCACGAGCCAGCGGCCTGAGGCCGGTTTGGTTTCATGTGCGGTGGGTTCAACACAAAGGAGGAAGTGTGATGGGGTATCTTTCCAAGTTTTTGGGAGTCAGTGCAGCACTACTGCTGTTGTCGGCCACGGTGGTGGGTGCCGAAGAGCGCGATCCGCTCAAGCCCCGCGTGCCTGCGGATCAGATTGCCGATGCCAAACAGATGAAGAACCCGGTTGCCTCAACTCCGGAGAGCATCGCGAAGGGCAAGGCGTTGTTCGAGGGGAAGGGCACCTGCTTCAACTGCCATGGGAAGGAAGGCAAGGGCGACGGCCCGGCCGGCGCGATCCTGAATCCAAGCCCACGGGACTTCACGAACTGCAAGTTCCATAAGAAGCGGAAAGACGGCGAACTCTTCTGGGTCATCAAGAACGGCAGCGCCGGAACCGGGATGGTCTCCCTGATTCCCGCCGCCATCACGGAAGAAGAAGCCTGGACCATCATCAATTACGAGCGGAGCTTCTGCAAGGCCGAGTAATCGTCCAGCGAAGACCGTGCGAGTGATGAGAGGGTGGGGAGGAAACTTCCCACCCTCTTTTTTTCGGCGATGCGATGGCTCCATGGGTTCGAACCAAGTTCCGGCCTATCGACCGGTGAAGGCGGCCAGTCCCCTCTCTCATCAACTCTCCGACAAGCCTTACTGCTCAACGGCGTCCGCAACGCGAACTCATGGAGACTGAGGGAGGACAACGGCGGCGGGTGAAAGCGGGCCGGGAGCGCCAGAATGCCGCTGGCGGACTTTGTCAACAGCCTGCTAGGGCGATTCTGATCCGATGATGGACGCGAGTTTGGAGAGGACGAGCGACGTAGCCTTGTCGCTCGGTTTGAGGGCGGGGAGTATCTGGGGGTGTTGCTCTGCATTGAACTGTGATTTAGCCGCCCAGGCGACCTTCTGGCGCAAGTAGGCGGCGATTTCTCCGAGGGTGACCTCGCCATTGCGATTTGTGTCGGCCTCTCCTCGCAGCCCCCGCAGGAAATAGTAGGTGAACAATCCGTGGCGATGCTTGTCGTCCTCCAACCCTTTGGAAAATCCTTCGCCACCGATCAGCCTGACCGTATTCCCCCCGCTGAGGTCCCACCGAGGCGCGACCGCTTTTGACTTTGGATCGCTATGGAGCCTGGAGACCATGCCATCGAACACCAGAATGGTCTGGTGCGCTTTGAGCCGGGCGAGAGCGGACTCGAGGTCTTTCAGCGGGTAAAGCCGCGTCGTCGCCGTGGGGCTTCCTTCATACGGGACCAGGAGAACGTCCCCCGTCTGAGTGACCATGGCCTGTCCTGCAAAATAGACAATGACCACCGCATCTTTGCCCATGTGAGGCGGCAGCCAGTCGAGCAGGGCCTCGTCGATATCCGGGCGGAGGGCTTTCCAATCTTGCAGGAGCCGTATGTTGGAGGGCGGCACACCGCCGAGAGACTGAAAATAACTCGCCACCATTTCTGCATCGAGTGACGCATGCTTGCGGGGCAGAATCTGGGGATCACGATACGAACCGATTCCGATCGAAATCAGGTATGTATGCGGGCGTTGAAAGCCTGCTACCGGTGCGGGAAGCTGATCGACATCATCCGTTCTGATTCCGGTCGGCTGGATCGTCAGGGAGAGCGTCTGGGAAGGCGCCGCGGCTCCTGCTCCGGCTTCAGTCACGACGACTTGAAGTTCGGCCTTTTGCGCCTGGACGGTGGGGGGCAGGGTGGCGACGAACTCCAGGGATTTCGTTTCGCCAGGCTGCAGGGGTGGGATTGACAAGGTTGATGCGGGAAACTGTCCTACAATCGATGGCGTGCCTGTGAGCGAGGCCGATGCGTTCTGAACCGGGTTCACCCCTGTATTGACCACATCTACCCGTACCCGCAGTCGCTCGCCCCCCTCCAGGATCAAATTGCTGTTCTCGTCGATCACCATCGCCTTGAAGCGGAGGCTGGAGGATGTCGCCGATCCTGACGGAACCGGAACTGCGAGGACGCCGGCCGATGGGGAGGCAGGAGCCGCCGCAGCAGGTCTTGTCGCCAGGGCGGCAGGATTCTGTGCCGCGGTCGCCGAGGGCTGTCCTTCAAACGCCTGACGTGCTTCTAACGACACCTTCGTGGCGAATTCCACGACGGAGTCTTGAATGAAGGGATCGATAATGTAGTCGCACGTTCTTTGCATCGCCTCGATGCGCAGGCGTTCCTTCCGAAGAATTTTGATTTCCGACTCGCGCAACAATTTTCCCGTCATATCGTACACGCGGGCCATGGCATTTAATTGCAGGGTGGCCGGCGCTCGATCATAGAGGTATTGCTGGTCCAGCCCGAAGGACCAATTCACAAGATCCACTCGAACCTCCACGTCCGGCGTCGCATCCTTGCTGCCCCCGCCTTCGTAGACGACTCCTTTAAAGGTTCGATAGGCTCCCTCGATCAAGGCTTCCTCGACGCTGGCGCCAAACGGGAGCTGTCTAAGCTGACCACAATTATTCGTATAGTCGAGCGTCAGTCTTTTTATTGTGTCGGAGATTTCAAGCTTTGCCGTATGAGGCAGCGGTTCCCCCATCGGCGGAAATTCTAACTGACTTGCGCATCCGCTGATCAGAAGGGTTACGCATCCCATGATGGCTGCGCGCACGAGCAGTCGCTGTAATTTGC
>DATIGF010000134.1:0-29425 GCA_035454865.1 Nitrospiraceae bacterium | reverse complement strand
ATCCGCTCCGGTCTCCCGGCATCCACCCCGCCGGATTTCCCCGCAAAATTGACACCTCCTGGGGTTGGTGATAAGTACTTTCCCAGGTCCTACGCCAAGAAATTGATCGCCACAGGGAGGTGCTAGATGTTCGCTGTCGCTGGAGGTCCGTCGTACGCCGGCAGTCCTCTGACTTGGAGTCTCCTGTTCGCCCGTCAGCCGGAACCGGATTTGGAGTTTACGGAAGAAGAATTGGAACAAACGACGAACGTTCGATCGTCGTCTCCGATGAAATCGCCGAAGAAATCTGGCGGACGTCCCCTCCTCTGGATTCTGTTGCTGGCCCTGGTCGGTGGAGGCGCCTACGTTGCCATGGAACCTGAAATGATCACGGACCTTTTGGGGCCGATTCTCGGTGAATCGCCGATGCCGTCGCCGCAGCCACCCGTGGCTATGAAACCCGGTCCGTCCATGCCGGCGCCGGGCGCCCCGGTTGGTCAACCAGGGGCACCCGCCCCAACTCCTGTCGCGCCTGCAGTTCCAACGCCACAGGCCGCGGCGCCAGTTCCGACTCCTACGCCGGTGCCGACGCCGGCTCCCGGCATGCCGACGGCTTCAGTCCCGACACCGGCACCGGCGCCGATGAGTCCGCCGACCCCGGCCGGGGCCGTACCACCGGTCACTGCATCGGTGAATCCCATGTTCAGTGAAGGACAGCGGGTAACGGTGACTCTGAACCCTGCGACCCCCGGCGATACGGTGACCCTCATGCAAGATGCAGCGGGGACGAGACCGGGACCGGCTATTCCCCCGGGAACCACGCTCACGATTCTCGACGGCGAGTTGCAGAGCAGCGGATGGGTTTACTCTGTTCGCAGCGATTTTGGCACCAAGGGCTGGGTTGCTGAGAAGCAGCTTCGTCTGAAGCCCTGATCGCTATAGCAAATAGCTCCGCACACGGTCTCACTTAGAGGGCGGCGGCACGAACCAGTGCCGCCGCCCTCTGTGCTATAATGCGCCCCGTTCAATGCTCCCGTCTCACGCCAACGTGAGCAGAAAGTGAAAGGCCCCCTTGCGCGCCGTCATCTTTGATTTCGACGGAGTGATTGCCGACACCGAACCCCTGCATTATGAAGGGTTGCGCCGAACGCTCGCGGACATCGGCATTACGTTGACTGAGCCTGACTACTACGAGAACTATCTCGGCTTCGACGATCGTGGATGCATCCTGGAAGCGCTTCGCGTGAACCAGCGTCCGGCGACTGGACCGCTGGTGCAGGACCTGATGCATAAAAAGGCCGTGGCCTACCTGGCCTCCATCAGAGACCACCTCGTTATTTTTCCGGGCGTGAGAGAGTTCGTAGAAGAAGCCGCGGCCAGTTACCCCATCGCCATCGCATCGGGCGCGCTGCGGCCTGAAATTGAACTGATTCTGGAGCAAGCCGGCATCCGAAAGGCTTTCCGCCATATCACGAGCGCGGAAGACGTGACCCGGGGCAAGCCGGATCCCCAGCCATTCCTGCATGCCATGGCAGGATTGAATCAACAGAGCCCCGCCTCCGGAATTTCACCGGACTCCTGCTTGGTCATTGAGGATTCGCTGCCCGGCATCAGGGCGGCCAAGTCGGCGGGGATGAAAGTGCTGGCCGTTGCCAACACCCACACAATACAAGATTTGCACGAAGCTCATGCCATCAGCCACAGCCTCGGCGAGGTGCACCTTACCGATCTGCGCGCCCGCTTATGGCCGTCATGAGCAAGTCATCGCTATGAGAATCTGCTCGCTCGTTCCCGGCGCAACAGAAGCGGTCGCCGCCCTCGGCCTGGCTGACCAACTCGTTGGAATCAGCCATGAATGTGATTTTCCTTCATCAGCCCGTCATGCTCCCGTCATGATTGAGCCGGTAGTAGGCAAGGGCCTGACCCGGAGCGCGGAGATTGACCGGGAGGTGAAGGAAATGGTCGGGAAAGGCGCCCGGCTCTATCGACTCAATGAACAAGCCTTTCGACTGGCTCAACCAGACCTGATTTTGACCCAGGATCTGTGTGACGTCTGCGCCATTACCCCGGACCAGCTCTCTCGCGCTGTCGAATTACTCCCGCACAAGCCTCGTATCGTCACGCTCAGTCCAACCACGGTTGAAGACACGCTCCTTGACGTTGAACGGATCGCCGAAGCTGTCTGCCAACCGGCCAAGGGGCAGGAGCTGGCCGGATCTCTTCGCCGCAGACTGGATCTGGTGTGTTCCCGGACCACCAACATGACGTCGCGCCCGCGCGTGGTGTGCCTCGAATGGTTGGATCCGCTCTATGTGGCAGGCCACTGGGTTCCGGAAATGGTGGGGCTGGCCGGTGGCCACGAGGTGCTCGGACACACGGATGCGCCATCACGCGAAACGACCTGGGAGGAAGTGGAAGCGGCGCAGCCGGAAATCGTGCTCGTCATGCCGTGCGGCTATTCGATTGACCGCACCATCCAAGAGCTTTCGCAAGCCGGACAGACACAGAACCAGTGGCGACGTGCGCACGATCGTTTACCACAAACATATATCGTTGATGCGGCATCGTACTTCAGCCGGCCGGGACCCCGCCTCGTCGATGGCGTGGAACTCCTCGCCTCCCTCCTGCATCCGGAACCAAACCATCCGTTCGACCGGACAAGAGCGATCAAACTCGAATCCGCACTCCTGGCATTGGACACCACGTCATGACCGCAGCTGAAGCCCAGGCCTACTGTACGGCCTACACGAAGCAGAGCGGCAGCAACTTCTATTACTCGTTCCTGTTTCTCCCAAAAGCCAAACGAGAAGCGATGTATACCGTCTATGCCTTCTGCAAAGCCGTCGATAGCGCCGTAGACGAACCGCCTGTCGGCAGCAACCCCCAGGAAGAACTGAAGCGTTGGCGGAGTGAACTTGATGCGGTGTATCACGGCACGCCCGCCTCTCCCATCACGGTGAGCCTGGCGTACCACGCGAAAGCTCTTTCCATCCCGAAAGCCTATTTTGAAGAGTTGATCAAGGGCGTGGAGATGGACCTTATCAATCCTCGTTATGTGACGTTCGACGAGCTGTCCCTCTATTGCTATCGCGTCGCCTCCGTGGTGGGCCTCATCTGCCTGCATATCTTCGGCGTCACGTCGGCGCGCGCGCAAGACTATGCCGTCGACCTCGGCATGGCATTTCAGCTGACGAACATCCTTCGTGACCTGGGCGTCGACGCGGCTCAAGGCCGCATTTATCTCCCGCTCGATGATCTGCGTGCGTGCAACTATCCCGAACAGGCGATGTTACAACAGACCTATTCGCCGGAGTTCAAGAAATTGATGCAGCAGGAGACAACGCGGGCGCATCACTATTACGAGAAAGCCCACGCCGCCCTGATGGCCCTCCCCCGGCGTGAACGCCAGGCGCTCACCGTGGCGGAGATTATGCGCGGCATCTACAGTCGCATCCTGAAGAGCATCGAACAATCGGACTACCGGGTTTTCGGGCCGCGTATCAGCCTCTCGACCACCCACCGGCTGGCCATCGCATTGGGCATCTGGCTTCGCTCCCGATTCACGTGACCACCCAGTCTCGACAGTCTGTCCTCATACTGGGCGCCGGCCTGACCGGGCTGACGGCGTCCTTTTACCTGAGCCGGCGAGGCTATCGCGTCACTCTCCTGGACCATCCCGGATGGCAGGACGGATTCCGGACCAACGCGGCTGACGCGGCCCCGCTCCTGTTCGGCTGCCACGCTGAGACCTGGCGACTACTCCGCGACCTCAACAGCGACATGTCCAATCAGTCAGCCACCACGCTTCCACTTGAATTCCGGCTACCTGATGGACGCATAGTCGCTTATCGATCCGCCCATCTCCCGGGACCACTCCAGTGGATGATGAGTCTCTTCAGTTTCGACGGCCTCGCATGGCACGACCGCTGGAAGCTCTTCTCTCATCTGGAAAAGATCTGGGAACAGGCGCAATCGCTTCCCGCTGACCTGGACAGCCGGGCAGCGGACGAGTGGCTCACGTCGATCGGACAAAGCCAGAAGGCACGTGGCCACATCTGGAATCCCCTCGCCCAGTGGCTGACCGGCAATGCCCTGAATCGTCTCTCCGCGGCCATCTTTGTGCAACTACTTTCCACCGTGTTTCTCGGTCAGGCGACGGATGCCAGGCTGACGTACCTGCACGGATCTATCGGGGACAGATTCGTCGCCCCATTACGAACTCAGTTGGGGCGGCTCGGAGTCGTGGCGCACCTGCACACCGATCTTCCCGTCCTTCGATTTGAACAGGACGGAGTCAGCGGCATCCAGACCCAGGATGGCGCCGTCCTGCAGGCCGATTGGTACATCGCAGCACTCCCCCATCACAAGTTGCTTGCGCTGCTTCCGGATCGCCTCCTGACGCGCTACGCTTATTTCGCACACATCAGCGAACTGGACACATTGTCGGAAATCGCCGTCCATTTTACCTGTCGCGCGACGAATCGAACTCCACGACTTCTCCTCCTGCCTGACCGACCATTTCATCAGTGCACCCTCAGTTCCCAGCGGGATCGAGAAATCAGCTGCCGGCTCTCTGCGATCGGCGATCAAGCACTAACTGATTTACGCGATAGCCAACTAATGGATCTCGGAAGGGCGGAACTCCATACGCTCCAGCCGGAAGGCGTGACAGACGGGATTCAGTCCGTGGAGGTCATTCGCGAGGACCATGCCGCACTCTGGCTTCGACCGGGCGCCGCGCTGCTGCGACCCATCCAGCAGAGTCCGATCCGGAACCTGCTCGTCGCCGGACCATGGACCGACACCGGCTGGCCCGCTACCGTCGAGAGTGCGGTCGCCAGCGCCACGCGCTGCGAAGCAATCATCGCGAACCGCCCGGCATGACCTCACCGTTACTCTTTAAATAACACTGATCTTCAAACCGTTCGCCCCGGAGATACGTCGCAATTACCGTCCATTCACTGCGGCCGTCCGTGAGCGCGATATAGGTCTTCCCCTCCATGATGAACGGCTGCAAGGTGAATACGTTGCGCAGACTTGGCAGTTCTTTGCCTGTTCCGGCAACGATCGGCAGCGCGGTCAAGGGGTAGCTCCCCCCGGTGCGCTCGAACTTCTCCGGAGTCGCCAGCAAGGGTGCCATATCCTGCCATGAGGCCTGCTCTAACACGTTGCTGTCGGCAGGAAACATGTAGAAACTGTCACTCGGCGCCCC
This sequence comes from Nitrospiraceae bacterium, assembly GCA_035454865.1. Taxonomy (GTDB): domain Bacteria; phylum Nitrospirota; class Nitrospiria; order Nitrospirales; family Nitrospiraceae; genus Nitrospira_D. The sequence continues at coordinate 24,234 of DATIGF010000134.1, read as the reverse complement.
TTTCATGCAGAAAGACGTCTTCACGACAAGATCCTTCGTGCCATCGTTATCCAGATCGACAAGTGCCTTGTCCAGGCTCGAGCATCGCCGCATCCTCGGAGGCGTTCCCGCTATCGCAGCCGGCTCCCATGTGACCCCGCTAAATGGTTCAGCATCGAGGTTGAGCCGATGGCCACTCCCCATGTTCTTCTGAAAAGTCTCAAGAACCCGCGCGCAAAAAGACCGGTCCTTCGCGGCCAAAAGATCCACAGATGACGCAGCTGCGATGACCGGAACCATCAGGAGAAATACGCTTCCAGCTAGCGAACGTTTCATAAAGACCTCCGCCGTCGGGCTTCATCCCGACATTGACAACCCGGCCCTGCCTTTCTAAGATACCGCTACTTTTTCCTCTGTTCCATTCAATCATGACCACGATACCTCTCCAAGAACTTGCCAAGTCACTGCATAATTGCCAACGCTGCAAACTGGCCAAGCTCGGCCGCACCCAGGTTGTGTTCGGCGTGGGCAATCCGCATGCGAGTATCATGTTCGTGGGGGAAGCGCCCGGATTTAACGAAGACCAGAAGGGCGAGCCCTTTGTCGGTGCCGCAGGGAAGCTGCTGAACGATCTCCTGCAGTCAGCCAATCTCTCGCGCGATGAAATCTACATCGCCAACGTCATCAAGTGCCGACCACCGAATAACCGTGATCCCGAACCGGACGAAGTTGAGACCTGCAAGCCCTTCCTGCTCCAACAGATTCAGATGATCCGCCCGAAACTCGTATGCACCTTGGGCAATTGGGCGACGCAAACCTTGTTGGAGCGAAAGATCGGAATTACGAAAGTGAAGGCGCAGGCCTTCTATATGAAGGACTTCGTTCTCTTCCCCCTCCTCCACCCGGCCGCCGCGTTGCATCAGGGCGGATTACTCGATACGCTGAAGGAGGACTTCAAAAAGCTGAAAGAATTTCTCGACCGCCACACCAAGCCGGCCGAACCCGCCATAGCCGCCGGACCTGCAGTTCCTACCCTGCAAATCGACCAACCCCAACCGGCACAGATGGATCTCTTCGGCGCATGAAGACTTCGGCGAGTTCAGTCGAGCCGCGTCGCTCGCTTCTCGCAAGTAGTCCGGGAATCCGTCGATCTGATGGATTGCGGACATTCAACGGTTCATCAGCTTGTCCAGGATTGTGATTAAGGAAGCCCGCTAGGCTTTCGAGGAGTTACCCTCTGAGGCCGCAGCGGATTCGGATTCGGCCGGCTTCTCGTCGCCGTCCCCTTCGACAGGCTGTTCTTCTTCCGGAACATCAAACCACTGGACCAGCATTTCGTCCCACCAGGCTTCGGTGACCTCCTCGCCCGGATCAACCCCGAGAAAAGACACATCCTCTTTCTTGATCGCGGGGCCGACGAGTTGGGGCTGGAACTTCGCGCGATCGATTATCTCCTTCGTCGCATAACCCCCGATGATCCATGAGTCGGGATCTGCGCGGCGTGATTTGTACGCCTTGAGACCGACCTTCAGATACATGAAAATCTGCTGCTGAACCGGATCGGTCACGCCGGACTGGGCCAGACTCAGCGTTTTCTCGATCTTCTTGCGCCAATGCCGGTCGTCATAGCGCGACGTAATCAGCTGAAGCATTTTCTTCCCGAGTTCGGCATCAAGCGGCATGGGACTGTGTTCCTTTGCTCAAAAGTTTCGGTTCACTGCTTCTGGAAGCATGCTGTTCTTCATCGTCCATACGTGGCCGTGAGGGATGCCTTTCCCAAAGCATTCTGCGTCAGATAGAAGCCCACCATTGCGCCGGACGCTTCCTTCTTGAGCGGAAGCTGATCGACTTTCAGCGCATACACCGTGAACACATACCGATGCGGCTTATCGCCTTGCGGAGGACAGGGGCCACCGTACCCCGGTTGCCCGAAGTCGGTCATGCTCTGAATGCTTCCCTTCGGCGCGCTGCTGCCATCCGATTTCCCGGCACCCGCTGGAAGTCCGGTGACCCCCGGCGAAATATTGAAGATTACCCAATGCCACCACCCGCTTCCTGTCGGCGCGTCGGGATCGTAGACGGTCACGGCAAGGCTCTTGGCATCCTTCGGTGCGTTCTCCCACCGGAGTTCCGGTGACACATTGCGCCCGCTGCAGCCAAAACCGTCAAACACGTGCTCACTGCCGATCACGCCTTGTTCTTTAATCGTGGGACTCGTCACCCGAAAGTCGGCCGCGAAGGTCGACGCAGGAAGCAGCGCAAGCATGATCGAGATCCAGAGATGTCGCATAGCTTCTTCCCTCCTTGACCTGTCAACTTCCGGCAATCATCATTTCACTGATTTTGACCGTCGGGCTCGCGATCCGTCCTCGAAAGACAAGATCGCTCCCGACCATTTCGATATCCTTCAACATCTGTTTCAAATTGCCGGCAATGGTGATTTCTTCGACGGGATGGGTGAGCTCCCCGTTCTCGATCCAGAACCCGCAGGCCCCGCGTGAATAGTCGCCCGTGACCATGTTGATGCCGAACCCGATCAGTTCGGTCACATAGAGCCCCTCTTTGACCGATCCAATGATCTGCTCGGCTGTCTTTTCCCCGGGCACGAGATAGAAGTTGGTCGGCCCGACGGAAGGACTTTCACCGACACTACGCGAGGCATTTCCCGTCGAGGGGAGCCCCAGTTTCCTGCCCGAATACGTGTCGAGAAGATAGCTCTTGAGCACTCCCCGTTCGACAATCGTATTCTTTCTGGTGGCGAGCCCTTCACCGTCGAACGGGCGGGATCCGAGTCCCCCGGCCATCCGGCCGTCGTCGTAGACCGTCATCAGTTCGGACGCGATGGTCTGGCCCAGTTGATCGAGCAGGAACGAGGCCCGCTTGTAGAGGCCGTATCCGGACACGGCGCTGCAGAGATTTGCGAGCAGGCTGCCCGCTGTCTCCTGATCGAAGACGACCGGCGCCCGCTTCGTCGCCACCTTACGCGCGCCCAAGCGGCGAACCGTTCGCCTGGTTGCTTCCTGCCCGATCGACTCCGCAGACGCCAAGCGTGCAAATTTGCGTTGCACTTCATACCACGCATCCCGCTGCATCGCCCCCGTCTCCGGCTCAGTCGCAATCGGAGACACCGACAGCGAAAAACTGGAACTCTTGTACGACCCGACGAAGCCATGGCTGTTGGCCAGCACAACCCGGCCTGACGAAGAATCGAATTCCGCGCCTTCGGAATTGGTCACGCGTGGATCCGCAGCAAACGCCGCGGCCTCCCCGCGCTTCGCCCAATCGATCTGCACTTCCGTGTTGAGGCTGGTTGCGTCATAGAGATCCAGGTCCGGCTGATCCACCGCCATCTGGGACGCGTCTGGCAATCCGGACACCTGATCTTCGACGACCGCGTTGGCCAAGGCGCAGGTTTCTGCAACAAGCCGGTCGAGGGACTCTTTGGAGAAATCGGACGTCGAGGTCGTGGCCGACCGCTTCCCGACGAACACACGCAATCCCAGCCGCTTCTCTCGTGCCTTCGTCAATCGATCAACGGCGCCCACACGCACCTGCACCGAAAAGGTCTCGCCATCCGCCACGACGATATCGGCTTCGGTCGCCCCGCAAGCCTTTGCCCGGGCAAGCACATCCGAGGCAAGCTGGGCGTAGCCATTGGACTGTTGCAACATTCCGCTCATTTCTTGTTACCCCTGCGTGCCGCCCACGGTGATTTCGTCAATCTTGATCGTCGGCAACCCGACCCCGACCGGCACCGACTGGCCGTCCTTGCCGCACGTTCCAATTCCATTGTCGAGTTTCAGTTCATGACCAACCATTGAAACCTTGGTCAGAATCTCCGGCCCGTTGCCGATCAGCGTCGCCCCTTTGACCGGCTTCGTGATCTTCCCGTCTTCAATCAGGTAGGCCTCACTGGCAGAAAAGACAAACTTCCCGTTCGTAATATCGACCTGCCCGCCGCCGAACGATACGGCATAGAGCCCCTTCCTGACCGAACGGATAATGTCCTGAGGGTCCGATTCTCCGGCCAGCATGAAGGTATTCGTCATCCGGGGGAGCACGACACTCTGGTAGCTCTCGCGGCGGCCATTGCCGGTCAGCGGAATGCCCATGAGTCGCGCGTTGAGCTTGTCGGTGATATAGCCGCGGAGGATGCCTTTTTCAATCAACGTCGTGCAGCTGGTCGCCGTGCCTTCATCATCCATATTCAATGAACCGCGGCGAAACGGGAGGGTCCCGTCATCGACGATCGTACAGACGTCGGAAGCCACGCGTTTCCCGATCAAGCTCGAAAAGGCCGACGTCTTCTTCCGGTTAAAATCCGCCTCGAGTCCATGACCAATTGCCTCGTGCAACAGAATGCCCGGCCATCCCCCGGCCAGGACCACCGGCATCACGCCGGCCGGAGCATCGATGGCGGAGAGATTCACAATGGCCTCACGCGCCGCCTCTCGCGCATAGTCCAGATATCGATTCTGCTCACGGTAGTACTCGAAACCCACGCGCCCCCCGCCACCGAAACTTCCTACCTGACGATTGCCGTTGTCCTCGGCAATGCAGGTTATCTGCAGGCGTGATAGGGGCTGGATATCCCCGATTAACGTGCCGTCCGACGTCGCCACCGCCACGACTTTATATTCGGTATTGAAGGAGGCCATGACGTTCTTGATGCGGGGATCGTAGCGTCTGGCTTCGGCATCGATTTCATTCAAAAGCGCGACGCGGTCGGCCGTCGCCACTTCGGCCTTGGCCCTTTCAATAGGATACAGATCCCTCGTCGGTCGTCGCTGCGCCGGAACGGGAACCGCCTGGTCTCCCTTGGGAGAATTCGCAATATAGCGGGCCGTATCCGCCGCGATCTCCAGATCTTTCTTCGTCAATTCGTCCGAATACGCGAACCCGGTTTTCTCACCGGCGGTGGCCCGCACCCCGACGCCCTGGGAGATACTCTTGGCGGCGCGTTTGACGATGCCCTCCTCCATCGAAACCGACTCCGAGACGCGGGACTCGAAGTACAGATCCGCATAGTCGACGTCCCGCACATTTAATCGATCGAGCGCGTGCTGGGCTTCCAGTTCAGTAACACCAAATTTGGTCAATTGGACTGAGTCCGCCATGATCATGATTCCTCTCTGCAAGCTTCGAGCGAGCGCGAAGTATAGCCCATTCATTTCCGAAGCCGCAATGTAATGAATCCCAACTTGCGGCTTTATTAAGTATTTTCCCAGTTATCGTTTGACATTCCCCACCCCTGCCAGTAGACTTTGGCTGCCTTCCTGGAATCATTCTATAACAAGGGCACCGACCAAGTTTCCATGGCACAGACGCCATCTTCAAGCCTCGACCACCTCTCGGAAAGCGACCTGACCGCCAAGCTGGAGCCGGAACTCCTGCCAAAACATGTGGCCGTCATCATGGATGGCAACGGACGCTGGGCCGAACTCCGTGGTCTTCCCCGCATCGCCGGACACCGCGAGGGCATTAACTCTGTCAGAGAGATGATCACGCAGTGTCTGGAACTGGGCATCCAGGCCCTGACGATCTACGCCTTTTCACAGGAAAACTGGAACCGCCCGACGCAGGAAATCAGCGCGTTGATGGGCCTCTTGGAGCATTACCTTTCTACAGAACGGGCCAGCCTGATTGAGCAGCGCGTTCGCTTCCGGACGATCGGACGCCTCGAACTCCTTCCCCAGTCGGCGCAACATTGGGTGCGCACCACCGAGAAGGAAACCGCGCAGCTCGACAAGCTGGTGCTGACCGTGGCGCTGAGTTACGGAGGCCGCGCGGAAATCGTCGATGCGGTCAGAGGGTTGCTCAAGGACGCCCGCTCGGGAGCAATACAGCCGGAACGTGTCGACGAAGCCATGGTCCAGCAGTACCTGTACACCCACCCACTCCCCGACCCGGACCTGCTTATCAGGACGAGCGGAGAAACACGGATCAGCAACTTTCTGCTCTGGCAGCTGGCCTATACGGAGCTGTACTTCACGCCAACGCTATGGCCGGACTTCCGCCGACGCGAGTTCCTACTGGCTCTTCTGGAGTATCAGAGGCGCGAACGCCGCTTTGGCCGAATCTTGAGCACCGTATCCTCCTAATCCCGGTGGGACAAGCCCCAGCCACAGACTCCGCCACCGACAACCCGACACTCGTGACCACACCACCTGCAGCCACTCGACGATTCGATCTCCGGCGCGTGTACACAGCGGCGATTCTCGCCCCGGCGATCTATGCCATCATCCGTTACCTCCCGCCCTGGGCCTTGACGATTCTCTTGATTGCCGGCGGTTCGATCGCCTTGCTCGAGCTGTACCGCATCAGTTTTGACGCGCGTTCCAACAGAGCGCTGATCGGTGTGGGGTTGGCGGCCTCCGCCCTGGTCCTGGCCAGGACCCATCTGCCCCTTGCCTTGGCTGACCTTCTGGTCGTCTCACTAGTGTCGATGCTGGTCGCCATGCTGTTTTCGCCCACTCCGATCGAACAGCGGCTCAAAAATACGAGCGTCGCCCTCTTCGGTGTCCTTTATATCGGCCTCACCCTGAGTACGCTGGTGTCGACTCGCTCATTGCCCGAAGGTGAATGGTTAGTGTTCTTCGTCGCGCTCGTCACATGGGCTGCGGACACCGGCGCCTACTATGCGGGTACGCTGTGGGGCTCACATCTCCTCGCACCGTCGGTGAGTCCGAAAAAAACCGTCGAGGGTCTACTCGGCGGCATGGGGCTCGCCACGGGAGCCGCCCTTCTGGCCCGGGCCTGGTTCGTGCCGCAATTGTCGCTCTTGGACGCGTTGGTCCTCGGCATTCTCCTGACAAGTTCCGGCCTCCTCGGCGATCTCTGTGAATCCGCCATCAAGCGCAGTGTGGGAGTGAAAGACTCAGGGGGTATCCTGCCGGGCCACGGGGGAATGCTTGACCGACTGGATAGTCTCTTGTTCACCGCCCCCACCTTCTACTACTATATAACCTTCGTCCGCGGCGTCTGGCCGCTCCCATAGAGGAGAGGACATGAAAACCATCATCATCCTGGGCTCCACCGGTTCGATCGGAACCAATACACTGGATATTGTCCGGCGGTATCCGGAGGAATTTCGGGTTGTCGGGCTGACGGCGGGCGGCAACATTGAGAAGCTCGAAGAACAGATACGAACGTTCAAGCCCAAAGTCGTCGCGGTCTCCGCGGAAGCCTCCGCCGCCACACTTCGGCAACGTTGCGCGGGTTTGCCGGTCGAGGTTGTGGCCGGTGAGGCAGGGATCGCGCAAGTCGCGGCGATGCCTGGAGCTGAGTTAGTCATTTCGGCTATTGTAGGGGCCGCCGGCCTGGTACCGACTCTGGCTGCAATCCGCAGCGGCAAGCACATCGCACTGGCCAATAAAGAACCGATGGTCATGGCCGGCAAGCTGATGCAGGAGGAAGCGCGCAAGCACGGCGTCAGAATCTTCCCCGTCGACAGCGAACATAGCGCCATTTTTCAATCGCTTGAAGGGCACCGGATTGAGGATGTCCGACGAATTATCCTGACGGCCTCCGGCGGCGCCCTCTGGACGCTCACGAAAGAACAGCTGCAGAGCGTGACCCCGGAGCGGGCGCTTCAGCATCCGAACTGGAAGATGGGCTCGAAAATCACCATCGATTCGGCCACCCTCATGAACAAAGGGCTGGAAGTGGTCGAAGCCCGCTGGTTATTCGATATTCGCGAATCCCGCATCGACGTCCTGATCCATCGGGAAAGCATCATTCATTCTCTGGTAGAGTATGAAGACCGCTCAATGATCGCCCAGCTCGGATTGCCGGATATGCGAACCCCCATTTCCTACGCAATGCGCTATCCCGAACGAATGCCGCTCGACCTGCCTTCGCTGGACTTAACGGAGGTCGGCAAGCTGACGTTCTGCAAACCCGACCATGACCGCTTCCCCTGTCTCAACCTCGGATACGAATCGCTTCGAGTCGGAGGCACCATGCCGGCCGCCATGAACGCGGCCAATGAAGTCGCCGTCGATGCGTTCCTCAACGGCGGCATTCGCTTCGTCGAAATCGCCGAAGTCATCCGCAGTACGATGGATGCCCACACACATCGGGACATTACCGGTCTCGAGGACGCGCTGGAAGCCGATCGCTGGGCGAGAGAGAAGGCTGAATCCCTGGTCCATGCCCTTCCCCGCTGACGCTTCATTTTGAAAGACGCATCATTTTGAAATTCGAGCAATGAGTGTTAAGTTGATCCTGACATTGAACCTCCACCATTAAACATAGAGCACGATCATGATGTCCGCATTCACCTGGTCTCCTGACACCCTGTGGCTTCTGATGCAGAAAGCCTGGTGGTTCCTCGTCGTCCTCGGCGTGCTCGTGGCTTTCCATGAACTCGGCCATTTTCTCGCGGCCCGTTGGGTCGGGGTCAAAGTCCTGAAGTTCTCGCTCGGCTTTGGTCCGAAAATTTTCGGCCGCCAGGTGGGAGAGACGGAGTATCTGCTCTCGGCCATTCCGCTGGGCGGTTACGTCAAACTGTTCGGCGAGGAGGAAACGGAAGCGGCCACCCCGGAAGATCGACGGCGGTCATTTGCTCATCAAAGTCTCTGGGGCAAAGTGCTAATTGTGGCGGCGGGGCCCGGATTTAATTTCATCCTGGCGTATTTGATCTTCGCCGGCTGGTTGTCGACAGGATCTCCGCTGTTTGTACCGACCTTCCGTGACCTCAGTGCCGATGTGGAGGCCCTCGTCCCCGGTTCACCCGCCGCGACGGCCGGGATGGAGGTCGGCGATCGTGTCGTCAAGGTCAACGGGAAAGATATCTCGACCAAGACTGAACTGCTCGACGCGGTGGCCAAAAGCAAAGGGCAGCCCATCGCGCTGGAGATTCGAAGGGACGGGCAAACAAAGCCCCTGAACGTGACACCTGCACTGGCTCCGGGTGAACCAGCTGCAGGGGAAGAGCCGCTCTATACGATCGGCGTCGAAGAAACTCCTCCCCTGGTCACGTCGGTGATGCATGGTTCTCCCGCCTCAGCAGCCGGATTCCAGACCGGCGATCGCGTTGTAGGCATCGAAGGGCAGCCGATCTATACCTGGGCACAGATGACGGCGCAGGTGAAAGAACATCCGCAGAAACCGTTGCGCGTTGAAGTACTCCGCAACGGACAACGCGTTTCCCTCACGGTCACTCCCACTGCCGAGAAGGTGACGGTGAACGGACAGACCGTTGAAGTCGGCAAGATCGGTATCTCCGGCCCGGGCCGCTCGCTAATGCGCTCCGACAACCCCCTGGAAGCCGTCTATCACGGCCTCGAAGCGACCTGGGGCTGGACCGAACTCACGACTATCGGTCTCTATAAAATGATCGTCGGCGACATTTCGAGTAAGAACATCGGCGGGCCGCTCACGATCGCCAACATCTCCGGCGAGGCGGCCTCTCAGGGCGCCTCCAGTGTCGTGTTCTTGATCGCCATCCTGAGCATTAATCTCGGCGTGCTGAATCTGTTGCCCATCCCCATCCTCGACGGGGGCCACTTGCTCTTTTTCCTGATCGAAGGCATTCTGCGCAAACCACTCGGCGAACGTCAGCGGGAACTCGCACAGCAAGTGGGATTGGTGTTATTGGTAGGCGTCATGATTTTTGCCTTCTGGAATGATCTGGAACGTATCTTCTCCCGCTAACCAGAATGCTGAAACAAGCCGCTAACTTCGTTCTCGGCTCGAAGAAATCCTCAGCGTACCCCAGAGGGTACGCCTGCGGTTTCTTATCGCCTGCGGCCTCGTTAGCAGACTTGTTTGAGCATTCTGTGAAATCTTCCACTGCACGACCCAGATAACCATTCATGCGAACTTCCCAGCTGCTAATCCCTACATTACGGGAAGATCCCGGTGAGGCGGAAACTGTCAGCCACCGGCTCATGTTGCGCGCCGGGCTGATCAGGAAGGTAGCGGCCGGCATCTATACCTATCTCCCGCTGGGTCTGCGCGTGATCCGCAAAGTCGAGCAGATCGTTCGGGAGGAGATGAACCGCGCTGGCGCACAGGAACTGTTGATGCCCATCGCCTCCCCCGCCGAATTGTGGAAAGAAACCGGCCGCTGGGACTATTACGGTAAAGAACTCCTGCGCTTCAAAGATCGCCACGAACGTGACTTCTGTCTCGGCCCGACACATGAAGAAGTCATCACCGATCTGTTCAGGCGCGAGGTTCGGTCCTATCGACAACTGCCCCTGAACTTCTACCAGATCCAGACAAAATTCCGGGATGAGATCCGCCCCCGTTTCGGGCTCATGCGCGGGCGCGAATTCATCATGAAAGACGCCTATAGCTTTGACGGTGATGAAGCCGGGGCCAAAGTCAGCTACCAGAAGATGTACGATGCATACACCCGCATATTCACCAGATGCGGACTGACCTTTCGCGCGGTCGAGGCCGACACCGGCTTGATCGGCGGTGATGTATCACACGAATTCATGGTCCTGGCGGATACCGGTGAAGCGACGGTGGTCTACAGCGACCGGGGTACTTATGCAGCGAACGTTGAGCGGGCCGAGCTGCTTCCTCCATCGGATATCGACACCGCCCCGCTGCGTCCAATGACCCCGGTGACGACGCCGCAGCGCCGCACGGTGGAAGAGGTGACGGCCTTCTTGAAAATTGCCCCCCGACAATTGGTCAAAACCCTCCTGTACAAGGCGGAGAAAGAGACTGTCGCCGTTCTCATTCGGGGGGATCACGACCTCAATGAAGTCAAACTGGCGCGGCTGCTGCACATGACAGAGGTTGAGTTGGCCGGACCTGAGACGGTGAAAACCATCACCGGAGCGCCGGTTGGCTTCGCCGGTCCTGTCGGTCTGAAAGGCATACGAATCCTGGCCGATCATGCGATCAAGGGAATGCGCAATGTCGTGATCGGTGCGAACCAGGCGGACACGCACTTTCTGGATGCCAATTGCGATCGCGACTTCAAGGTCGATCAGTTCGCGGATCTTCGAAACGCGCAGACCGGAGATCCCTCCCCGCGCGGAGACGGAACCCTCACACTCGCAAAGGGAATTGAAGTCGGTCAGGTCTTTCTCCTTGGAACAAAATACAGCAAGAGTATGAATGCGACGATTCTCGACGACAAAGGCCAGGAGCGTCTCGCCATTATGGGCTGCTACGGCATCGGAATTGGCCGCACGGCAGCGGCGGCGATCGAGCAGAACCACGACGAGAAGGGCATCATCTGGCCCTTCCCGATCGCTCCCTTCCAGGTTCACCTCCTGCCGGTCAGCCAATCGGACAAAACCGCCGATGCGACCGCACGTCTCTATGACGATCTGCTGGCGGCGGGCTTCGAGGTCCTGTGGGACGATCGAGAAGAACGCGCCGGAGTCAAATTCAACGATGCCGATCTCATCGGGGCCCCGTTTCAAGTCGTAGTGGGCGATAAAGGGCTCGCGGACGGCGTTGTGGAAGTCAAAGTTCGCAAAAGCGGCGCAAAGTCCCGCGTCGCTCCATCGGAGCTGATCGCCTGCCTCCGCAGATTTTCAGATGAAGCTGCCTCGCCACGTGCCCTGCCCCCCGCTTCAGACCAGTAGGTTCTTCGCGTGGCCTCTCCGTTGATTCGAGTTTCTCCCTCCCTGACCGACAGAAAATACCTTTTCCTTGCCTTCCCCTGCCTTTGGGCTAGACTCAAACTCGGTTCTCGAACATGGGCCGTGATGACGGTTCGGCGCCCGCCGAACCCGCGTACGACCCGATGGACCAATCACTCAGAGCCCAGGGGAGCACATCCGGAATGCAAGCCAAGCCTATGCCTCAGAATCTCCAGGAGCTGCAGCAAAAAGTCGAGTACGCCGAGCACGTGAAGCGGATCACCACGCAGATCCATGCCGCCAGCGACCTGGACCAGATTCTGCTCGACCTCCATAAAGACATTCTGAGCCTCTTCGATGCGGAAGACCTGACCTTGTTTGCCTTCGATTCAGAAAAGAAAGAAATCTTTTCAAAAGTCCCCCATGTCGACACCGTCGAGGAAGTCCGCATTCCCATTACCGAACAAAGTCTGGCCGGCTTCTGCGCCAAGTATCTCCGCCCCGTCAATATCGCCGACGCTTATAACATGGCCGAACTGCAGAGCATTCATCCTTCGCTTCTGCATGACACCTCCTACGATAAGCGCACCGGGTTCAAAACGAAGCAAGTGCTCACCTACCCCATCGTCGCGGACAACAAATATCTGATGGGCGTCCTCCAGCTCCTGAACAAGAAGAGCGGGAGCCGCTTCACGAGGAAAGACGAAGAATCCGTCGCTGAAATCGCCAAGGCGCTCGGGATAGCCTTCTTTAATCTTCGAAAGATCTCCAAAAAGAATCCCACCAAGTTCGACCTGTTGGTGAGCAACAGCCGCATCACCCAGAACGAGCTTGATAATGCCATTGCCGAATCACGCAAAGGCACCAGCGATCTCGAGAGCATCCTCATCGAGAAATATAAGGTCCCGAAGATCGACATCGGCAAGTCGCTTGCGCAGTTCTACAAGTGCCCCTATATCGAATACAGCGAACGCACGATCGTGGATATCGAACTGCTCAAGAATCTCAACGTCGACTATCTCAAGAAGAATCATTGGATGCCTCTCAAGCGGGACCGCACGGCTATCGAGATTCTGACCGACGACCCAGGGGACCTCGATCGCGTCCAGGACATCAAGCGGACCTTCCCCGGACTCAATATCCGGTTTGCCGTCAGTCTGCGCCGGGATATCTCGCAATTCCTGAGTTCTGCCATGGGGCAGGCTGACCCCGGAGGACGCAAGCTCGACGAAAACGTCTCCGACATTCTCGGCGAACTCGTCACCGAAGCGCAGGCCGAAGCCATGGAGGAATCCTCCGGAGGCGGAGGACTGGACGAAAATGACAGCGCGATCGTGCGCCTGGCGAATCAAATCATTGCCGACGCCTATCGCCAGAATGCCTCGGATATTCATATCGAGCCGTACGGAGAAAAGCGCGAAACCCTCGTCCGCTTCCGGGTAGACGGCGAATGCTTCGAGTACATGAAGATCCCTCAGAGCTATCGACGCGCCATCGTCTCCCGACTCAAGATCATGGCCAGCCTGGACATCGCGGAGCGGCGCAAACCGCAGGACGGCAAGATCAAATTCAAACTCTCTGAGAACAAAGAGATCGAGCTCCGTGTCGCGACCCTTCCCACCGCCGGGTACAACGAAGACGTTGTGATGCGTATCCTTGCAGCCAGCGAGCCCCTGCCTCTCGACAAGATGGGGTTCTCCGATCGCAATCTGAAGGCATTGCGAGAGATTTCCGAGAAACCCTACGGCATCATTCTCTGCGTGGGACCGACCGGATCAGGGAAAACAACCACTCTTCACTCAGTCCTGGGAAACATCAATACTCCTGATATCAAGATATGGACGGCAGAGGATCCAGTCGAAATTACCCAATACGGGCTGCGTCAGGTCCAGGTGCAGCCAAAGATCGGCTTCACGTTCGCCAATGCTATGCGTGCGTTCCTCCGCGCCGACCCCGATGTCATCATGGTCGGAGAAATGCGGGATAAAGAAACGGCAGACACCGGCATTGAAGCTTCACTGACCGGCCACTTAGTCCTGAGTACCCTGCACACCAACAGCGCGGTTGAGACCGTGACGCGTCTGTTGGACATGGGCTGCGATCCCTTCAGCTTTGCCGATGCGATGCTCGGTGTGCTCGCGCAACGTCTGGCGCGCCGGATCTGCAAAGACTGCAAAGAGCAATATGTGGGAACCAAGGAAGAATATGAAGAACTCCGTCAGGGGTATGGGACGGAGCACTGGGACAAGCTTGGCATCAAGCAGGACAATACCTTTCGCCTTTCTCGCGGGAAAGGGTGCGAAGTCTGCAATCGATCCGGTTTCAAAGGACGCGTCGCTTTACACGAACTCCTCCTCGGCTCAGATCAAATGAAGCGCATGGTGCAGCAGAAGGCACGAACGGAAGATATGCTCAAGACTGCTCTCGAGGAAGGTATGACCACCCTGGTGCAGGACGGCATTCAAAAAGTTCTTCAGGGGCTCACGACTTACAAGGAAGTCAAAGCGGTCGCCATCAAGTAGCCGCCTCGTTGCAGTTCTGCCATCCCCAGCAGCCGGTTGGAGGTATCTCCAACCGGCTGTTTTCTTTCAACAATCGGCCAGTTACTCAACCCCACCTCGTCCTCCGAGCACTTGAACTCACCTATTCTCTTCTTCAAGTTCGATACTGGAGGAGAGTTCATACAGTCTTCCATTAATTCCGTCCGTCACTACTGACAACTCAAGCAGCACTCTGTTAGCATCTTTTGACTTTCGCCAAAGCGGCTACCGGGAGCGCTTTGCGGGGTTCACCATAGAGCTCATCTTTCTGCAAAGTTCATCGGGAGGTCGTATGAAGATCCCTCGCGCTACACACAGTTCATTGCCGCTGGCAATTCTTTGGGGTGTGCTGGTGATGTCTCTGTCGCTGGCGTCGTACTCCTGCAGCGGGAGTGGAGACGGCACGCCGCCGCCTACCGCTTCAACAGCGAGTGGAACAAACGTGGTCACCGGCATTATGCCGGCATCATCGACCGTCGCCCAACGCACAGAGTTCAGTTTTGCCACTCTGGTCGCCGATGCATTTCAGTGGCTGACCACAACCGACTCGGCCTTTGCCGTCAGCAAGGGGCGCGTCGAGATCGTGGGTACCGCCATCAAGGCCTATCCGGTCGGGAATGGGCGATTTGAGTTGCTTCGTGTCCCCGCTGGGCCGATCACAATCCTGTTCGTGAGCCCCGATAACGAAAGCGGAACCTTGAACCTGTTCCTTCCTTCCGGAGGCAATGCCGTCATCGATCTCGGCAAGGTAACCATCTGGAAGGGTCGGGCCACTCCTGAATACGAGCCGTCTCATGAAAATTCACTGTACCCCGGGTTTCTCCAGGCCCGGGGCGCTGTTTCAGGACTTTCCGCAAGCTTTTCAACTCCCCCGGCCAACGGGGTCTGTGAGCCATTTGTCGTGGCCGGCGTGACCTTCTGCTTCGACGAACACACGCAATTCACTCCGCCGCTGTCGAGCCAGACTTTTCAGAATACCAATGGGACAAATGAGGTCGCTGTCGTCGTCGGCGCCCCGACCGATGACCCGAATTCAATTGTCTTCCGGGCCAAGCGCATCCAGCGGAATCACGGAGCGCCATCGGCGAACGACAATACCGTGGAAGCGGTTGCTCCGATCACTGACCTCGGCCAACAAACCATTACCCTGTTCGGCACGCCTCTCAAGCCGGACGATAACGATCCCAACACATCGGAAGTGAACGAACATGCGATCACCTTCAATACCGCCAAAGCCAAGTTCAATCCACGATCGCTCGAGAACCAGCTCTCGCGAGGACTGGTCGTGGGAATCGAGACGCCGAAGAACAACCACAGCGGTCCTGCTGTAACGACCACCCAGACCGGAGTCCAGGTCGCCGAGGCCGACCGGGTCCGTCTCATCCGGCTGGGGAACGACCACTGCACAACCGGCGAATTCATCCACGTCCAAGGCAAAGTCTTCAGTCCACATGCCCCGACACAGACTTTCGGACTCACGACCACAAGCGGCATGAATCTGTTTGTTCAGGTGCAGGATTCGCTCACCCGGTTCGATGAGCCGTTAACTAACTTTGACTCCTTGAAGGACGGCATGATCGTCGATGTCTTTGCCTTGCCTCCGGTCACTCCGGGAGCGGGACTGCGCGCCGTTCTCATCGATGAAGCTGCCGATATGGGAGAGATCGAGATCCGAGGCGTTGTATCCTCGGTAGATACTGCCAACAAGAAGTTCGTAGTAGCGGGCATCACCTTCTGCTATGACTCCGGATGCGTTCCGAGTATTACCACGGAGTTTGTGGGTCTCACACCTCCGCCCCAGGTTGGTCAGTTCGTGGAAATTCTCGGAGCGGCTCAAAGCATATCCGTCACCAACGCTTTACGCGTCGAACTTGAACAGGATCCTCGTCCCAGCTCTTGCAGTGATGGGAACGGTGAGGACGACCAATCACAACCATAGAACAGAGCGATGGCCTCGACTCAGCCGTCGAGGCCATCGCAGGACCTCATCGCGACAGTCTATCGGGTACTGACGGGAACCATGATGTCAGCCCTCGAAAGACGCCGGAATACCGCAGCCCTGGCGACGTGCCCCCTACGTCCTTCCGTTCATCCCTTCAGCATTGCCGATTTCTTCTTCAGTCACCCCTACAAATCCGGTAGAATCTTCCTATAACATTGAACCTGTTCGTCTGACACATGATGCACATCGTACGCTCTCTTCTTCTCCTGATCGGATTTGTCGGCCTCCTCGGTTGCGAAACTACCGAGAAGGCGCTGTCGACGGCTGAACGTGTGCTCACCTCAAACACGGGAAGAACCGCCGTCCAGATAGTCCAAGGCAAAGACCCGAAGCAGATCCTCAAAGAGCGGGCGGACATCTACCAGCGGGACCCCGAGGCTCTGCTTAGAGATCTGCGAACCGCACAGCGGGATTTTGAAACCATCATGGCGGCTTTGACGGGGAAGGTCCAACAAAAGTGGGGGCCGAAAGAAATCAAGGTGCCAGAACAGAAGCGCTACGTGAAATATACCCAGAACTACATGAGCCGGGCGATCGTCGACTTTGATGAAGGAACGGTGGTCGTTGAGACGCTGGATGACAAGTCGCCGAAAGAAAGTTTGAAAAACGCGCTCGTCACAACGCTACTGACCCCCAACGACCCGCGCGCAGTCGACCTGTTCTCCGACAAAGCCATCACGCTCACAAACGAGAAGGAGCCGTATCTGTTGGGGCTCGTGGTCGACCAGCAGGGACAGGCAATCCGCACGCCGGCCCAGGCCGAGTCCTTTGCAGCCTTCCTGCTAGAACGGCAGGCAAAAACCCGTTCGGTCGATCAGAACGGGGTCATGAAACAGGCGTTGTTTGCCGAGATGAAGATGGTGGCGAATTTCTCCAACCGACAGGCGGAGAAATATAGGCCGGTCGTGAACCGCTTCGCAGACCAGTACCAGATCAGTCCCAGCCTGGTCTTTGCGGTAATCCGCACGGAGAGCAACTTTAATCCCTTCGCCGTCAGCTCGGCCCCGGCTTACGGCTTGATGCAGCTCGTCCCGACCAGCGGCGGCCGGGACGCCTATCGAAGAGCCAAGGGGAAGGATACGATTCCGACCCGAGACTATCTGTTCGATCCGAACAATAATATTGAGCTCGGCAGTGCCTACCTCAATGTGCTCTCGTACAATCTGCTGGAACCGATTGAGAACCAGGTATCCCGGGAGTATTGCGTGATTTCAGCGTATAACACGGGGCCGCGGAACGTATTCAAGGCGTTCTCCTCGGACTCTACTGCTGCCATCAATCAAATCAACCGCCTCCAGCCACCGGCTGTGTATGACCGCCTGCGCAGCAACCTTCCCTACCAGGAAACCAGGGATTACCTCGCAAAAGTCGTCACCTTTCGAAAACAGTTTGTGGTGCTTGCGGAAAACGACCAGCGCTAGTTTTTCCTTCGACACGGCAGGACTTCACATCCGGGCACCGTTACACTTTCACCGCGCGGTACGCTCCAGACAACATGCGGTGACTCCTCGGCAAGGACTTATCTGAGCATTAGATACAGGGTGAGGGAAATGTTACGCAGAAGGTATCGGGACGGAATTCGACTGGCGATTCAAGAATTTCTGGAGACGCATCCCGGCAATGGGCGAGAGAGCCTCGAATTCCACACCGTAGGTCTGCTCCTTACCCCACCGCACCGTGGCGAGTTCGACAAACATGGACGACACTTGATTGGGCAGGCGCAAACTGATGGCGATCTGATCCCCCGGAGTGATCACCGCCTCCGTCATCACACGGGCACCCTTCGTGGAGACATCATAGACAATCCCCACCCCAGCGCGTTCAACGGCGAGCCACTTCTTCAGTCCTATGCGGGCAAATGAACAGGGAAATGGCGCAGACACCCGAACGCGGGGAAATCTGCGCAATTGCGTGGCTGCCTGTTCACGCGCCAGCGTGCTGTCTATCTTCTGCATCTCCTGCTAGTCTCTCCCCATCGTCGTGATGGTCATGTACTTATTCAATCGGTTCAGTGACGATTGCGAGAGCCTCCGGAACGAGAGCCCGTAGATCTGATCCTTTGTCCAACGGACCGTCGCCACCGCAATCTCTGCCGGGGCAACCTGCTTGGGCAGACGAAGCGACAGCGCAACCTGGTCGCCTGGCTTAATCGGAGCCTCGGTGCTCACGCGGACCCCTCGCAACGAGAGATCGTATACGACGCCGACATCTTCAATTGGTTTACGAAACCACCCTGCGGATTCCAGGCGGGCGAGGGAGCAGGTAAACGGCGTGGGGACGCGAATCCTGGGATAGCGACGGAATCTATTGAGCGCGGTCTCTCGATGATGCGCGGTCTGCATACCCACCTGCCTCGTGAGGTTCACTGTACCTCACGAGGCCGGTTTCGCGAATCACTTTCAGGTTTTATGCACCTACTGGTGCTGAATGCCACGAGCAGGTTGCCCGGATTGAGTCGGCCCGTGGTTCACACGACGACGATCCCGGAAGCCGGTCGGACGACCAGACGACGGCCGCTCATTCTGATGCGGGGCCCTGGCTCTCGCATGAGAAACTGTTGCAGGTCGCGTACTCCCTGCAGCGAGCGGAACCGCATGGCCCAGCAAGCGTTCAATGTCTCGAAGCTGCTGATGGTCTTCCCCGGTCACAAAACTTGTGGCCCGACCGGTGGTCTTCATGCGAGCCGTTCGGCCGATACGATGCACGTAATCCTCCGGGCAGTTCGGCAGGTCGAAGTTGATGACATGGCCGATATTTGCCACGTCAATTCCACGGGCGGCGATATCTGTGGCGACCAGCACACGGAAAGTTCCGCGCTTAAATCCTTCCAACGCCGCTCGACGTTGCGACAAGCTGCGGTCACCGTGCAACACAGCCACTCTGTGCCCGGCGCTCCCCAACATCCGTCCTAACCGGTCAGCCCGATGTTTCGTCCTGGTGAAGACGAGCGCCGTGTCCTTGTCCGCTCCCAGAAGCGACAACAGAAGATCGGCCTTCGCGTCGTGCGAGGTATGATGCACGGCCTGCGTAACGCCATCGGCCGTGGTTGCGGATGGGGTGACCATCACGCGCACCGGATTGTTGACGCTCGCTTGAACCAACCGGGCCAGATCCGTCGGTAAGGTGGCCGAGAACAACAGCGTCTGCCGCTCTTCCGGCAAGGCGTCGAGAATCTGATTGATCTGCGGCGCGAACCCCATGTCCAACATGCGATCGGCCTCATCCAGCACCAGCATCTTAATCGATGACAACAGAATGGTGCCGTTCCACATGTGATCGAGCAGGCGACCGGGTGTCGCGACCAGGATCTCAGGCCGTTGTCGCAAGCCCCGCACTTGGGCCTGCATGTCGGCGCCTCCCACGATGACGGTGGCCGACACGCGACGGCTCCGTCCGAGCTTTTCGATCGTCGTCAGAGTCTGCAACGCGAGTTCACGCGTCGGCGCCAGGATCAACGCCAGCGGCTGCCCTTTCGGCAGCCCGGCAAGCCGTTCGACCATCGGAATGACGAAGGCCGCTGTTTTCCCCGTCCCGGTTTGCGCGCATCCGATGACGTCTCGACCTGCGAGCGCCGGCGGGATGGCTTGTTCCTGGATGGGGGTTGGTGAAATAAACCCTGCGCTGGCGAGGTCCTGCAAGAGGGCCTCAGACAAACCGAGGGCGTTAAAATTGGTGTGAACAGACGTATCCACTACACTATCCTTTCAGTTTGATCGCATTATGACGGGATCAGAGAACCGAGGGGAGAAACAACCGAGAAGGGTGCAACTCCAAACTGGACCTGGTCGCGATGCGATCGCGAAGTCCGTTATGGTTGGAACATTTCAGTCGCCGGACTACTACGAGGGAAATGTAGTGACACCATACAGCATGAAAGCCACGACGTCAACCCGTTCTTCCAAACGGCCGGATGGCCGGTCTGCCCGCATACCGAACGGATAGTTCGCCAACTCACCTTGAATATGCTATCGTAACGGTCGGATAGCTTTTATTGTACGGGGACTTCCACTATGGCGACCGCTACCGTTCCCATTCGACTCGCCCGACGTTTTCATGTCGGCTGGACGATTGCGTTGTTTTCTTCAATCGTCATCGGGGCATTGGCCGCCATCCCCGTTTACGCCTATTTCTATGACTACTCGTGGCTCGACTGGTCCCTGTTCGTCGTCCTCTACTTCGTGAGCGGGCTCGGCATCACCGTGGGCTATCACCGGCTGATGTCCCATCGCAGCTTTGAATGTCCCGACTGGGTCAAAGCTGGATTACTGATCGCCGGCGCCTGGGCACTTCAGAACTCCGCCATCAAATGGACCGCGGACCATCTGCGGCATCATGCCCATTGCGACGAAGAAGCGGATCCTTACAACGCCAAACTCGGCTTCTGGCACAGCCACTGTGGATGGTTATTCTCCGAACGGAAGCATGACGACCTGCAGTATGCGTCGCGCGTCGCGCAAGATCCCGTCGCAATCTGGCAACACCGGCACTACGCTGCCATCGTATTGTCAGGCCTGGCACTGACTTTTCTCATCGGATTTATCGCGAACGGCGTGGTCGGCGGATTCGGGTGTTTTCTCCTGGCAGGAGTGGGGCGCACCTTCGCGGTTCTGAACTCGACGTTCTGCATTAACTCCATTTGTCATATCTGGGGCAATCAACCCTACGGGGCGAAAGACTCCAGCCGGAACAGTTGGTGGGTCTCCCTCATCACGTTTGGCGAGGGATACCACAACTACCACCATACCTACCCAAGCGATTATAGGAACGGACCACGGTGGTACGATTTCGATCCGTCAAAATGGCTCATCTACGGGCTCTATACAGTCGGCCTCGCCTCCGGGTTACGCACCGCCTCTTATGCGGGATCTGAAACCGTTCGACAGGTTTGATCGTCTCTGCATAACCCACTCGACGAACTCCTCGTTCAGACATCCAGTCGTTTGACTCCTCGCGGAGCGCATGCTAGTGTGGCGATTCGTTCGTGCTACTTTCCTCTCCGCGCGCTCCCCGTACTCACTCCCAGTCTCAGCGCGACCGTATCTGTAGCATAGCTGCCCTTAGCCCCAATTGGCTGGCTGGCACATTCTGCCATTCAAGAAGGTGGGAAGATCCGCTGTCGGCATCGAAACAGGGCTTCAGGTCTCTCCGTCAGGTATCACCCTGGCTAGAGCCTGGTACCCTTGCAGAAGGAGTTTTGTATGAATCTTTCTTCAGTTTGGAAAGAACGCAGAGCAGGGAAAAAGAAGAAAAAGTCCGTCCATAAACCGAAAATTCGCTGGCAGTTGCTGGGGCTGACTGACCCCAACTCAATCGACACGACATCCTCCATCGAAACCATCAGAAGGGAAGTATCTTCCCTGGCAAGCCACGGATTCGGCCAGGACACGCGCTTGCGCATTGCCGCTCAAGATAGCAAATCTCTAGGCCGGAACCACAAGTCCACGCCGAGCAGGAGCCGGCGCCGTGGAGCCACTGAGCAGGCTCAGGACGGCGCCTGAGCCGAGTCTGCTCCGGGCAGTGAGAACGCGCGCCCGGTGCGGCGCGGCAATCCTGATCGCGTCGTTCCAGGTAGAGGTCGGCCGCTGATCTCTAGGCAGTTGGGACAAAGCGGTCGGGGGCAAATGCGGCCCGCAATCGCTCGGTCATGAAACGGCGGAATTCCGCCTTCTGTTTGAGGATGAGGACCAGGCCTTCCGCATCCGTCACGACCAGCAGTTCGTCTTCAGCCACGAGCATACGCGCCTGATCGCCAAGATTGAGCCGATACTGAGTTCGACCGTCCGGGTTTCGGGCAGGGCCTACGACCAACTCCGTTAATCCGTCAATCACTCCCTCCTGCCGACCTTCACGCAGCCGGACCCTGGTCCCATCAGGAATTCTCACCCAGATCTTCGCAGCTTGAACCGGTGTCGCATGAACATCAGCCATGGTATGTCCTTTCCATCAACCAAAGAGTGAAGAATGAGTCCCTCGGCAAGGGCCTTTGAACGAATACGGAACAAGAGCAGAAAGTCTTACAGCAGAACGGCGAGGACTGGAGAATCATTCGCGCAGCAGGATGATCGTGCGCGAGGGATTAACAGTCAGTGATGTTTACCTCACAAGACAACGCTTATCAGTTTACCTTCGACTCGTTGAACAGTAAATAGAAACCCGCCGAGCCACCGTGCTCCTAACATCCCACAACCGAAGAAGCAGTCGAAAACCGTTCCTACAGCTTCAATCTACCAACAAGAACAAGCCGACGCACCACTCTTAAGCACCCGATTACGCTGGGTTAACTACCGCTCTGTCAGAATGCCACTCGACACGGAAATTCCGCGTTCGCTATTTAAGGGGGAGTGTGGTACGGTTACACACGGTCACTATCCTGTCCCTCGCGCTTCCCTCCCTCATACTAAGTTCCTGCGCGATCGATGCCCTAGTCTCCGCCGTTCCTCCGAACGACCGGCTTCACACGTGCCGGTGATTCAGGACCATCCGGCCCTGATCGCTCGATCGTCACGGGCCTACGACGAGTGTCTACTCCAACCGCCCCACCATCGGAAGGACACATCATGCAACGTCATACATCAATCCATCGCGCCATCCTCGCTGGAACCTTCGTTCTCCTATCGGGCATCCTCGCATCATCCGTAGAAGCAGCGGATAAGAACTCTAAAAACCCTGCTATCCCCACGCCGCCGGCTGCCACCACACCCGGCAACGCCTTAGCCGCAGGGGCGAGCGAGGATTCCCTCCAGGCCTGTATGGCCAGAATTCCGAAGGATGCCACAACCGGCCAACGCATGATCGCCGAACAGAGCTGTCGGCGTGATGACGGCGACCGGAAGCCATTTCAAGCCACCCTGGGTCGATAGTGAGTTGCCCTCCGCCGCGCCCGAGCTTACAGATCATGGCGCGGCGCAGAGAGACCGCGTTTCAGTCAAGCCCTGCAACCAGACCTCCCGAAGTTGTACGTGATTCTTAGACTGAAGAGAGAGAGTCGCCGAAACAAATGACTGCTATTCAGAATCTTATTCTATGGTTCACGCACAACCCCCTGGGTGCGGCAACGGTGCTGTATCTCACGGGAGTGGTCAGTGTCCTCGTCTATGCCTACTTTGAGCCTCAGGACCAGGAATAATTTTTGTCGGCGTACCAGAAAGGCTTGACTCTCACAAAGGAACGCTCATGGGCAAACGCGTCTTGTATGTCGGTGGCCTCTCAGACACCACCTCCGATTGCCAGCTCCGCGACCTGTTTGGAACCTATGGCGTGGTAGCCCGCGCCTATGTCGTTAGACACAAGCACAGCGGGAAATCGGCCGGTTATGGATTTGTAGAAATGGGCTCGGGCGAACAAGCCTTGAGTGCCGTCGTCGCCCTCGAAGGCGCACTCTTTGATGGCAATTGTCTGCGACTGTACATCACGCCCTACGCATCAACTGCGATAACGAGTTCGTAAGCATCCGTGCTCAGCAAAGAGGAGATACTCCAATGAGTCGTATCAACCTGGACCCGCTCATGACCTTTCCTGATGGATCGCACCTGGTGATCAGCACGCAGTGTTCGAGAGATGGTGACTTCTCCTGCGCCCTCTACAGCGCTGTCGTCGAGAAAGACGACCATGCGGCGTTCCAGGTCATCTCGAATCACCTGGCAGCCTCCACCTGTCTGAGCGCCCAGGAGCATGCTTATAGTTATGCCCTCCGACTCTACCCCAGCGCAGCAGAAAGGATGAAGAAACCGCCGTACCTTATTTGGTCAGGACCCCGCTCGGCTCTCCCTCAGTGACGGCATGCCTCAGGCTGCATCGCAGCCCCCTGTCACACAGCCCATACAACATTGCCAATACCGACCTGCTCTCTTACCCTGGTTAAGCAAGCGGCACAGTCTTTCCGCTCTCAGCCTGCATCGAAGCCTTGAGGGCTTAAATGGCCTTGAACACGTCCATTTCCGTTGAACCAAACCGATCGCCCATGACCTTGATAGCCTGCTTCATTGCCGTCATCATCTTGATGATCTGTTCTTCCGTTGCCATGCTAATTCTTCTTTTTGATTGAACGTGCTCATTCCCACTCTCTCTACATCCTCCCAGAGTCCTGCTTCCACGTGTCTTTATTGCCAACGAACCATCGCCCAGGCGGGAACCCATTCAATCTTTCCTCGCTCGATAA
>DATIGF010000133.1:0-15887 GCA_035454865.1 Nitrospiraceae bacterium | reverse complement strand
CGGCCCTCCCGCGTGATCAGGCGGGTGGCCACGTTGGCCAGGGCAGGAGTAGAGATGAATATCAGATTCGCCACGGTCGCCGCCATGATCAGGTCCGTCGTCCCGACGGTCAGGTAGAGGCCTAGGGCGGCGATCCAGGGGATCCCAAAGGCGAAGGCCAGGAAGATCACGATACGTCTTGTGTTCATTCGGGCGTCCATCCCACGCTCCTTTCCGAGTTGCATGGTTGTCCATGCGGACCTTACAAGAAGAACTCCTCGGCCGCATTCATCCGCCGAGGAGTCCTGGGTACCCCCTTGGACTGCTTCCAGTGCCTATCCGAAAGCCACTCCTCACCTACTCCAAAGTAGGATGCCCATCTCAGAGGGTGACGAGCTTGTGCTTGATGGCATAGGCGATGGCCTCTGTCCGGCTGGAAACCTCCAGCTTCGACAGGATATTGCTGACGTGGGCCTTGACGGTGGCCAGGCTGATCACCATCGCCTCGGCGATCTGCTGGTTGCTGTGGCCCGCCACCACCAGGTGCAGAACCTCCCGCTCACGGTCCGTCAGGTCCGTTAGAGGCTGCTTGGAGGGCCGAGTGGCCTGGACGAGGACACGCGCCGCCTCGGGAGAGAGCGTCGATCGGCCGGAGACCGCATCGCGGATCGCCTTGGACAGTTCCTCTGAACCGACGTTCTTGAGCAGATAGCTGATCGCTCCCGCGGACAGCACACCGTGCACGAGCTGCTCGTCTTCGAAGCTGGTCATGGCGATGATCTTAACCGCCGGGTCTTCGGCCAGGATCGCCCGTGTGGCGGCGATGCCATCCATTTCCGGCATCATCAAGTCCATCAAGACCACATTCGGCCTCACCGTGCGACAAAGATCGACGGCCTCCAGGCCGTTCGTTGCTTCCCCCACAAGCTCCAGGTCGTCATAGGCTCTCAGGAATGTGGCCAGGCCGCTGCGCACGACATTGTGATCATCCACCAATAGCACCCGGATTGTGGGAGGAGGGTTCATCGTCTCAATCCTTCCGTGCGGCTCGCCAGTCCAACTCAACGGTGGTGCCCTGGCCCGGCTGGCTCGCAATCTCCAGGTGGCCACCAATGGACCCGGCCCGCTCCCGCATGATGGCGATGCCCAAGTGGTCAGGGGGAATGGAGCCGGGGTCGAAGCCAAGCCCGTCGTCGCGAATACGAAGAATCGCCTGGCCGGGACGGCAATCCAGGCGAAGCTCCACATGCCTGGCGCCCGAATGCTTGGCGATGTTGTGCAGGGCCTCCTGCGCGACCCGATAGATGGCGAGTTTCACTTCATGGGTCAGCTCGCAATCCCCCTCGAGGGCCACGGAGACGGGGACACGGACGCGCCCGACAAAGGCATCCGCCAGCTGGGTGAGCAGGGGCTTGATCTCCGCGCGCTCCAGGGAGTCGGGCCTCATCTCGAGAAGCAGCGTCCTCATCTCCGCCAGCGCGCCGCGCGTCAGCTGGCGCAGTTCCTCCAGGCTGTGCAACCCATCTTCCGGATTGCGCTTCCAGATCCGAGGGATGACATCGGCGATGAGATTGGCGGAGAAGAGCGTCTGCGTGACGGCATCGTGGAGCTCACGCGCCAGGCGGTTTCTTTCCGTCGCTGTGGCGGTCTGTTCTGCCTGTTCAAAGAGATGGGCGTTCTCCATGGCGACGCCGACTTGCTGGCCGATCGAGCTCAGCAGAGAGACCTCTTCGGGGGGCAGTTGGCCCGGTGCATGCTTCCCCAGAATGAAGAAGCCCAGCTCTCGCCCCTTCGTCGTGAGCGGAATACAGACGAGCAACTTGCAGTCGAACTGTGAGAACTGGTTCCGTAGACCTTCATCTAGGAGGTCTTCAAGTGCCAGAGCGCTGACTTCTTCCGCATGACCAGCCGGGATCCTTTGGCGTGCCATTGCGCAGCAAGCGGCGAGATCAGCGGCGTTGGCTGACTCGAAGCCACGCTGGGTCGTCAAGACGGTCGACATTGGATCGGTGTCGACCCTGAAAGCCGCACCTGCATCGAAACCCATTTGCTCGACGGTCTTGTTGAGAGCGTCTTCCAGAATCTCCTGGATATTCAGCGAATGGCTGGCTACCGAGATGATGGAGTTGAGGATCGCCATCTCGCGGGTCCGGTCTTCGACCTTTCTCTCAAGGGACGAGTAGGATTCATCAAGCTCTGCCGACATCAAGTTGAACTGGTCGGCCAGGGCCTCGATTTCATCGCCCGTCTTCACCTCGATCCGGTGCCCGAAATCGCCCGCCGTCACCTTCTCGGCAGCCTGGATCAGTTTCTGGATGGGACCGGTGATGTGCCGGACGCCGTAACCAGTCACCAAGGTCGGCACGACCACGCCCAGCGCCAGCAGGACGAGCAGGAACCGGCGGAAGGGCAGGGTGGGTCGCATGACCTCGGGCCAGCTTTGTTCGGAGACAACGACCCACCGGTTCCGGGCGTCGACCACCGTGGCGAAGGGATCGTAGCTGATGAGCGTGTCCTCGGTCCCCCTTCGAAACCGGATGCTCTGGCTCTGACCCTGAAGTAGCTGCTGAAGGGCAGCCTCTCCGGACAAGTCCCTGCCCGCTTGTCCAGGATCAGGAGAGAAGACGATTCGCAGGTTCCCATCAACGACGATGACGTCTCGACCCAGAGATAGACCGTTGAACAGCCGGAAGAGAACGGTCTCTCCAGTGGGCTCGATGGAGAAGCAGTAGTAGGCCGCGCCAGCAAACTCCCCCTGCGAGCCACGCATCGGCCACATCGCGCAAACGATCCCCTGCCCACCTTCTCCCATGGACCGCACGTCGGTGATCGGGGCGGAGCCGGAAGGCTGATCGCGGCTGAAGCGGAACTGGGGGGTGTCGGACCAATCCTGGCCCATCAGCTCGGGTCGCTCGGGATGGGTCTTGAATACCATCCCGTCCCTGTCGACAAAGTAGATGCCACCGTCGAAGGTCTCTATGCCAGGCATACGCTCCAGGATGATCTCAGCACGCAGCTCGAGCGGGATGCTCGGATCCGTATCGATTTCAAGGACGATCGGCCGTAGGCGACTGTTGGCCAAAGCGGAAAGGGCCTCGTCCGCCTGGTCCGCCTTAGCATGGACGACCGCCCAATCCTGCTTGATGGCCAGGTCCCCCAACACCTTTTGGTAAGAGTAGAAGGTGAACCAGGCCACGGCCGTAAGAATGATGACGGTGGGCACAAACGACCAGGCGAGGATCTTGGTCCGCAGACCCTTCCACCGGTGGGGTTTCATCGTTGTGTCTGGCTTTCCGGGCATGGATCGAATAGTGAAACGTCGCGGGAAGTCACCATCAGCGTCGTCTGGCCACCGCCATCTTCCAGGAGGCACCTCGCGGCATGGAAGTCCAGTCTCTCCTGACTGGTTTCGCCCGGATGAGGGCCGAAGGGGGGCTGCCCATCGCCTTCGAGCATACGGTTCACGGTCAGGTCACGGCATGGAGGCGCGACCAACTTGACGGGGAACGAGTTCTGAGAGCCTGGGGAGGTGCAGAGATGAAGCTGTGAGAGGGAAACCTGGAGATGCAATGCCAAGGGCGCACCTGAAGGCCCTCGACCGCGAAACCAGTATAAGGCCAGGATCCTTACGGTTCAATCCATTGGGCGATCCCTGAGACCGTCAAGTGGAGAAAGGCGATACGAAATGGAGGCTGTCGCGTTGCCTTTCCGAAAGCGCGGTCCGACGGCCGCAAGATTCTTCGATCCCGCCCCGAATGCACAAGGCCGCAGCCGGCCGTGCCGGCTCGAGCGAGTTGTTTGCCCTTTCGCCGTTTCTATAGCGTGAGGGGGCTACGCATCGAAGGACGGTTGGCGCAAAGACGGGCGGAGGTTTGCTTCTGTGAGGTGAATCGCAGCGATGGACTGAGGAGGTCGTTTCGATGTCGAAGGGCAAAGTTGGCAAGCCGGCCTGAAGGACGGGAAGGAATCGAGGAAGGCGTGTCAGGGAGGAACCTGTGTCAGTTCGATCTCAAGGCAGTGGAAAGACGGAATACAGCGTCTCCAGCACGCCCTCTTCGTTGGCGTGGCTGGCATAGCGCATCGAATCGCTGGTCCCTTCACCCCTCACCGTGCGCCCCTGGTCGGGACCTACTTCGGTGATCACGCTCACTGGCGCACTGACCCAGGTGTATTGTTCGGGGTGGTCCACCGCGATGGCAGCCAGGACGTCATAGATCCAAATGTAGTCCTGGCCGTACCAGCCAAACTCCGTGGTCCATAGAGTCGCCATCAGGTTGGCGCCGGGCCGGTTGACATCTCTAACCCTATTGGAGAACGCGCTGTGGAGTTCCACCTCCGGGACGGGGTCCATGGGGATGATGTCCAGCGGGATGCCGCTCTCGAACACCTGAGCCGCGGCTTGCGCATCCACCCAGATGTTCCATTCAGCGGTGAGGTTGGTCTGGCTGGGATCGTCAGTCTTGATGTTGCCGCCCACTTGAACCGCCCCGCCCATGATGACCACCTTTGCTATCTTGCCCTTCAATGTGGGATCTTGCGCTAACGCAAGTGCCAAGTCGGTATGCGGTCCGGTAATGACCACGACGAGCTCCCCAGGATACTTGCCGGCCAGTTCACTGATCAAATCCCTACCTGTCTTCATGGACGACTGCCCGGCATATTCTGGAAGCGTCATCCCCCAGAAGTTGTCCGCGCCGTCCCGCCAGGAAGCAGGGAATTGGTTCGCGTGGGTATCCACCGCACAATCACAACCGGCAACGACTTGCACACTGTTCCAGCCCATATAGGCATAGACGTAGTCTTCCCATTTTGCCAGCGCACGGCTGGGGCGTGTTTCGCCGTTGACGACCACGATGCCCGCCAGGTTGACACTTTCATCCAGCATCAGGTACATGGCGGCGCTGATATCATCCGGTGCGCCATCCTGCAGGAGCACCACCGGAATGCGCCTACCGGGGGTTGGTTGGGGAGGCGTAGGGCTCGCTGCAGCCGGCTGGCCATAGACTTCGATCTCCCTCCAAGCGACCCACGATGGGCTGTCGCTCGTCTCGATCTTGAGGTAGCGCACGGCGGGCCAAGCCGGGCCGGCGCTGGCCTCCATGGCCACGCCGTCCGCCGTCGAGCCGCGGAATTCCTGAAGCAGCTTGTAGTCGCCAGAGGTGCCCCGGCCCCACACGTGATGAACCGTGGGCCCATTCGGATACTGGGAGGGGACCATGACCAAACGCTCGAGGTCGTACGCCGATCCCATGTCGACCTCGATCCATTGCGGCGCATCCGTGCCCGCACTCCAGAATGTATCCAGGTCGCCGTCGACGGCGGCCGACGGCGGCTGGTCGGGCAGCGAGGCCGAGGCGATAGCCTGCTTGCGAAGGGCCAAGTTGTTGAGGCCTGCCTCGAAGCCGGCCGGGGTTGTTGGGAGCGGGCGTCCAGTAGGCGCGACGGCGGTCGGAATTGACTGCGTATTGGCAGGCGCGTTGCAGCCGCCCAGGAGAATCGCGAGGCTGAGGGCCCAGACGGCACCCAGTTTGGGACGGCCAGCTGACATGAGTGTTGTCCTCCCGTCGCCGCTGGCGGAGGAAGGCGCGGCCTCCTCCGCCACCTTTGGCCGGATTCCGGGTAAGGGTCCGCCTTCTCAAGGATGCCTGGCGGGACGAGACCCTCAACCGACTTCCGGGGCCAGGCAACGGATATAAGTCTATCCGGGGTTTCGCTCCGCAGGCTGCAACTGGAGAGTCAGAAAGTCAAGGCCCATGCATGAGGTCCGTCAATCCCGAAATGCCCGCACTGCTGGGCATGCGGATCGCAATCAAGGTTCCGGGCTGAGACTTGGGAAGGCTTGGCCCGGCTGACGATTGTCACCGCTAGGGGGTTTCATTGAACAGTGTGCGACCCGGATGCCCCCTGAGGTCCGGGGCACTGACTCAATTCGGCTGTAGATTTGGTCCAGCACTTGACCGGGCACGATGATGGGTAGGTCATAAGGCGGTGTGGAAGAATGAGCCGCAGGTTGTCGTGGGCTTGGGCCATGCCGGGTGCCATTAGTTGGGTTCGAACGCTCGGTCACGAATGTAAAATGGCATCTTTGGACCTCCGCTCCGGACCTTACGGCAAGGCGATCTTGATAACCCTCGAGCCCGCAAGATGCTCATAGCATGAAGGTCTGCTGCGAGTCTGTGAGACGCCTTTCTGCCAATGAGTTCGGTCGGCGAATCGATTGCGACAGTTGGAGAACCGGCATCGGGAAGGCTATCCAATGGACAAGCTGGGAGTGGCCCACATTGCAGGATGCCTCGATTGTGTTAGGGTCCGTAGCAGCTAGAGATCAATCTTGGTGGCGAGTCGAGACTACCGCCCTTAGCGATCCCCAGCCGGGCCGGGAGTACTACACCAAAGCCGCTGGACCATCCATGGGCGGGGCAACGGTATCATCAGATGTGGGAGGTCTCGGAGTTACGTCAGGAGAAGCCGACTTCTTCCCCTGCGAGCCAAGGGATGTCCACGAAGCGCGTGTACACTGCGTTCGAGAGGTGAGAACGTCTGGTGGTGTCGCCTGAGCAAGACATCCGCGCAACGAGAAGGATCTGTCACATGACAATCGCCTATCGCCGACAGCACTCTAGTAGTCTGACTACCAACTAGTGGCTCGGAAGGAGGTTCGTCGAAGGCCCGCCGCCGCATTGTCTCGCATTGGTCCAATATGAAGACCTCCTTCGAAATGACCCACAGCGCAAGATGCAGTTCTTCGAAACAGCGCGGGCAACTGTGCAGTGGCCGGTAACGATTGTAGGGGTAAGTCATCGAACATGAGATCCGTAGTGCGCTCTACCCTCGACGGGTTCTTTTCTTTCCCGAAGGACCTCCTGATTGATCCCGAGGTCGCTCGGCATTTCCGCCGCAACTTCATAGTCAATGCGGGCGATGGCATGGCCTGGCTCTTGGGCACCAGCTTCTTCTCTGTCGCAACGATCCTGCCCGTCTATGCCAGCCGGCTCACGGACTCGGCGGTTCTGATCGGAATGATCCCGGCCTTGACCGATGTGGGCTGGTACCTGCCGCAACTGTTTATGTCGCGGCGCGTGGAACGCCTCAGGCGGACGTTGCCTACCGTGGCCCTCTTGGGAGGGCTGGAACGTCTTCCCTACCTAATCCTGCCGGCCGTCGCCTTGTGGATTGACCGGCTGCCAGGCCAAGGTGCGATTGTGGTCTTCCTGATACTGGTTGCATGGATGGGTCTCGCAGGCGGCCTTGTGGCAACCCCCTGGCAGGAACTGATCGCCAGGATCATCCCGACCTCGCGTCGTGGGGTGTTCTTCGGCACTTCGTTCCTTGGAGGTCATTTGGTTGGAGTGGGAGGGGCGAGTATCGCCGCGCTTGTGTTGGCAACAATCGCCTACCCATTCAATTACGCCACGTGTTTCTCCTTGGGCTCCTTGGGGGTGCTCATCTCATACAGTTGTATGCTGATGACAAAGGAGCCCCCACGTAGACGCAATGCCGCACCTGGGGAGAGTCTCGGAGATTACGTGAGAAGACTCTGGGGGATTCTCGGTTCCGCAACCAACTTCCGCAGCTATCTGGTGAGCCGATCCCTGTCCTATCTGGGGAACATGGCATACGGTTTCATGGCCGTGTATGCCGTCCAACAGTTCGCCCTGGGGGACGCACAGGCGGCCGTCTTCACGGCCATCATGCTTGCTGGTGGAATCGCTGGGTATGCTGTGTGGGGCCCTCTCGGGGACAGGCTGGGCCACAAGCGCGTCATGCAGATGGCGGGCAGTTTCATGCTGGTCGCACTGGCGCTTGCCCTTTGGGCGAAGGTGCCTCAGCCGTTCACCATCATATTCGGCCTCCTAGGCTTCAGCAGAGCCGGCACCCTCGTGGCGGACCTTGCGATCGCGATGGAATTTGGGCCGGAAGACGAGCGTCCCACATATGTTGGCCTCGCCCGCACGGTGACAAGCCCGGCAGTCTTCGTCGCCCCCATAGCCGGAGGGGCCATCATTGCATGGGCTGGGTACTCAGCCATGTTCGTGATCGCGCTTGGCCTGTCGGCGGCCGGCTTGTGTCTCTTGTCGTTTCGGGTGCAAGAACCTAGACATCTGCTGGGAGGCGGAGCCCAGGCAACAAACGCACCGAGCTAGTTACGCACCGGACCAGCAAATGCCGCTAGGCGGTGAGGTGGACGAGAGGTCGGATGCGCCGGGACCTGGGGGCTCCGCGGCGCGACTAGCCGCAGGGATCCATTCATGCGTGGCATCCTCGGATCCGTACTGATCAACGAAACGGAGTCGCTCGAGCTCGAGAAGCGGGGCTTTCGCCGTGAACATAGTCTGGACCATCTACTGCTTGCCTGTCGCCTCAACTACGACCGTGGCGCTACCCCGTAGTCTGGAGGGTGCTGTACTTGACGTTGGGCGTCACACCGACGGCGGCAACTCCCATCCTTTTGGGTCATGGCCCACCCGGCCTAGCAGCCTCTTTTCGTCTGGTCCTTCCATTCTCTTCAGCCACTGACACGGGAGGGATTTGCCCCATAAGCGTGGCTGCAGGCTGGAGGGGGGCCGACTTGTGGACTCCCACGAGAATGTTGACTTTCGAACAACTGATTCGTAAGATCAACACAGAATCGAACACCAGAGTCCTCACGAGGGAGCTATGCAATCCGATAGGCGGCGACGGATCGTTGAGTTAGTCCACCAGGCGGGGAGCAAGACTGTCCTGGAGCTTTGCGAGCAGTTCGACGTATCGGAGATGACGATCCGCAGGGACCTTCGCGACCTGGATCGCGAAGGGTCTTTGCGGCGCGTACATGGCGGAGCCGTGAGTAACCTCGGACGGAGCTACGAGCCCCCGTATTCGATTCGGTCAACCAGGAGCGTTGAGCGAAAAGCAGCGATCGGTCGGAAGGCCGCAGAACTGATCGTCGACGGGGATAGCATCGCCCTGGACATTGGTACAACCACGCTTGAGATCGCATGTGCGCTCACGGGCAGGCATAATCTGACGATCCTTACGGCTGGCCTCTCCATCGCAAACGAGATCGTTACAAGATTGTCGCTTACGTCAGATGTCAGGCTGATCCTGACGGGCGGTATCGTTCGTCCTGGGGAGCTGTCCATGACGGGGAACATCGCTTGCCAGACCTTTGCCGGTTTTCATGTCGACAAGGCCTTCATTGGCGTTGGAGGGGTAAGCATCAAGGATGGCCTGACCGAATACAACCTTGAAGACGCCCTCGTGAAACAATCTCTGATCCAAAATGCAAGCCAGCGGATTGTCGTGGCGGATTCAAGCAAGATCGGAAAGACGACCTTCACGACGGTTGGGCCCCTCTCGCTGGTCGACATAATCGTCACCGACTCGGACATAGCACCTGGAAGCCTGAAAGCGCTCGAAGAATGTGGCATAGAGGTAATGATTGCGGAGAAGTAGGCTCAAGATCTTCTTCGGGACTGTCTCGAGGCTCGCCTGTTCCCAGCGGGACTTGACCGTCCGCGAAGTTCGGAACAAGGCGAAAGGGAGCCAGAACGTTGGGTTTGTAAGCCACGAAAGCAAGGTCCCATCGACCCGGCCCAGCAGTACATTTCCCTGCCCTCAGACGTTGAAGATTTGACATACGAACAGAATTCTTGTAAGCTAACACCATATTCGAACTTCACCAGCCAAACACCCATCGGGTAGCAGCGACACTGGGGATCTGCTCGCCAATGCTGATTTCAAGCGTTTGGGTTGTCTACTGGTTACCCACGGTCCGGAATCCGCGAAGTGATGGAGCGAGGGTTGATCCCTCGCATTAGTGTTGAGAACCGAAACCAAGCCTGGCAAGGATGAGTGCGGAGTGACGGTGGATGCGGCGGCGCAGCGACGCTACGCCTCGCGATCCTGCGGTGGAGCTGGCCGTTGATGGACTGGTTGGCTCGCGTGTTTCCGGGCAGGCCACAAGAGCTCCCCGAGGGCGAGCCCCGGCGCGATTTTGGGCGCAGGCTACCGAAGTTCATCCTGCCTCTTGTGTTCTTCGGCTGGTTGGTCTTCTTGACCTTCTCCAGCCCCGTGTTCCTCTCCTGGCAGAACATGTCTAATGTCACCCGCCAGGTCGCAGTCGTTGGCCTGCTTTCCTTAGGGCAATTGGCAGTCATCTTGACCGGCAACATCGACCTGTCCAGCGCCAGCCTCATGGGCTTGTTTGGAGCGGTGCTTGCCGGCCTATCCATAGAGATCGGTTTCCCTTACGCGCTTGCGATCGGTGTGCTCCTCTCTCTGACGTGGGGCTTGGCAAATGGGTTCTTGGTAACGCGCGGCAAGAACATCTCCGTCATCGTGACCTTGAGCACGATGTTCATTGCCCAGGGGCTCCTGCTGATCTACACCATGGGTAGGCCCGTTATCCAGTTCCCCATGCCGTATGAGTTCCTTGGTGTTGGATCCCTTGGGCCGATTCCCTGGTCGCTCGTCGCCTTTTCCCTGGTTGCTGTGGTGCTGGCCATCGTCTTGCGATACGCTCCGGTCGGCCGGCATGTCTATGGGGTTGGTGGCAACCGCCAGGCAGCAGGGGTGTGTGGCATTGATGTCAAGCGATTGATCATCGGCGTCTACGTGACCAGTGCCATGATTGCGGTTCTGGCAGGTCTGGTGCTGCTGGGGCGTGTGGCCTCGGCTCAGCCGAACGCCGGTTCAGGAATGGAATTGGATAGCATTGCAGCAGTCTTGATAGGTGGGGCCTCGGTTTCGGGTGGATATGGGACTGTGCTTGGAACTGTTATCGGCGTCTTCATGTTGGGGTTCATTAACAACGGCCTCAATCTGCTAGGAGTATCTGGTTACTATCAGTTCGTTCTGAAGGGGGCCATCATTCTCGTTGCAGTGCTCGTTGAAGCTCTACAGCGGCGTGAGGACTAGCTGGCACTCACTGTCATGGAGGATCCTCCACGTACCGCAGCAGAGAGGAGGTGCCAAGATCCGAACTCCCTGTGGTCGTAGCACATGAGGGTCAGCGACAAAGGAACAACACAGGAGGAAGATGATGAAGAGTATCCTGGTCGGGAAACTGGCGGGAGCCCTGGTAGTCGTCGCTATGCTGCTTTCGGGATGTGGTGCACCGGCTGCTCAGCCGGCAGCACCAACCGAGGTACCCGAGGCGCAGGCCACCGTTGCCCCCGAAGCGACAGCACCTGCCGAGGAACAACTGTTTGTGGGCTTCGCCGGAGTGACTCTGAACGACAATTTCCAGCTCCAGCTCTGGGAGGGCATGCAAGAGAAGGCAGATGAGCTGGGGGTCAAGCTGGTTTTGCTGGAGTCCAACTGGGATGTGGTGAAGCAGACCTCGGATATAGAGGATTTCCTGACGCAAGGGGTTGACGCTCTGATCGTCAGTGTCGCTGATGCGGACGGAATAGTCCCGTCGATCGAAAAGGCCAACGCGGCAGGTGTGCCGGTCTTTACGATCGATTCGTCGGCCAATGGCGGTGAAATCGTCAGCCACAGCGGGAACGACCTGTACTGCATCGGCGTCCGGAGCATGGAATACCTGACCGATCAGATTGGCGGCAAGGGCAAAGTCCTCCATATGAATGGGGTCCCAGGGTTGCAGATCGTTACCTGGAATGACGATGGTGTAAACGACTTCGTCGCTGCTCACCCGGACATCCAGCTCGTCCAGCAAGCCTATGGAAACTGGGATGCGGCCCAGGCTCAAGCCATCACTGAAGACGTCTTGACGGCCCATCCAGATCTTGCTGGGGTCTATGTGATCTCCGAGATCATGACCCCCGGTGTGATCCAGGCGATTACAGCGGCTGGGCTTTCCGAACAAGTCAAAGTCATGAATGGAGGATATGCACCCGAGAGCCAGCAGTGGCTGGCCGATGGGAAGACGGTCGGGACCATGGAATGGGCGTCCAAGGACGGCGCCGCACAGTTGTTGCAGAATGTTTATGATTACCTTACGGCCGGGAAGGTGCCTCCGAAGTTCGTTCCCTGGCCTGTCGTTCTGCACACGCAGAGTGGGGAAAATCTCCCGGTGGACTGTCCGATTCCAGGTTGGACTCCGTAGGTAAGAGGGGAAGGCAAGCCAGGACCTCTTGCAGCCATCGGGTAACTGGCTGCAAGAGGTCCGGCTCAGGCCCTACTTTCCGCGCATCGTGCGTGCGGACCTGGCCTCGAGCTCTCAAGCTGGCGACGGGACGGACCTGGATTGGGTGGGAGACCTGGACTCGGGATGTTGAATGAACGCGGGTGAACCGCCTCTCCTTGAAATGAAGGGTATGTCAAAGTCCTTCGGCCCTGTGAGGGCCGTGGTCGACGTCGATCTCATTCTCAATTCGGCCGAGATCTTGGGCGTTGTTGGCGACAATGCAGCTGGCAAATCGACCCTGATGAATCTACTGACGGCCGTGCACAAGCCCGACAAGGGTCAGATCTTCATTGAGGGCAAGCTTGCCAACATAGACACCCCCCGTACGGCACGCAGACTCGGCATCGAGATGATCCATCAGGATTTCTCACTGGCCCCCAACCTCAGCGTACTGGACAACGTATTCCTTGGACGGGAGCTGACAAGATCCGTCCTTGGTTTTCCTGTCTTGAACCGCAAACGCATGAAGGAAATCTCGTTGAGGGTCATCAGAGACACTGGCATAACCCTCCATTCGGTTGATACTCTGGTGACTGACCTTTCGGGTGGTCAGCGGCAGGTGATTGCCATTGCCCGGGCGCTGGCAGCAGATGCACGAATCATCATCATGGATGAACCGACGGCGAGCTTGTCGGTAAGGACCATTCCACCTTTGCTTAGCCTCATGGCACGGCTGCGGGATGCTGGGATCGCCATCATTTTCATTACGCACCGAATCCAGGATATCTTGCACACATGTGATCGCGTCATGGTGCTGCGTCGCGGTTCGAGCATCGGGGTATCCCGCATAGCGGATACCAGCATCGATGAAGTTGCCGGCTTGATCACGGGCAGCCTTGAGAGGTTCGGCTCATCCTCCAACAACCGGGAGCATTAGCATCGGCAGTTCATCTCAAACATCGAGTGAAGCCAATCTGGCAGATCCTCAGCTGCGTCTCGGCGCAGTCGTCGGCACACCTAATGGCAAAGCGGGTGCGTTTCTCGAAGATGGCACCCCCTTACTGAGTTTGTCGAAAGAGTAAGGAACGCACCACCCTAGAGCAGTCGTAAGGGTTCTCACCGGCAGGCAAACGGTCTGGACGGTCTCCCCGCGATGCCGCTTTCCTTAGCCTATCCACTCCAGTACCTGAGTCGATCCTGAATCGATTCTGGCTCCTAACCCCTGATGGCGCGTACCCATATGGGAGGATCGGCGGCCCTCGAACAAGGAAGGCAGTGACTTGATGAGATTCGACCTGGGGGGGTTGGTCTTGGCATTCCCTGTTCGCGGTTTGGGCGGCAAGGCTGAAGTGTATGCGCAGACATACCCTGAGCTCGCAGGCAGGACCGCCTACGGCTTAGGGTCAGAGCCTGTCTTGCCGGATGACGGATGTCGACAACCACATCGCTATTTCTGATGGCAGAGAAGCCACCGGATAGCGAGTTCGTAATCATTCCATTCATGCAGTTGCCAGCGCGTACGCTGGTCAAACTCTATTGGCCCGTGAATGTGGGTGTGGTTGTACTCGGCGAATGGGCTGTTGGGATTGAGCGCCTTGACTCGCTGGTAGAGAGGATACGTGTGCCTTGTCAATTGCCGCGGGATGATGATCTCACAATCACTCCAGAAGGCGAGTGTGGGAACCTGGGCTAGGCCTTCAATGTAATGCGTTGCGCTACGCTCGGTGTACTTCTCGGGAACCTCGCCGGGCGTTCCTCCGACTTCATGGGCGATGCGGGTCGCAGTGTCGTATTCTCTGATCTCCAGAACCGTGGAAGTGGCGAGCTCCTCGTGCCACGCTGCAAGATCGACGATCGGGTTGAATGCGACCACCGCCGTGATCTGGTCTGGGTGCTTGCCAGCCAGGACGAGCGTTTCCTGCCCGCCCATACTCAAGCCGCATGCATAGACGCGTGACCTGTCTACGGAATACCCAAAATCGCTCAAACTCCGAATGAGGTAAGCCATATCCTCTATCTGTTCGGGGCCAGCCAGCGAGCATAGATCTTCTCGGTGTTGATGTCCGTGAGGCATCGCGATGAGTATCTGGTACTTGTCTGCCAGCCCGAAGTACCCGCGATGATATCCGCGCGTGTAACCATCGAATCCGAGATGGTAGTCCTCGGAGGCTGTCCATCCGATGGGGTGCGGGCCGAAGAGGAGGGGGAGGGCCTTGTCGGGCTTGGAAGACGGTGAATAGATGTCGACCTTTACCTGGCATCCATCCACCGGCGAGGAGAACTCGAACGTGTCCTTCCGAGAAGGATCCGGTCGGACACTGTCCGGTCGTTCTTCATAGAGGGACATTGGCGATGCACCCATTACGCTAGGACATGGCTTGCGGCTTCCATCCTGTGGGGACCGGTGACCGACGCTGGTCGTCGAGGGCTCGAAGCGATCCGCATTTCCTTGTCCCTTGGACGGAGTTCAGGTCAATGAGGTGGTGCCGAGTTGCTCCTCCTGAGACCTCCGGTCGAGATAGACACGGACGTGCTGGATCTTGCCGTCCTTCATGTCAAAGAAGACTCCTTCGCGGACTACGAAGGACTTCCCCGTGGCCTTCTGGTCGCCAAAATCCCGCTCAAAGGTTGCGGTCATGATGTTTTCAACTGCCACGCTATCTCCCATGGCAACCAAGGCCTTGGTCTCGATATGCCAATCGGGATAGGAATGCCAGAGTTGTGGGACGAACTCTGCCTGATCCTTGAGATTCAGCGGTTCCGGATAGTAGACCTCATGCGACGTGGCATCTTCCGTGTGGCAGGCAAAGTACTCTTCTAGATTCTGCCTGTTGAAGGCCTCGATGGCCTTGCGCACGACTTCCATGTTGCGTTCTTCTTTGGTGCCCATGCTCTTCCTCCTCGGTATCGGGCTTTTCGGGAGATGTGTTCCGTTCTGTTCCCATCGGTGCGGCGGCGTATGAACCTGACCACGGCTCGACTACCATGTGCCTCGCCGGAATCTCGCATTCACGGTGTGAATGCTCCGTGGTCACTGAGGAGTGTGAACAAGTCGACGTAGCGGTGGAATATCTGTTCGTAATTCAATGCCCTTTCCGGGTGTGGTTCGATGACTGGCCCGACGCTGACAAAGGCGTCAGCAGCTTGCTGGAAATTCGGGTAGATGCCAAGCGCAAGTGCGGCGCACATCGCACCGCCGACAAGCGCTGCATCTTGGTTTTGCACGGTCCGGACAGGGCGGTTGAAGATATCTGCATGCATCTGATTCCAAGCTGGATTCTTCGAACCACCCCCCGCCAAGCGGATCTCGGCTACTGGGACGCCAGTGGACGCGATCGCGTCGAGCATCCAGCGGATCTCCAGGGAGATCCCTTCGAGGATAGCCCGGATGACGTGGCTACGTCGATGTGACAGTTTCAATCCGATCAGGGCACCAGAAGCGGTAGGATCAACAACAGGAGCGGTGGTCCCGACAAACGTCGGCAGGAAGATGAGATTCTGGGATCCCGGCGGTGCTTCACTGGCCCGATCGACCAGCAGATCGAACGCATCTTGATTGGTTTGGTGCGCGAGAATCTGTTCGGCGTCACCAAATTCATCACGGAACCACCGTAGCACGCTCCCGGAGGCCTGTGTGTGCCCTTCCATCTCCCAGGCGCCAGTGACGACGTGCGCAGCGCAGTTCAGAGTTTGAGCGGGATCAAATGTGGGCTCAGTGAGGAAGGCCTGAACTCCGGTGGCGGTTCCTACATTAACCATGACGCTGCCGGGAGTGACGATTCCCGATCCCGCGCCAGCACATTGGCCGTCGCCACCGCCGGCGATAATGGGTGTA
>DATIGF010000132.1:0-5928 GCA_035454865.1 Nitrospiraceae bacterium | reverse complement strand
CTGATGGCAGCGAGGTTGATCGGGCCCATTCGATCCAGGCGATCGCGAAGTTTCTGCAACTGCTCTTTCAATTCGATATCGGAACGCAGAACGGTCTCGTTAGCAACGGCATTTTCAGCCCCCAAGGCCAGCTCGGTGCATGCTGAACTCTCGCTGATGAGCGTAAGCGGATCCAGTTGATAGGTTCCCGACAACGTTCCCTCGACCGTTCCTAATTGCGTCCGAATCTCCGCGCGACGAACTTCAACCGTCATGCGCGCATCCCGAATCACCGACATCCCGCGTCGAAGATCGTCGAGAGCCGCTTCCAGCGCTTGGCTGGTCGCCATCTGTTGCGCCTGTTGTTCTTGCGCCGCCACCAGCTCTCCCTTCACACGCCCTGCGGTCACGCCGAACTCCTGACAGAGCGTTTCCTGACGCGCGTGCTCGGCCCGGCTCTGCTCAATCGAGAGCTTCAAACCTTCCAGATGCTCCCCCAGCGCGCAGCGGCGTTGCTCCACCTCCTGAACCTGCTGCATCACCCGGGTCCGATTCGTCTGCTCATGTTCCCGCTTCGCACGGAGCCCTTCTGCAACGAGCCTCGCCTCTGTGACTCGCTCTTGGAGGGTCCTAACATTGTGGTCGATCTGCTCAAGCCGTTCCCGGACTCGTCC
Organism: Nitrospiraceae bacterium; assembly: GCA_035454865.1. GTDB lineage: Bacteria > Nitrospirota > Nitrospiria > Nitrospirales > Nitrospiraceae > Nitrospira_D. The sequence goes on along the minus strand of DATIGF010000132.1, from coordinate 5,275 downwards.
CAACCCTGCCTCCTGCCCGTCCTTCTCGGCCATCCATTGAACCAACTGGGCCTGAACCGAACGGGACTCGTGCGCCAGGCGCAGCCGTTCGTCGATGCCCTTCTGAATCTCTGCCGCCATGCCGCTCAACCGCAGGTCAAGGTCGGCAAGATATTGCTGAAGCTTCTCTTCATCCTTCCGCAGCGACAAGTCCTGCATCTCGGCACCACGAAGCGAATCTGCAAGCTGTCTTCCCTGCTGCACCAGCGACTGGGCCTGCATCTGCAGAGATTCGCGATGCTGCTTATCCTGCTCGAGCGTGACCACGAGTGATCGTTGCCTGGCTTCAAGTTCGACCACCTCCCGACGGCGTTCAAGCAATCCTTGCCCGCCTTCAACCTGCCCGCCCGTCACGACCCCCGAAGCGTCTAGGACCTCTCCGGCCAGGGTCACCAGGACCGGACCTTCCGGCGCTGTCCAGGATTGCCGCTCCCACAACCGAATCGCCTGATCCAGGGATTCAACGATGACCACGCGATCAAATAAGCAGTCCCGGGCCGCGGTACGGGCCGCATCGGTTTGAATGAGGTCTACGGCACGCCCGACGACACCCGCCTGCCCGGCGATCTCCGGCCACCACACATTGGAGCTTCCATTTCCCCATCGCGGATGTTGCGGGATGAAACTGCCTCGGCCAAGAGCTTTTTCCTGCAAAAAACCGATTACCCGATGCGCCACCGACGGCTCATCGACAAACCACCCGCGAACACGCTCACCCAACACCGCCTCAACCGCGCGGTCCATCCCGGGCGGGATCACCAGCCATTCAGCCACCGCATCCCGCACACCTTCGCAAGACTTGAGCGCCGTGCTTTCATCGGTTCCCTGCCGGCCATAGCCCATTTCTTCGCGCACCACCCCTTGCAGCGCCTCAAGACGCGAGTCCACGCCAGCCAGCTCTTCCGACCGCCGCAAAATCAGCTGATCCAACGATTGGATTTCGCCCGCGACTCGCATGGCATCTTCCTGCACGGTTGCTTGCCGGGTTCGAAGGCTCGTGATCAGCCGATCAGCCTCTCCATATTCCTGCCGCAACACATCATGGCGACCGACGGCAGCCTCGCGTTGCGCCTGAAGTTCCGCTTGGTCGGCAATCAACCGATCTCCCCGCTCGGCCAGTTCCTTCATGCGCCCTGTCAATTGCGCGATGCCCTGCTCGGTGTTGGCGACCAGCACCGCAAGCTGCAGAACATCTCCGCGTCCCCGCTCTTCCTCCGCGACGGCCGCGGCCCGTTGATGAACGAACCCCTCCATCTCGCGATCGAGTTCGCCGAGTACGCGCTCCCTGACTCCCATCTCCTCTTCAACGGACGCCAATGAGGCCTCGATGGCCTGGAGCGTTTGCGCCAGTTCATCCTTTGACCGGACCAGTTCATCCAGCTCTGTCGACTCCTGAACCTGTTGCTGTTCGAACAGCTGACTCCGATTGCGCTCGACCTCCGCCGCCGTCAGGGCCTGTGCCTGCTGCTGCTCCACGCGCGCCAACTCTTCCCGAATCCTGCCAATCGAGTCGCCTATCGCAATGGCATTGAGGCGCGCCTGTTCGAGGTCGGTCGTGAGCCGAGCCTGCTCCGCTGCTTTGCCGGCTTCCTGCTGATCCAGGCAAACGGCTTCCGCTTCGACCTCTTGCAAGCCGATTCGCAGCACCTTGAATTCTCTCGTCAATAACTCGATCTCGATCCCGCGGGCCTCCTGTTGCAACGTTTGATAGGTCCGCGCCTGACGCGCTTGGCGTTCGAGAGAATTGAGCTGCTTCTTTACTTCCGCAATGATGTCACGGACACGGAGGAGGTTTTGCTGCGTGGCCTCGAGTTTCCGGAGAGCTTCGGCTTTCTGTTTCTTATAGCGAATGATGCCGGCGGTTTCCTCGATGAGTTCACGCCGGTCTTGCGGAGAGGCGTTCAGAATCTGATCGATTTGGCCTTGCGCGATGACCGTGTGCCCTTTGCTCCCTGCGCGGGTATCGAGCAGCAAACTTCGAATGTCTTTGAGTCTGCACGCGGTCTTGTTGATCAGATACTCACTATCCCCGTTCCGATACAACCGCCGTGTGATCATGAGTTCTTGAAACTCGGTCAGTTGACTGGGAAGTCCTGCGCCCCCTTCGAGCTTCATCGTCGTCTGATCGAGCCCGCCGATGACCAGGGACACCTCCGCCATGCCCAATGGCTTCCGGAGTTCAGTACCGTTGAAAATGACATCCTCCATCTTTTCGCTTCTGAGCGTCTTGGTGCTTTGCTCGCCCAGCACCCAGAGAATTGCGTCCACCACGTTGCTCTTCCCGCTCCCGTTGGGCCCGACAATCGCCGTCACCCCTTCCGGGAATTCGATCTTTGCCTCTGCAAAAGACTTGAAGCCCAACATGTCCAACGATTTCAGGTACATCGGTTCACCCTTTGCGCAATTCTGACGATGGTTTCAGAAAACGAAAAATCCCACGCCCTTGTAGCATAGGGGTCCGGGGAAATCAAAAGAAAATACAGCTGGTAGTGGGACGCGACGTGCTCCCTACAAGATATAGAGAATACGTAGGGTTAGACCTGTGGGCGGTTAGCCGGCTATGCCGGCGGCAGACTTACCGGATGACTCGATCTGCACAAGTTCTTTCGGCAGCAGAAATTCAACATCCTCTTCGATCACCGTGAGCTCTTCGACCTCGGATGGGCCGGACGCTCTCAAGAACGCCACAACTTCCGTGACAAGCACTTCCGGAGCTGATGCGCCGGCGGCAATCCCGACCGCCTTGGCTGACTTCAGCCAGGCCGGATCAATATCGCTGGCCGAATCGATGAGATAGGACGGAATCCCGCATTGCTCCCCCAACTCGCGCAGACGATTGGAATTGGAGCTGTTCGGGGAACCGATGACCAGAATCACATCAACCAAACGGGACAACTCCTTGACTGCATTCTGCCGGTTCTGGGTCGCGTAACAGATGTCTTCCTGATGGGGACCTTTGATATTCGGAAACCGCCGATGCAGCGCCCCGACGATGTCCCGGCATTCATCCACACTCAGCGTCGTCTGCGTGACATAGGAGAGGTTGATCGTGTTTTCCACCTGCAGCTTCTCAACATCCGCAACCGAGGATACCAGGTGGAACTTGTCTGGAATTTGACCCAGCGTCCCGATTACTTCCGGGTGGCCGGCGTGGCCGATCAGAATGAGGTCGTATCCCTGGGTATAGTCGCGGTTAACCTCGTTATGAACCTTGATCACGAGCGGACAGGTCGCATCGATCACATGGAGACGTCGACGATTCGCTTCTTCCCACACGGATTTAGCCACTCCGTGCGCACTGAAAATGACCACCGATCCTTCCGGCACCTCGCTCAGTTCTTCCACAAACACGGCCCCTTTTTGCCGGAGAGAATTCACCACGTGACGGCTATGGACGATCTCATGCCGGACATAAATAGGCGCGCCGTATTTCTTGAGCGAGAGATCGACGATATCGATTGCCCGGTCGACACCGGCACAAAACCCGCGGGGATTGGCGAGATATATCTTCATGATAGGAGAGGCTCCCTCAAACTGAATTGACGCGCCGGACGCAACACCGGACAGCGGAATATCGAGGTTCACCTTACGTCAGAACAGCTGGCCTCGTCAACAGAATTGCCCTCCGGTCGGGCGCCCCGGCGCGACGAGGCCGGCTTGACACGATCCCTCCTCCTCCGTACGCTGGGGCCATCCCATGTCGGCTGCAAGCCACAAGAAAATCCTTATCGTGGAGGATGAGCAGGATATCCTCCAGCTCGTGAAACTCTATCTGGAAAAGGAAGGGTTCCGGGTGGTCACGGCCATGACCGGCCCGGAAGGGCTCAAGCAGGTCAAAGCGGAAAAGCCCGATCTGGTCGTGCTTGACCTGATGCTCCCGGAAATGGACGGGCTCGAAGTCTGCAAACGGCTGCGCTCGATGCCGGACACCGTCATGCTCCCTATTATCATGTTGACGGCAAAAGCCGAGGAATCGGACACGGTCATCGGCCTTGAGCTTGGAGCAGACGATTATGTCACCAAGCCGTTCAGCCCCAAGGCGCTCGTCGCCCGCGTCAAAGCCCTACTGCGTCGGCTGGAGCGTACTCCCGCCAATGGCGCAAGCCACTACCACTATGGTCCTCTCAGGATGGATCTCGTACGACATGAGGTCAGTCTGGGCAAACAAGAGGTCCCTCTGACGGCGAAGGAATTCGGATTGCTGGAGCATCTCCTGCGGCATCCGGGCCGCGTCCTTACCCGTGACGTGCTCCTCAATGCCGTGTGGGGCTACGACTACTATGGAACAACCAGAACCGTGGACGTTCACATTCGCCGACTCAAGCAAAAACTTCCGCTGCTGGAAGAGGCCATCGTTTCCGTGAAATCGCTGGGGTACAAGCTGAAGGACCCGGACGGATCAGGATGACACTGTCGATCCGATGGAAAGTCACGCTTGGAACGCTACTGGCGGTGACTTGCGGCCTTGTGATCGCCGGCATAATGGCGATTCAATCTCTTGAACGGCAGGAGACCGCGCAGCTGAACGAGGTGCTGACCGCCAGGACCAAGCTCGTTGAATACGGGCTGCAACCGCTGTTTCACTCACCCTCCCTACGACCGACACAAACCCGACTCCAAGAGGTGGTGCGCGATCTCGGCAGCCGGGCCTTGGCCCGTGTCACGCTTGTCGCCGCGGACGGAACCGTCATCGCCGACAGCGCCGTGCGCGATGTCGACTTGTCCGCCGTCGAGAATCATCTGTCACGGCCGGAAATTCAACAGGCCCTTGCCACGGGACATGGCCGGGATATTCGCGCCAGCCACACCACCGGTGAACGCACGATGTATCGGGCCACGGTCATGACCCAGCCTCCGGACGCCCGGCCCGTCATCGTTCGGGTAGGTCTTCCGATGGTGTTGCTCGATCGCGAAATCTCCAAATTGAAGCAGAATCTGCTCCTTGCGCTCGGCGTCGCCTTCTTCGTCGCGGTCTCGCTGAGTATCTGGCTCGCGCGCAGCATTACCAGACCGCTCTCAGATATTGCACTGGCCGCCCAGCGACTGGCCGCCGGTCACCAGACCGTTCCCATCAAAACGTCCTCGCGGGACGAAGTCGGACTCCTGGCCGCCACGCTCAATCATATGGCCGACCAGCTTCACGCCAAGATCAATGAACTCTCCGAGGACCGGGCCCAGCTTCTCGCCATGCTGACCTCAATGGTCGAAGGTGTCATGGTGCTGGACTATCGCGGTC
>DATIGF010000131.1:0-11680 GCA_035454865.1 Nitrospiraceae bacterium | reverse complement strand
GGCGCTGCAAGCTGCGGCAAGAGATCCGTCAAAAATCCACGCCGTGGTGTCACGAGGTGGACGGCCCGATCTGGCGGAATCCTATCTCGCTTCAGTGACAGCGCCGACCCTGCTGATCGTCGGCGGCGACGATCAGCCGGTCATCGAAATGAACCAATCCGCCTACGATTTCCTGACATGCGAAAAGAAACTAATCATCGTGCCCGGTGCGACGCACCTTTTCGAAGAGCCTGGCACGTTGGAACAGGTGGCGGACCACGCAGGCAAGTGGTTTCAGCGCTATGCTCAGCCCGATGAAAAAACGGCGAGGTAGTTCCCGGTAGCAGCTAAAGATATTTCGCCTTCACCATTTCCAGCAATTTTCCGGCGGCTTCCTTCGCCGGGATTTTCATTGTCTCGATTGTCAGTTCCGGATTGAGAGGCGCTTCATAAGGCTCCTGCAATCCCGGGACCGTGGAGGACTCCCCCTGTTGTCCTCGCTGGTAGGTCCCTTTGTAGTCGCGCTGCATGCAGGCCTCGAGCGGACAGACGACGGCCACTTCGAGGAACTTCGGAATGAGCGTTCTGGCAAAGTCGCGATACTCCCGCCGGCTAGCTGTCGCATCGAAGAGCACGGTCACGCCATGCGCCGCCAGCTTCGCTCCTGTATAGGCTAACGCGCGATAGAAGAGGTCCCGTTCAGCCGGCGAATAGGTCGGTACCGGCGTAAGCACCCGCCTGACCGCGTCCGATTCCAGCACTTCAACCGTCAGCCCTAGCGCTTCAAGCTGAGGTCTCAGTGCCGCCACGATGGTGCTCTTGCCTGATGCAGGCAGCCCGGTGAGCCAGATCGCGAAGGTCTGATGTCGTGTCATTTCATATCCCGCCTGGCAAGAGATACGAGGCCAGAGGCTAGGGTTAATACAAAGTTGCCTCTCGCCCCAAGCCCTTTGCCGCGCGCCTGGTGCTATATGGCACAATACTCGTTCACCCGCTCCGGCTCGAACCGCGGCGCGTCGAGCACGTTTTGGATAAAGCGGAAGATGCTGTGGCGCACCTCGATCGGCAGTTTCGGATACCAGACGGGACTGGCCAACACCAAACCTCTGAACGCGAAGAATGGCGCGGCGCACGAGGTGACCTCCTTGTCCCGACTTGCCTCCATGTACGAATCCCAGAACAACCGGAAAAGCACCTCGAACGGCCCTTGAAGCTTGCCCCAGCGGCAGAGGGAGAAAAACAGATAGTTGACGGTCATCGATGTCACATCGTCTGCCGGTTCCCCCCACTCGCCGCGCGACCGGTCGAGCACCGAGAAGTTGACACCTTCTTGGAACAACACGTTCCAGGGATGAAAATCCCCGTGGACTTGTGAGAGACGGCGCGTCTTTCCTCGCAGGCGCCAGCGCCACCGGTTGCAGGCTTCTTCAACCGTCCTCAGGAGATCCTCCGTGATAAATCCAAATCGCTCGGGGTAACTATCAGTCAACCCCATGATGCATTCGCCATGACCGATCAGCTCCCGGAGGCGACGGCGGTACAGATCGGCGTCCCGTCGCTTGCGGGCGTGGATCTGCGCCAGATAGCGTGCAAGCGCCACGGTTCGCTCCCGATCGCGCTTGCGAAGCGCGCCCCCCTTGGCAAGCCGTTCGAGATCCAGGTGATAACTGGCCCCTTCCGTCCATTGATTCAGGATAAAAAACTCCTTGGCCCCGGCAACCGAAATCAGTTCCTGTTTGTCGGTAAAGGCGCCCACATCGAGAGCCTTCACATGCCGGGGCAGCCGCCCGTAGGATTCATAGTCCCATAACATCGCCTGCGCACGATCGGCCGGATGCTCATGACCGAACGGGCCGGGCTTCATGGTTTCGAGCACGGCGGATCGCACGAGCCGACCGACGCGGAAGGTCAACTTGACCGGCGTCCCATAGCCATACTGTTTCTGCGCTCCCTTCGAACTGGCCCGGCCGATCACCCCGTACGACTGAAGCACGACATCGGGCCCGAAGCGCCCCCGGAGATACCGTTCAATCGCATGTTTTCTCAGAGTCGGCATACACCCCCATCACGCAAGTCATGTTCCATCCCGGCTGAGGCGTGGGGCAATTGGCATGAGGCAATGAGTCCGGCTTCGAGACAGAGATTTCCCGCTTTTTCTCTTCGGTCTCGCATCATGTCTCGTACCTGTTGCCTCCATTGCCCCCTCGCCCCTAGCCTCGTGCCCGTTTTCAAACTGTCGCATTGAGCTTCAGCAGACCAAGATCAACTGAGGAAAAATGCACCACATCGATGAGGCAGGAGGGGCTGGGCAAGGGGCAAGAGGGTTGGATAATCAGATCTATCGCCTCTAGCCTCACACCTCGTATCTCTCCCCGAGGTCGGGCATAGCCTTTGCTGAACTGACATTGTACGGCGTATAGTGCGCAGCAGGAAGGAGTCTCTATGGAACTGGAAATCGAAAGTCGAAATGTCGACATGACACCCCGATGGAAGACCGAGATCGAAGCCCGTATGGGGGATCTCCAGCGAGGCCATGAGGATCTGATCCATGGGCGGGTCACGCTGACGAAAAACCCCCACCATAAGAAGCTCGATAACGTTGCTGAGGCGCTTATTGTCGTATCGCTGCCGGGCCGTCATACCGTCACCGCCCGCAAAGAGAACAAAACGTTCGAAGAAGCGATCCGCAACGCCTTCGACGCCGTGGCAATCGAGTTGCGCAAGTATCGCGAAAAGCGGGCGACGACGGAGATTCGCATTCCCCCGGTCCCGCCGTACCGCGGCGTAATCTGCAAGCTCTTCCCTCAGGAACGATACGGGTTCATCCTCAAAGAAGGAGGCGGCGAGGTGTATTTTCATGCGAATGCGCTGCAGGGACTCGCCTTCGAGCAGCTCGCGGATGGAACGGATGTCGCTTTTGGCATCGAACAGGGCAAAAAAGGTCCGCAGGCCACCGTCGTCATTCCCCCGCCTGTTCTTGGATAGAAGGGACTGTCGATGACTATGGAGAAATTCAAAGTCCCTGTCTCCATGCTTGCCCCCGCGGTCGACCCGGGACATCTGGGGTTCGAGGATACCAGCGAGTTGGAACCCCTTACTGACATCATCGGACAGGAACGGGCGGTCGAAGCCCTGGAGTTCGGCCTGCAGATGAAGAGCGTAGGGTTCAATCTCTACGTGTCGGGGCCCGTCGGCACCGGGAAAGGCACGTTGGTCCGCCAGATGGTCAAGCGCCTGGCGCAGTCGGCCCCCGCTCCCTCAGACTGGTGCTACGTCAATAACTTCCAAGATCCGTCGCGCCCCCTCTGTCTCTCGTTTCCTGCCGGACAGGGTTGCGCCTTCAAACGGGAGATGACCACGTTCGTGGAGAGCCTGCGCCGCGATATCCCGGGCGCATTTGAAAGCAAGAAGTACCTCGACGCCAAAGCCAAGTTGAACGAAGACACAGAGGGGAAGAAAAAAGGTCTGTTCCGCGAACTGACGGAACTCAGCCGCACTCGCGGGTTCGGGTTCGAAGAGACGCCCGTAGGTTTCGGGCTCGTCCCTCTGAAAAGCGGCCATCCCATGACGGACGAAGAAATGGAGGCAATGACCGAGCAGGAACAGCAGGACTTGATGGAACGGCGGAAGACGCTCGAAGGTGAAATCCGGGAATTCCATGTGCGCATCCATGTCCTGGAGAAGGAAGCGGAGCAGCAACTCCGCAATCTCGACCGCCAACTGGTCACCAACTTGCTGGAGGGCCGATATGAAACCATGCGACGGACCTATCAGGACTTGCCGGCGGTTTCCGCTTTCTTGGAGCGCGTTCACGACGACATCGTGCATCACTACAAAGATTTCCTGCCGCGCGAGGGACCGGTCCTGCCGATTCCTGGCCTGGAACCGCGCCGGCCCGATATGACGCGTTTTCTCGTGAATCTCATCGTCGAACACGACCCCAGGGAAGGCGCCCCGGTGATCGACGAATCCCACCCGACCTATACCAACCTGATCGGAAAGATCGAGCGACGGGCCCACATGGGCGTTATGTATACCGACTTCACCGAGATTCGAGCGGGCGCCGTCCTGCTGGCGAACGGCGGCTACCTGATCGTGAACGCGATGGACATGCTGCGCCAGCCCTTCTCCTGGGATGCCCTGAAGCGCGTCATCAAGACGGCAGAAGTGAAGATCGAAGACCCGGGTGAGTTTTATGGATTTTCCACCGCCGGACTCAGGCCGGAGGCGATTCCCGTCAACGTCAAAGTGATCATGGTTGGCCCCCCCATCCTCTACCATCTCCTGCAGGCCTACGAGGAGGATTTTTCGAAGCTCTTCAAGGTCAAAGCGGACTTCGACACCGAAGTCGTGCACAGCGAGCGGCAGGACCGCCAGTATGCGCGCTTTATCGCCAAACTCTGTCGCGAGGAAGGGCTCCCGCACTTTGGAGCGGATGCCGTGGCCGAAGTTATCCGCCAGGGCTTTCGATTCGCCGATCACCACGACCGGCTGTCTCTGCGGTTCAGCCTGGTGAGCGACTTGATCCGGGAAGCCGGGTACTGGGCCAGAAAAGAAGGCCATTCGTTTGTCACCCGTGCGGACGTCGACGCAGCCGTCGCGCACAAGCGCCACCGCTCGAACCTGGCCGAACACTGGATCCAGGATGAAATTAAAGAAGGCACCCTGATGGTCGATCTCGACGGTGAGGTGGTCGGCCAGGTCAACGGTCTCTCGGTGCATCAACTTGGCGACTACGCGTTCGGCCGTCCCACGCGCATCACGGCACGCACCTATGTCGGCACCAAGGGGGTGATCGACATTCAGCGTGAGGCGGAACTCGCCGGCACGATTCACAGCAAGGGGGTCATGACTCTAGCCGGCTATCTCGCCGGGAAATTTGCCGGCTCCCACCCCTTCGCCATGAGCGCCTCGTTAACTTTCGAGCAGACGTACTCAGAAGTGGAAGGAGACAGCGCGGCGGTGGCTGAGCTTGCAGCCATTCTATCCAGCCTGTCAGATCTCCCGATCCATCAATGGCTGGCCGTGACCGGCTCCGTCAACCAATTGGGTGAGGTTCAACCGATCGGCGGGGTGAATGAAAAGATCGAAGGTTTTTTTGAGTCCTGCTCGCGCAAGGGCCTGACCGGCAAGCAGGGCGTCATCATTCCGGCTCGAAATATGAAGCACCTCGCCCTTCGTCGCGAGGTGGTGGAGGCCATCGAGTCCGGGCACTTCGCCGTCTATGCCGTAAATACAATCGAAGAAGCCCTGGAATTGCTCACCGGCGTCGCAGCCGGCGACCGGGGGCTCGATGGCGAGTACCCGCCCGACACCGTGTTTGGCCGCGCCGCCCGGCGGCTTGAGGAGATGGCGCAGGTGGTTGCCGAATGGGGTGAGGGCGAAGAGAGACCTGGCGGACGCATCATCACGGAGCCCTAGACAGCGCCGGCACAGGCGGCAATCGGATCACCCGCCCGAACGCCTGCAACATTTCCGTTCCAGAAACCTCGGATAATCCGGCCCGTCACCTCCCGACACCCTCCCCGAAACAAGCTGGGCTCAGACACCGTTCCTGACCTTCTGAAGCGGCGACTCTAAAGAGTCCTTCCCCATCTTCGATCATTTCGGCATCGTCCTCGACACACCCGAGAGTCTATTGCTCAAACGTTCGCCGGACTGCTATCCTCCGCCTTGGTCAATGCCCCTAGGACAAATGTCTCATGCCGTTTGCCCCTGAACTCGGTTAAGCTATGTTGTGAAATAAAACCATTCTGCTGAGGATTCATGAACCAAGGCAAGGATAAATCCATAAAGACCACCCGTGTCACGACTAGAATAGATTCTTCGCTCATCGCGCTGGCGCGTACGGCGGTGCTTCAGACGAGAGGCCTGACCCTGGCCTCATTGACCGCCACAGGCATGAGAATGATGATCAGCCGGCTGGAGCGGGAGCGCGGGCGACGGTTCCGCCCGCAGGTTGTCCGGCTGCTCTCGGGCCGGCCGCGCAAGGACGGCACGAAGCGGAAGTCAAATGTCAGCGCCACACGCCGCATGTGATCCGTACCGGCAAGCGACCGGCCTATACGGTCGATACGACGCACCATGTCGGGCCAAACCCGTATCAGTGAGTGATATGGATATGGCCTCCGCCAATTCCAGACTTCGGCCGGGCAGCAATTCAGGGTGACTCATGTCCCGGCGCCTGACCTCTGATGTGGACGCGCGGGCCGCGGGGAAGCGGAATGATACGGTCGTCAACCTGCTCGTCACCTAAGACCCACATAAACAGTTTCTGAGCGTCAGTGAGTTCCGGCTCCTTCGGAACGCCGTACAGCTCTTTCTGCATCGGTTCATCGTAAAGGCCGATGCAGCCGTGGGAACCAGGAAAGCCCGGCATGTCCCGCCCATGAATCCAATAGGACAGACCTTCCCGATTAATGTAGAACCGAAGGGCATAGGTCATCGGATAGGGCCGGTCCGTCCCTTCAACTGTGTAGAGGCAGGACTGGTGGGAACGGTGCGCAGCGGAGAGACGAAACTCGCCGGTCGGCGTTTCATTGCCCCCGTTCCCTGAGGCAATCGGCAGAGCAAATCGCAGCCCGCCGTATTCATAGGCTCCGAGGAACTGTTCCGCCAGGTCGATCAGAATGAATTGTTTATCCCATTCTGCCGCCGGATAGAACGGGGGGAGCGGAGCAAATGATTTCACCTCCTCGATCCGCTTGGGGACTTTGATCGAGACGCCGGAGTGGACATGAATCCGGTCGATCCGGTTGAACCGAGCCACATCGATCCAGTCCTCCCCGAACAAAGTCTCTAATGACTCGCCGGATCGCAGGGCGCGGCAGTTCCACTCCACAGTCGCATCGCTGGGATACAGGATCTCACAGGTACTGCGATGTTTCTTGGGAGGTTCTGCGTCAGAGACAAGGGGAAAGCATGCCAACACTATCAACATGAGGCATACGAGCCCCGCACGTTGTTCGTATGTCGTTGCTTGTCTCGCTTTCGAAGAAAAGAGCCGATGGGGAATGGTGGGTTGCAGAGAGTGTGTTAAAGACGAAAACAAGACCTTCCTCGTTCGTGTCATTCGTCATAAGATACCAGCTCCGATCGCCAATGAGCTACGCTTTACTAATTCTGCTAAGGTACTGTTCTCCACTCTCCGTCGCCCCAGACAAAGCTCCGCCGCTCCGGATCCGTCTCCAGCTGCTGCACCAGAACGAATCGGCTGCCGCTTTGTTTATACAACTGCTCGCCCTTGTGCCCCATCAGCATTGCCAGATGAGCGTCGGGACTCTTTCCGGAGACCGTGACCGGAACGAAGATCTGGCCTTCCGATCCGCGAAAGACCCGACTCACGTCAAGTTTTGGATTGGACGGATGAGGTTCTTCCTGAACCGCAATCATGAATCGCTGGAGGGCGGCAAGTTCATGGGCGTCCAGCTCAGCTCGCAAGCGGTGGTTCTGGCTCATCGTCATGTTTTCCTCCTGATCATGCCCTTCCTAGCGGCTGCTCAAACTGACCTTCGATCTCATCCGCCCAACCCCGGTGCGCCCGGACGCACCGTTCCGCGAGCGAGGCCGGAGCCGATGGGCCCACTTGAAGCGTACCCTCTGGGTACGTTGAGGATGCGTTCGAGGCGAGAAGGCCGCTGGCGGTCAGTTCCAGCAGCTCACTAAGACCAGTACTGCGACGCTTTTGTATACCCGAACAACAGATCGCGCCTGGCAAGAATCCCCACCAGTTTCTTATTGCGCACCACCGGCACACGCGTGAGATACCGGTCCTGAAAGAGATCGGCCACTTGGGCCAGGGTTAGGTCTTCCGTCACCGTCACCGGGTGGGCTGACATGATTTCGGCGGCCATAATCTTGCGAAGATCCCGTCCCTCAATCATCGCCTGCAGCAGATCGTATTCGCTGACAATACCCGACAACGTCCCGTCCTCTTCCACCACCGGCAGGCTGCCGAAGTTCCGATGAGTCATCATATGGGTAATCGTCAAAGCATCGGTACGCGAGGTACACCGGGTAACCGCATCCTGCATCAACTGTCCGACGGTCAACGTCTTCGGATCGCACGCTTTCAAGAAGAACTCGGTTTGTCGCATAGCAGATCCTCACTTTTTACGGGGTGAGCCAGATGCCAGATAAGTGCGCAGGACATCGCGCCTTGCGATAATGCCGATGAGCCGGTCCTTGGCATCGACCACCGGCACACGGACGAGATCACTCGCGCGCAACACATGCACCAGCGTTCCTAAGTTCGTTTCCGGACGGACGGAATAGGGATTCCCGGTCATAATGTCGCCCGCTGTCAGCGCGCCGAGGCTATGCCCGTCGTCGATCGCGCCCAACAGATCATGTTCGCTCACGATCCCTGCGAGCTTTCTGGTCTTATCAATGACCGGCACCGCCCCGAAACCCTCGATCATGAGAGAGGCAATCACGTCGCCCTTCGTCCGAAGATGGGCAGTTTGAACCCGCTTCTCCATCACCTGTTTGACTGTCATCGAGGCAAACTCCTTTGCCTTGACGCTCCGCACTTTCTTCTTCGTCGGCATCAATGCATCCTCCTTCGCCACACATGCCACGGTTCACTCGGGCAACCCGCCTCCTTCCTCATTCTCCCGGCAGGCTCCCGGAAATGCCGCGATCTTCGGCCCAACGCAGATGAACGACCTTTTGCTTCCCGGTTTCTACCTTAACGCCTTTCAGCCCCTGCTTGCTGTCACGATACGTCGCCGTCACATCATAGACTCCTGCGGGAAGATCCACAAAGAGCCAGGGCCCCTCCACCTGATCCTGGGGAATGGTCAATACCGGCCCGCCTTTTGCCGGCTGAATTGTGACCGAGACTCCGGACAAATAGGGCTTCCCGCCCGCTGTAAAGACCACTTTCAACGGAAAAAGCGGATAGTCGGCCATGCGCTCTTCGAGACCCACACCCGCGCTGAAATACCGACTGGTCCCTGCACGATGCAGGGGAATCGTCTCGACGACGGTACGACCTTCCACCTGATGGCTGAGTTCCACGACTTCGCCGGATGCCCCGATACGAGCGACGGCACCGTTGTCCGCCCAGCTGACCCCGCCACCAAGACTGGTGCACGCCACCAGGGCCCATACGCTAACTTTGTTCATACCCCCCTCCTTCCTATCCAACTTGCTTCCCAATGTAAATGTCATTGTCTTTCAGCCGGTAACGCCTCACTCTGCCCGCCCAAAACTGACAACCTCACACCATGGCCTTCGAGGTCAGGCGACTGACGCGAATCACCACAGTGAGGCCTTCCATTCTGCTGCAAAACGCCGCACCATGAACTGGAGGAAGCGGTCTGGTTATGTTCGTAACCCCTCGGAACAGGGCTGATTCTCCTTCACGGTTCCGGTACGACACAGGCACATCCAATGCAGTTCTGATACCCGGAACGACCCGGGAGTATTTTGCAATTATGGAGGAAGGGAGCCTGTCATGCGAATTCTTTGTGCAGTCGATGGATCAGAATATTCACAGTGGGCAGTCCAAACGCTTGAGGCGCTTGCGGGACGAGAGCCGAAGCATCTGGTGCTCCTACACGTCGTCAATAAGCCGGCCCTTCAATCGGCCAAAGGGAAGAATCCCGTTGCGCAGAAGCGTGCGCTGTCCGCCATGGAGAAGGCGGGTGGCCTGCTGTTGCGCGATGCAGCGCGCTCGGCCCAGGTCGCCCTCGGACAGGCTGCAACCGGCCCCCGCACAAAACTCCAGACGGTCCTGGCCCATGGCCCACTTGCCCAGACGATCGCCAAACAGGCCAGGCGATTGAAGGCGGATCTCATCCTGCTGGGATCCCGCGGCTTAAGCGACATTCGCGGATTCCTGCTGGGGAGCATCTCCCGACAGGTGGCCTCGATTGCTCCCTGTTCCGTCCTGGTCGTGAAACAGCCGACGCCCAAATTCATTCATGTCGCACTCGCAGTCGATGACTCCAAACACTCCCGCGCCGCCGCCCGGTTTCTTCGATCCCGGATTCTCCCTGAATCCGCCACCGTCACGATCCTGTCCTCGGCAGAGAACCCCGTTACAGACCTGGCCGCGCACTATTTGTCTGAATCGCAGCTCGCAGAACTGACGAAACCGGTCATCGACCGCGCGACCGGGCTGGTCAATGCGCTACGGGACGATTTCATCAAAGACGGCTACCCTGTCGTCACACAGGTGCAGCTGAACCACGTGATTGACACCATCGTGAAACACGTGGAGGCCAATCATGATGACCTGCTGGTGATCGGATCCCGCGATCTGACCAGAAGCGAGAAACTGCATCTCGGGAGCGTATCCGAAAGCCTCCTGCGCCATGCCCCTTGTTCAGTCCTCATCGTGCGAGGCGCGCGTGTCTGACTTCCGGTACCACGACATCAACCAGCTCTCGACCGAGGACGTACTGAAGCGACTCGAAACCGGCAGCGGCGGCCTCTCTTTCAGCGAGGCTCAACGGCGGCTGGCTCGCTACGGGCGAAACGTCCTCACCGTACCGGGACGCTATCCGGTCCTCCGCGGGATCATCCGCCATTTCACCCACTTCCTCGCCGTGCTGCTGTGGATCGCCGCCGGCCTCTCCTTTGCCGCGGACTTCATGAGGCCGCGCGAGGGCATGGCCACGCTGGGCTGGGCCATCCTGGGAGTGATCGTGATCAATGCCGTCTTTGCCTTTTTTCAGGAATATAAGGCAGAACGAGCCGTCCAGGCCCTCCATCGGTTGTTGCCGGACAAAGCCTGGGTCACCAGAGGGGGGCAGTCGGTTCAAATAGCGCGGAGCGAAATCGTGCCGGGTGATCTGCTCATCCTGGAAGAAGGGGAACGAGTACCGGCCGATGCACGCCTCATCGAAGCTTCCGGAATGCGGGTGGACAACGCCGCCTTGACCGGCGAATCCAAACCCAAACGGCGGATTGCCGAACCGGCAGAAGACGGCCACTGGCTCGATATTCCGAACCTCGTCTTCGCCGGCACCACGATCCTGTCCGGACACGGACGGGCCGTGGCCTTCGCCGTTGGAATGCGCACCGAGTTCGGCAAGATCGCCAATTTCACGGCCACCGTCGAACCGGGCCTCAGCCCTCTCCAGAAAGAGATTATCAAGGTGACGCGTGTCGTCGCCGTGATTTCGCTCGCGATGGGAGCCACATTTTTCGTGATCGGTGTATGGACGGGACTCGGCTACTGGATCAGCGCCATATTCGGCATCGGAATTATCGTGGCCAACGTCCCGGAAGGCCTCCTCCCGACGGTCACTCTGGCCCTCGCGATGAGTAGCCAGCGCATGGCGAAACGCAACGCGTTGATCAAACATTTGTCCTCCGTCGAAACGCTCGGCTGTACCACGGTGATCTGCACAGACAAGACCGGGACCCTGACTGAAAACCGGATGAAGGTGGACCGGATCTATGTCGAGGGACTCGTGATTGAGTCGCGTGAAGGCTGCTTCTTCACCCGGGGCCGCCTGGTCAGCAACACCGACGCCGAGCAGTGGCAGTCCCTTTTCGACGCGCTTCTCCATTGCCACAACGCGAAGCGGGTCCGGCGGTCCGATGGACGCTTCGTCGTGACCGGCGATCCGACAGAAGTCGCGCTCTTGGAGTTTGCGGTCGAGCATGGGCTGGCCCACCGTCCTCCCTTGCGGCGGATGGGAGAACTGGCCTTCGACGCCGACCGAAAACGGATGAGCACCCTGCA
>DATIGF010000130.1:0-12510 GCA_035454865.1 Nitrospiraceae bacterium | reverse complement strand
CGTTTCAACCTGGAATCGGACTGATTTTGACGGCACACCCAGTCCCGGTGATTCCTGTCCGAATCCAGGGAAGCTTCGAAGCGCTTCCGCGTGGAGCCTGGTGGCCACGCCGAAGTCGGATCAGGATCGCATTCGGCGAAGCCATCGATCCGAACAGGCTTGCCGGACCGCATAACGGAGCCGATCGCTATCGGCAGATTGCAGCCGCGCTTCATGATCACGTCGCAGCGCTGGGAGGTTACCCCCAACCGCCACCAGACCATTCAAAACCCGACTCTCAGCTGTGAATCCAGCGGGGATACTGTCGCCTATTGCAACAGTCGAATTTCCTGAGTTGAGGCACCTTGGGCAATATGGGGGGAGGGCGGCATTTTCCTTCCGATCGAGTCGACTGGTATTCCTCTTTGCGATCAACAGTCTAATGAATCGGCTTCGCCACAGCCGGTCGGCATGTCGCTTGCTATCTACCGACACACAGAGAACAGGACCAATACAGTAAATACAGTAATTGAGAAGCACTCGAGCGGAGTATCGGATGTCTCCTGAAGACAACATTTCACAGAGCGCATATCGGGATATCTTTTCCCAGGGGGAGAAACCGTACAGGGTGCCGCGGCTGCTTCCCGTCTGTTGTGTCTGCGGGTTGGTTCGGGACGATGCGTCAGCCCTCCCTGCAAAGCCGGCATCCTGGATGACTCTCAAAGCCTATCGAAGTGCATCTAAGGCACCTCACACGCCCTTCCTCTTCACTCATACTTATTGTCCCGACTGCCTCGTGCAAGTCCAAGAGCGCGCGACAGAATATTTTAGCGCGAAGGGAGCGGAAGCCCGGGCTGTTTGAGATCGCTGCAAAATCGTCATGAACCGCGCGCAGGCGCGTCACAAAGGAGGAGTCCCATGTCAGTAGCCAAGATCATCGAGATCAGTTCCGAATCGCCGAAGAGTTTCGAGGAAGCGATTCAGAACGGGATTGCCCGGGCGTCCAAGACCGTCCATAATATCAAGTCGGCCTGGGTCAAAGAGCAGCATGTCGTGGTCGAAAACGGCAAGGTCGCGGTGTTTCGCGTGGACCTGAAGGTGACCTTCATACTGGATTAATCCCGACGGAAGAGGCGCTGACTCAATGTCGCCGGCCGGTGCTGAAGGAACTCGCGGGGCTCCGCGGCGACTCTGTCCCGCCCACCGGGTATGTGCAACTCATCGCTTGTTTGGATCGCCGGGACCCTCGAACCGGTGCTCGAACATGTGGTGCGCGAGGGCGTTACTACAACTGTTTCTTGTCTTGCCGGTCTGCTCCGTCGCCTTCGGCTCAGCCGACCGGCCGGCTGAATCACCCACCGAAGTCGTCCGGGCGACAATCACCGAAGTCTTCCGCGTTCTTGAAGACCCGAAGCTGCAAGGTCAGGACAAGGTCATCCCGCGCCGGCACAAGCTTGAAGAAGTGATCGCAACCCGCTTCGATTACACCGAAATGTCGAAGCGCGCCTTAGCCGCCAACTGGGCTCCCTTAACGAATGAACAACGCGCCGAATTTGTGAGCCTCTTCAAGGCCTTTCTTTCGGACCGGTATGCGGGGAAAATCGAAGGCTATTCGGGAGAGCAGGTGCACTATCTGGGCGAGCGGGTCGAAGGCGGCTATGCGGAGGTCCGGACAAAACTCGTCTCCAGTAAAGTCGAAATCCCGATGGACTATCGCCTGATCAACAAGGGCGACCGGTGGTATGCGTACGATATCATCGCCGACGGCGTCAGCCTGGTGAAAAACTACCGCAGTCAGTTCGAAAAGATCATCCGTTCCGACTCGTATGGGGAGCTGGTCAAACGATTACGCGACCGAACCGTGATCGAAGAGAAGAAGGAGAAGCGGTAACAGGCTCTCCGACCCGCCATGCCGGAAGCCGTCGGTCTAGCTGCCGGCGGGAAATTTCCGCAAGCCCGTGCGCCCTGCCAGCTCATGCAGCTTCTCGTGCACGGATTCGTTGCAGTAGGCCTGGACTTCGGAGAGCGCCAGGCAATAATCCGTCAACGCCTCCAGCCAGATCTTCTGGTTCTCACAGGTCACGGGACCCTGACGGGCTTCCTCAATCCTGAACGTGGCTTCCTTCATCCTCGCCGCGGCCTCATCCAGATGCTTCGGTACTGTCATGATCTCCTCCCTTCCTGGTTACGGCACCTTCACGAAGGGGAAGCGCTCCCGCATCGTTCGGGTGATCAATCCGATTCCACCTTCGTCCCCGATCAGCTCTACCGCCACAATCGCATCCGGATCCTTGAAGTCGATACGCGGCGCAGCGCCCTGCTTTTGTAAGTGTTCCATCAACCGTCGATCCAATTCCTGCTCCAGTGGCTGACAGTGGATAGCCCCCGCATGGCCTCGCCGTTCAATCCGCACATAGAACGAGCCGTTATCGATCCGGTCTGCATAAGTCAGAGCCGCTTGCCCGAGTCGGGCCGCCAGAGTCTCAATGTCGACGAGGAAGGTGCGATCGATAGGGATAAGCCTTGCCAGGGGGTGAAGAAACCCTGGCTTGTCCTCTTCATAGCGGCGCAGTTGATCACAGAAGGCTTCGTGATCCTCCACACGCCCGACCAACACCCCGAGAAACGGTGTCCACCAGAAATCGCCCAGCCGTTTGACGAGCCTTGCCAGGTGTCGTTGCTCATGATCCTTAGCCGTCACCACCACATTCCAGGCGCGGAGGGACTCGGGCTCCTCCTTGTCCGCCGTCCTGACCTCTGATCGTCCCGATGTCATTGGTTCTTGCGGAGCAACGGTGAATGATCGGCTGTCGTTCATAGTCAGCGCGCATGACGGGCACGCTATCCGCAACGGTACGTCTTCAACGTTCCGGCTGCCGCGGCTGCTTCCAGATCTTCGATCGTTCTGCCGGACAATACCGACGTGTCATACTCCTGCACGACTTCGTAAGCGGGTCGAGCCTCCGCGTCTCGCTGTTTGATCAGCAACCACTGCCGCGGACGGTCTTTCATGCGCACCAACGTGAAGCCGCCCCGTAACCGTTGCCCGTGCAGATGCACGTCCAATTTGCCCGCATGGAGCATCAAGGCTGCCGACTCCGAGCCCCGGTTCGCATCGAGGGGGTCGAACCGACCGGTATCCCACACCAACACCGGCCCGGCTCCGTAGTGGCCTTCTTCGATGACCCCCTCGAAGTTAGCATACGCAAGATCGTGGTCCTCCACTTCGACCGCGAGCCGCTTGACCGATGGGTCCAACGACGGACCTTTCGGAATGGCCCATGACTTCAGCACGCCGCCGATCTCCAGCCGGAAATCATAGTGCAAGTGAGAGGCCCGATGCTTTTGGACTGTGAAGATCGGCGGCCTGGATCTCGGCATAGTTGGAATGAAAGCATCAGCCGTGCCAACGCCCGTCACGGAAAACAGCCGCGATTGTTTCGACGGTAGCTGAATGACTTGTCGGCCTCTGGGATGCTCGTTCGGGAACTTGAGGACCCGGCGTGCCAAGCCGAGGGCTTCGTGTGCCCTATTCCGCCACAGTGACTTGATACTTCTCCAGAAATCTGGGGAGATTGCCAACGATTGACCTCCGGCCAAGCAACGTTATCTTATTCTTGAGCGGAGGCCTCGGTGAGAGGAACACTCAAGGGAATCGAGGTCAAGGGCAGGGGTGGTGAGCAGGCCCACGACAGTGGGAAGCCTAAAGCTCCTCCAAGACCTCCAAAGTGTACATAGAGCTCTCTGGACCCGCCTCCGCTCCGATTTTTTTTGCCAGGCTCCCAGGAAATTTCCTACCTGTCTGGTGTGTCGTGTATGACACCTATCCACAGTGGCAATCCACTTGGAATATTTGAATTCGTTTAATGAGAATGGCAATTGGGAAGCAGGAAGGTAAAAAGGCGGCCGCCCTTGTGCCGAACCACGGAGGCTGTTAACTTGCCGGGATCAGATCCAGCAATCCTTCAGTCGCTTAAGGCCGATTGCCCCGCGCCTCGATCTTCGCTACGACCACATCCGCGGTCATGCCTAGTGGCACCGACGATTGATAGCGCGTCCCTTGAACCCGAATCCCGCTACCGACACAGCGCCCGCTTCCTTTGCACGCTGGCTACACAAGAGCGGGTCAAACCAAAACCGAGGCTGCTGACCTCACCAAGCCGACCCCACCTCCTTCAATGATCTGGTAATCACTCTTTGCCCGGAATCAACGGACCCCCGGCTGTCCGATCCTGTGGAAGGATGCCTCACTTCACCCACGTGGATGGCGCGCAATGACCCCTTCGTTGGTCAGGACTTCAAGCGCCTTCCTGGCTTCTCGAATTTTCCCTTCCGCAGCCCGATGCAGATCCTCTGAAGTTTTCCGGAGTCTGGCAACTCCCTGCTCTTGCCCTTTCAATGCTGTGACCACCGCCACTCGCGGGACGACTTCCCACTCATCCATAGTCGGGAGAATATACTCATCGCTGAGACCGCGAGCCTCGGCGCAGGCAGCCAGTTCGTGCGCCGCGGCCATCGCCATCTCATCCGTGATGGTCTTGGCCCGCACATCGAGGGCTCCTCGAAAGATGCCCGGGAACACCAGCGAGTTGTTCACCTGATTCGGAAAGTCCGATCGCCCCGTTGCCACGATCCGTGCACCCGCCGCTTTCGCTTCCCAGGGCCAGATTTCAGGAACCGGATTCGCACAGGCAAACACGATCGCGTCCGAGGCCATTCGTCGGACCCACTCCGGCTTGATGATCCCTCCGGCGGAAAACGCCACGCATACGTCAGCGCCATTGAGGGCCTCTGCGATGCCCCCTCGCCGCTGATCCCGGTTCGATTCCGCACAAACGGTCCAATGCTCGACATAGTCCCGGTTCGACTCATATTCCTGACGGTGGCGTCCGAGTATCCCGCCGAGGTCGCACGCAACGATATTCCCCGGATCAGCGCCGCCGGCTTTCAGAAACCGGTAGGTCGGGATATTCGCGGCTCCCATACCGATCATGGCGATGCGCACCTGAGCCATGCCTTTGCCGACCACTTTCAGCGCATTCAACAGCGCGGCGAACAGGACCGTCCCCGTGCCCTGTTGATCGTCGTGCCATACGGGGATGCTGCACAGGTGCCGTGCCTCGTTCAGGACGCGAAAACATTTCGGCATGGAGATGTCTTCGAGATTGATGCCGCCGAAAGAGGGCTCCAGGAGCTTGACCGTCCGAATGATCTCCGCCGGATCTTTCGTGCCGAGACAAATCGGCACCGCATCCACCCCGCCCAAATACTTGAAGAGCAGCGCTTTCCCTTCCATGACCGGCAAGCTGGCTTCCGGACCGATATCACCCAGGCCGAGGACCCTGGTGCCATCGGACACAACCGCGATGGAATTGGCTTTGTTCGTGTGCTCATACACCAGATCCGGTTGACTCTGAATCGCGCGGCAGGGGGCGGCCACTCCCGGTGTATACCAGATGGAAAAATCCGCGCTGCCTTGAATCGGACACTTGGGCGCCGTTTGAATCTTCCCTTTGTAATAAGCGTGGAGTCGCAGCGCTTCTTCGGCCGGCTTCTGAGCTTTGGCGAGCAGTTCCTCCGGTGTCGGCATGGGTAACTCCTCCGGTCGAACAGGTTATCTGGTTTGTCTCGTTTCTCTGGTTTATCTGGTTCTGGAACTACTCAAACCCCAACCCGAAAAACCAGACAAACAAAACAAACCAGACAAACCAATTGTGCTACCGCACGATCAACACCGAACAGGGAGCGTGAACCAGGACTTTCTCAGACACGCCGCCGAGCAGGAATCGCTTGATGGCTTTCATCCCGCGTGAGCCGATCACGATCATCTGCGCCTGGTGTCGAACGGCGGCATCCAGGATGGCGAAGGCCGGATCTCCGTGCAGCAGCTCCGTCGTAATATGATGCGACTCA
Organism: Nitrospiraceae bacterium; assembly: GCA_035454865.1. Classification (GTDB taxonomy): domain Bacteria; phylum Nitrospirota; class Nitrospiria; order Nitrospirales; family Nitrospiraceae; genus Nitrospira_D. Next base: position 6,618 of record DATIGF010000130.1, on the reverse strand, counting down.
GGAGCGCATTCCCCGGTGATTGCGCGAAGCAGTTCCTGCCCTTTCTCCTCCACCACCTGTTTCAGCTCAGACCGCCCCGCCGTCCCAATCGGGATGCCCCATGTCTCCGATCTCGAAGAAGGCCACACCGTCACGATTCTCACCTCCACCGGCCCCTTGAAAGGACAACGCGCAAGAAACTCCACCGCCTTGTGAGCGGCCTCTGACCCGTCGATGGCCACGAGTATCCGGTCCAGTTTCGCCATCGGCTCCTTCACCACCAGCACAGAGCAGGGTGCATACGTCGCCACTTTCTGTGAGACGCCACCCAGCAGGAACGACGGCGTCGCCGTCATGCCGCGCTGGCCGACGATCACGAGATCGGCGTGCGATTCCTCGGCCGTCAGGATGATGCTTTCGGCGGCATCGCCGCTGTCGGCGATCAGACGAATATGCCGGCAGAGGGGTTCCAACTCGCCCTTCATTTCATGCAGAACCTGTTCAGCCACCTCTGTCACTTCCCGGCGATAGGTCTCCAGATAGTCGGCCGGAATCGTGGGGGAGATATAGGCGTGCTTGAGCGCATCCTCGTCCACAACGTTCAGCACGTCGAGGACCGGCGGTTCTGTCAGGTGCCGGATCACTTGCGCGGCATTCTTGGAATCCGGCGAGGCGTCAACGGCCAGGACCACACGCATACGAGTTCCTCACTGAGGTTGCGGAGTGCGCTGCTTCCTCGAATCGAGCAGCTCGGCCACAAATCGAATCGGCAGTGCCATGTGGACGCCCTCGACTCGCTGCAAGGTCACATGGTTCACGCCAACGACAGCGCCGGCCCGATTGAAGATGGGCGCCCCGCTGCTCCCGCTCGAAGAAGCCGCTTCGTAGGTGATGAGGTCCGGCGACACATCGGAAATGTGTCCTTGCGTCGCCAAGGGACGGATCAACTGGTTGTGAGCCACCTCATCGACCAGACGAACAGGATCTCCTTGCGCCTTGGCCAGAATGTCCTGACTGATCGACGGAACGGCCCGCGCGAGCAAGGCATCCACACTGCCGGGGTAGCTCAGCATCATAACCGGTTCACCGATGCGCGGCGATGCATCGCCGGCCAGCGTGACTGGTGTGGCCGTTTTCGGAACGCGATCCGTCCGCAAGATCGCCACACCGGCTCGATCAGAGAGGGCCAGCTCGGTGAGGAGGTATGGAGCATCTTCCCCGGGGAAAAACAATCTGAGCACAATCATCTCCGGTTCGAATCCGGCTGTGATCGCCTGCTGAGCTGGCCCGAACGACTCCCACATGCGCACGATATGCCGGTTGGTCACGATCGTACCGGCTCGATCCGCCAGAAACGCCGTCCCGGCAAAGTAGATGAGCACGCGAGGGGCGATTCCCTCAAGAGTGACCAGCGCGTTCCCGTCCTTGTCCACGTAGGGATTGCCGAGTTGGTCGAGGCCCTGGTATCGAAGGGGCCGACCGGTGGACTTCTCCTTGAACCCGTACCCCCCTTGCAATAAACCGATGCTCCCTCCGAAGCGGCGGACAATGTCTTCCGCAAAGCTCTGCGACTGCCGAATGGCGCTGAGCTGCTCGCGCACGGTCTGAATGCCGCGTTGAGACTCACGCATCTGCTCTTGAGCCTGCAGCTTGGCCGTAAGCGCAGCGATCCGTTCGTCCCGTTGCCGTTGCGATTCGGCCGCGGCTTGCCGCTCACGCTCCACCCGCTCCTTCAACTGAACGTTGCTCAGCCGGCCGGTCTCCAATTGCTTCATCAACTCGGCCATCGCCCGCTGAGATCTTGCCGCCGCTTCGTACTGCCGGTAAGCCTCCCCTCCAAGCCATATAATGAGAAGCAACGGCACCACCAGCGCGACTCCTGCCGCAACTTTGACGATCGGAGAGGCATGCAGGAGGATGTCGCCGACGATGTGCCGAATAAGGTAGAAGGCCGAGAGATAGTGAGGATGCGGGGTACGGACCACGATATCGCGGCTGTCCGCCACGATGGTTTTGAGGGGCTTGGTTACCGGGGCCCCGTCGGACGGCAGGCGGAAGCGAACTTCGGGACCGGACTCTCCAAACTGAACCAGATCGCCGTCCCGCAACGCGGCTTCCGCCTGCCTCAGCCCGTTCACGAAGAGCTGGCGTTTGCCGGTTTGGTCGCGAATGATCTGGACACCCTGTTCGATCGCAAGGTCTGCATGCCGGGGGCTTACCGCTGCATCAAGAGCGGCATCAAATCGGACGCCGCACCCCTCGCCGGTTCCAAACATGACGGCGTCCGCATCGAGCTGCTGAGTCTTTCCCCGTAGGCTGCCGGTCAGATGATAAAGGGTCATCCGCATGGCAGTACGCCTTTCTCCGAGCGCACCGGTTCGCGGCGATGCCACAAAAACAGCGCGCGAACCTTATCGTTCTGCTTGGAGAAATGACCCGAGCAGATGGCATCGGCCCTGGTGAGGGCGGAGATTAACTCAGGCGGGATTTTCCGTGGCCGGCAACTAACTTTTCGGCTTCGGCACGCACGACTTCCTCCCGGCGATGTTCGAGAATGACCGGGTCGACCCGCTCCCCGCAGCTCACGCAACGCCAGTCGAAGGAGCCGAGTTCGTGCACCTGCTCCGGGATCATGAGACCGCCGCAGCGGTGGCAGCAATCCACTCGAACCTGCCGGACAACTGACGCTTTTGAGACTTTGGTCATTGAGCCCCCCCTCTTTTCTAAAGAAATGTCGGACTGAGCGTTTGAGCCAGGATCTCCGAAAAGGATTCATGCCTGCCTCCCCTTCTCCAGAACGGCGAACAGCATGCCTTTGAGCTCTGTCCCCCCGCGCTCTTCAAATTCATAGCGGACTCGACAGGTCGGCTGCCTGATCGAGATGAGCCGCCGCAGATCCACCGGTGTGGCGATCAATACGAGATCGCAGTCCACCCGGTTAATCGTCTGTTCCAGGTCACGGATCTGCTCGGATCCATAGCCCATCGCAGGGAGCACGCAATCAAGATGCGGATTCGACTGAAATGTCTCGCGGAGACTGCCGACCGCGGCGGGACGCGGATCGATCACCAATGCCGCCCCGTACTGCTTCGCTGCGAGAAATCCGGCCCCGTAGGCCATTCCGCCGTGGGTCACCGTCGGCCCGTCCTCCACGACGAGCACCCGCTTGCCCCGGATCAGCACCGGATCGTCCACCGTGACCGGCATCGTCGATTCAATAATTGTCGCAGCGGGATTAACCGATCGTATCGTCGCTCGGACTTCCTCGACCTTTTGAGGATCGGCCGTATCAACCTTCGTGATGATAACCAGGTCGGCTCGAAGCAGGTTGACTTCTCCGGGGAAGTATCTGCGCTCATGGCCGGCCCGATGCGGATCGACCAGAACGATCTCCAGATCGGGAGCAAAAAACGGAAGATCATTGTTCCCTCCCTCCCAGAGAATCACATCGGCCTCGGATTCGGCCCGGCGGAGAATGCGCTCGTAGTCGATGCCGGCGAACACGACATCACCCTGCCGGATATGCGGTTCATATTCTTCCCGCTCTTCGATGGTGCAACGGGCATGCTGAAGATCATCGAGCGTAGCGAACCGCTGGACCGCCTGTTGCGCCAAGTCTCCGTAGGGCATCGGATGGCGAACCACGGCAAGGTTCAAATCCCGCGTTCTCAGCAGCGCCGCCATCCTTCGTGCAGCCGGACTTTTCCCCGCTCCCGTCCGAACCGCACAGATGGACACCACCGGCTTGCGGGAACGAAGCATAGTGGAACGGGGACTCAGAAAACGGAAGTCGGCCCCGGCGGCCAACACCCGCGAGGCCTTATGCATGACTTCTTCATGGGACAGATCGCTGTAGGACAAAATGACCTGGTCGACCGCCCGGGCAGCGATGACGGTCTCCAGTTTCTCCTCCGGCACGATCGGGATACCGCCGGGATAATGTTCCCCTGCCAGCTCAGCCGGGTAAGTCCGCCCGGCGATGTTGGGAATTTGGGCAGCGGTGAAAGCGACCACTTCATAGTCGGGATTGGCTCGAAAGACCATGTTGAAGTCGTGAAAGTCACGACCTGCCGCTCCCATGATCACGACGTTAGTCCTGGCGCTGGCGCGATTTTCCACGGTCGTTCCTCAGGACTGATGAATTCCGCTACAGATCCCGGCCCCCCGTGGAGCCTCAACCAGGTCAAGACCCGTCGATTCACAAAGAGAATTTGCGATATGTCGAAAACGCTTGATGGTCTCTACCTTGCAGAAGCCATGCTCATAGGGCTTGAGCCCACTACAGAAGGAGCCGATCGATGCGCGTTCCACAGATTATGGCACTGGGTCTGTTCTGGTTGAGCCTGGGCGTCTGGGCGCCCTTTCAGCCTGATGTAGAAGCCAAGACTCAACTGACCTCAGGAACCATCCAGGAAGTTGATCCGCAAACACTCAAGGAGTTATTGGCCACGTTCGAACGGGCCGAGCAGGCGATGCAAGCGCGTGATCTCGATGGAATCATGGCGTTGTATTCTGAGGATTACCTTTACCACGGACTCAAGAAGGCCGATATCAGGAAAGTCTGGAGTCAACTTTTCGAACATTACAAGGAACTCGAGAGCTTCCACACTTTCTCGGTGATTCGAACAGTCGGAAGCGGGAGCAAGCTGACGGCTGAGATAACCTGTACGGGGGTGGTGTGGGGAACGTCCAAAGATACGAAGCTACGGGCACCGGTGGACAGTTGGTATGAAGAGGTTCACTACTTGAAGATGGAAAACGGCCGCTGGCGGATTGTCGGAAATGTCGGCGGAGAGTCCCAACCCCTGCTTCAATTCGGAGTCGCGCCGCACCCCTTATTCTAAATTCTAATTAACTTTTCTTCACAACCTGAGGGATAGCAGAATTCGCACTAACATGCGGCTAACTTTCCGCTGTGGAGACGACAAACCCGCTCTTGTGTGAGCACCAACCCTGCCCTTTCACCGAGAGAAACCCGGACGATCCAGCGATCCACCTACGCTTGACCGTTCCGCACCCCCCGTCCATCGGGCTCCTTCTCTTGAGCCGTGCCTCTTACTGGCACCGAGATAGAAGTGCGTCCCTTCGGGCCATCCTCTCGCACTGGCACAGGACCGATGCCCCTTCCCGCTACGCCGCACAAGAGCGGGAACTTTCGCTTATCCTGGTTCCACCTCCCTTCGGTTTCAACGTAACCATGATGATGCATGAATCAAGGAACGGGTATTAATACGTTCATTTTGTCTTTCATACTCTCTAAGATGTAGGGGGGCCATTCTTATCCCCCTAGATTTTGTGGCTGGAAAAAGCGTTGGAACGCGCCCTAGAATGATGGCGTAAGCGGTTGGCTCTTATTCCAGAGGGGTCCTCTATGAACAATCCTTTGAGTGAGCGCAGCCCTTCCTTCACTTCGTTTCTGACCAAACCCTGCCTGCATAGTCGCGCGATCGATGACGTGCTCACGAAGGATGGACGCAAGACCGGAGCGATCCGCTGCGTCGAGTGCGGGGCGGTTATTCCAGATCCTCATCACACAGCACAAGAGGAGGATGCAAGCTGACGAACCCGCCATGCTGACGGGTTCCTTATCCGCTGTCTTGATCCATTGCGAGACGACCCCCCCTGCTCCTAAGTTCTCGTCATTCCAAGGGCAACGCGACCGGCCGGGGCTCGAGTCCATTGTGGTAATAGGCAACAGCCACCTTTAGCCCTCTGACCCGAAACGCCTCAAGACATTTCCGCTACTGGCCTGTTTTCCTCTCTCTCTTTCGATAACCCGGCGTCATTCCACTATCTTCATTGAGCAATCGGTCTGGCACCGAGCATGCACAATATTTTCGTATACAAATTCATACGGGGAAGAGTTGCCCATGACGCATTTAGGCCTTATAAGTCATGGGGTCATGCTGAACCAGCGGTTAGATGACGGGCTCCTTCAGAAAAACGGCTGATGTCTTAAACCTTCTTATTTTCTTAACCAGCGGAGGACTACCATGAGCGGACTGACGAGATGGGAACCGTCGAAAGGTCATTGGAATCCTTGGAAGGACCTTGAGGAGCTGGAGAAACGCCTCTCCACACTGTGGGGGCGCCCACCGGCCAAGAGCGAGGGCGAGAAAGAGACCATGACCGTCGCGGAATGGTCCCCCCTGGTGGATATCTCTGAAGACGAGAAGGAATACCTCGTCAAGGCAGAGTTGCCCGAGGTCAAGAAAGAGGATGTGAAACTGACTGTGCAGGATAACGTGCTCTCAATCACCGGAGAGCGGAAATACGAGAAAGAGGAAAAGGGAAAGAAATATCATCGCGTCGAACGGGCCTACGGGAGCTTTATGCGGAGCTTTACCCTTCCCGAAGATGCGGATGCCACGAAAGTGGCCGCGGAATACAAAGACGGCATATTGAGGGTGCACCTGCCGAAGTCGGAGAAGGCCAAACCGAAATCCATCGAGGTCAAGGTTTCTTGAGGACCGATGGGAAGGAGGGGTGTCATGATTCGCCACCCGCATTACCTCGAAATACCCTGGCAGATTCATTGGCGACACGATGAAGCGCCGCATCATCGCCACCTGTGGTGGCTGATCGCGGCGGTGGTGTTGTTGGCGATGTTCCTGATCGGAGTCGGGGTGACGAGCGGAC
>DATIGF010000129.1:0-15209 GCA_035454865.1 Nitrospiraceae bacterium | reverse complement strand
CACTTCCTTGCCGGTTCCGGTTTCGCCCGTAATCAGCACGGTCGTGGGCGTGGGCGCCACCTCGCGTGCAAGGTCTACCACATGCTGAAAGACGGGGCTCTTCCCCACCAAGGAGCCCGTGTTCTTCACGAGCTTCAGTTCTTCGCTGAGGTAGACGTTTTCCCTGGCGAGCTGGTCTCGCAGTCGATCGATCTGCTCGTACGCTTGGACATGATCGATCGCCGAGGCGATTTGAATCGCCACTTGCGTCAAGAACTCGAAAATTCCCGGATCGGGGGTTCCCTGCTCTATTGTGCCGATATTGAGAATGCCCAGACACCGGTCGCCGACGAGCAGGGGCAGATTGATCATGCGTCCGAGACCTTCCTGGACGTACCACTTGTCTTCCAGGAAGACCTGTTCCCGCTTCAGGTCAGGACGAATGTGTGCGGCTTTATGATCGTAGGCCCAACCCATGCCGCTGCCGGCACGGGGCACCACCGTTTTGCGTAACAGCACGACTTGTGCCGTCGTCGTTGCCACGACAAAAAACCTGAACCCGTCGGCCTCGGGATCGTAGAGAGTGACAGATGCCCGCGCCCACGGGATCACCTTCTTGATCTCGGCCGTGATCGCTTCCCACAGGCTGTTCATATCCCGCTGCGAATTGAGCACCACAGCCACAGCCAGGAGGGCTCGATAATTTATTTCAATCCGGTCCATCGGTTTGACCACGCGCTCGCACAGGTTGAAATTGAATCACACAGCCTGCGCTCATGTCTATGACATCCTCCCAGAATACTGGGCTATCCAATACACGAGTACTCTGCTCGCTCAGGAGTCATGTTCAGCCGATCGAATTTGGTACTATGTAGTATGTAAAACCCACGCAACAAACCCGTGCAGGAAAATGAACGCAACGAGGTGCCACTAATGGCACCTGGACCTGTAACTTCTTGATATTGCATGACACGAAATGTCACTTTTTACCTTGGGTCTTCTCTGTAATTATTTGATCTAATTCGTTTTCAGTCTCTCCTGAAAAGGCTGGTGTCGACAGTTCGATTCTGTCCCTCGGCACCATAGCATCCACTTACAGAAGCTGATGTTGGTTTTAACGGATCAGTGGCCGGCTTCCCATGGGAGAAACTGCACAAAAGCGTTTAAGATTCTGCGGGAAGACCGCTGAAATAGAATGCTGAGATCGCGACCGTCGCAGCAACATTCAGCGACTCGATCTCCCTGGAGAGCGGAATAGAAAACCTGACCTCGGACAACTTCACGACCTCGGACGATAATCCCTTCCCCTCATTGCCGACCGCGATCACGAGCCGGCGAGGAATCTTCCGAATGCTCCTGAGAGGGACCGTTTCCGGTGAAGGCAGAAGAGTCGAATAGATCGAACACTTATGTCTCGAGAAGGTTCTGATGTCCGCTGTCCGAAAGATGGGAAGGCTTAAGATTGCCCCGGCCGTCGCACGAACAACTTTGGGATTGAAACAGTCCGCGGAATCCGGACTCAGCCAGACGCCCGTGAGATTCAGGGCAGCCGCCGTCCTGATGATAGTTCCCACATTCGCAGGGTCCTGCACCTGATCTGTGTAGATCCCCAGGACTCTCGCCTGCCCGAACACCTGCGCTTCGTCCCATTGCGGCTGCCGGACGACCGCAAGCACCCCCTGCGGATTTTCGACGTCAGAAAGTTTGTCGAACACGGTTTCAGGACAAGAAAATTGGCGAGCACCCAGCCTGGATCGGAGCCTTCGGTCCGCCGCCCCCTCACTCTGAAGGTAACCGGATGACAGCGTGAGACTGAGAATGGCACCCGGCTGACGGGCAATCAGATCGAGACAGGACTTGGCGCCTTCGAGGATGAAGGCGCCTTCGCGAGTTCTGGTTTTCTTTTCGCGGACTAACCGCCGGATGAGGGTGCCCTGGGCACGCGTCAGTGCCTGGAGAGGGGGCGCCGCGTCCACCGTCACTCCGATATCACCTGAGAGGTGGCTCGAATCGAGAGGTGCAGACGACTACCGTCGCTTTCGTTCAGACGCCGCTTCTGCCGCGCGGATCCGTTGTGCTCTAGCCTTGGCGCGCTTCAATGCAGTCAACTTCCCCCTGGTGCGGTCTTGCTCGAACTGTAATTGCTCAAGCTGAGACTTTAGATGCGCTTTCTCTTGCTTGTGCAGATCGGCGCACTCCGCTTTCGAGAGTTGCGTCCAGTCTCCGCTATTTCTGGCACGTTTGATTCGTTCATCAAGTGATTCTCGAAGCTGTCTTGACCGCATGGTCACAAGAGACTTCAGGGCCTGCTGCCGGCGCTGAACTTCTTCCTCCTCTGCCATGATTCCACGAATATCGGTTCCCAACATGATCCCGTTACCTCCTTCTACACAACCGCCTGCGTGGAGGTATTGTACCCGATTTCCCCTCCGATCTTCCAGCGACCGATATTTAACATAACTCATTGAATTACAATAATTTATCATACATTTAGCTGTCCGGACTGTTGAAGCTGTTAGCCGGTTTCTGTATCATCGCACGATGTCAATCGGACCACTGATCCAGGCCTGGAGGATTTCGAGAAAGCAATCAGTTGAGTCGTTATCAGACTCAGCTGGCATTTCCGCAGCGCTTCTCGATCAGATCGAGACGGAACAGACAGATCCCTCAACAGCCACGCTTCAGGCGCTGGCTACCGCCCTTCGTATTCCACCGGCCTGGCTCTTTGACGCTCCTCATACCTTCGAATTCCTGTTCAAGGACTCGGACGAAGAAGAAGAGCCGCCTCCTTCCCAAGTTGATCCTGTCACGGATCGTATTTTGGCCGGATCCCGGATGGATCGCTCACTCTACGTCCTCCTGACCGCGCTTATGCAAGCCGGTGATCCGAAACTCCTGCGTGCCGCCGAAATGAGTTTGCGTAGCCTGGTCAAACAATCCCGGCAAGCCACGGTTCCATGGCAACAACGTCCCCCGGGTCACTTTGAGCCACCTAGCGACTAGCTGCCGGGGAATCGCCCCGGCAAAGCTGCGACGCGCTGATTGAAAAGCTGATCAGACAGGTGGACGGCAATCTACAGAGCCTGAAGGATGAAACATTTGAGATAGCGCGTTTCCGGCATACTTGCCAATATTGGATGGTCCGCGCTCTGGCCTCGCTGCTCGATGAGCCGTATGTCCCGCTTGGCATCGCGCGCGGCCAGACGGATCGCCGTCCAGAGATCTTCCCCTGAAACCGGATGCGAGCAGGAACTCGTCACTACAAACCCTTCCGGTCTCACCAACTTAAGGCCTAAGAGATTGACATCTTTGTACCCGGCAAGTGCTCCGGACAATGCCGGCTTGCTCCTGGCGAAGGCAGGTGGATCGAGCATAACGAGGTCGTAGCGCCGGCCACTCCTTACCAAACTCCGCATCTCGTCGAACGCATCCGCCGCCCGGTAGGTGCACCGCTCCTCAACGCCATTCCGCCGGGCATGTTCGCGCGCCAGCACAAGCGTTTCGTCACTGACATCGAGCCCTTCAACCGACTTCGCCCCGGCAAGTGCCGCATGAATCCCGAAGGCTCCCGAATGACAAAATACCTCCAGCACCTCAGCCCCTGCGGCGAGTTTTGCCGCAGCCAGCCGGTTCTCCCGCTGATCGCAGAACCAGCCGGTCTTCTGTCCTCGCTCGACATCGACCACAAAACGTGCGGCTCCCTCCTGGATGTCCACCTGCGTGGGACCGCTGCCGCGAAGAAACCCGCGCTCGAGAGGAAGCCCTTCAAGTTGCCGACTCTTGGCATCATTCCTGAGGAACACATTCGTGACATTCAACTCCTTCGACAGCAAGTCAGCCAGCAGGTTCTTGTGACAATCCATGCCGTAGGATAACGTCTGCATTACCAGCGTCTGATCGTATCGATCCACGATCAAACCGGGTAAGCGATCCCCTTCTCCGTAGATGAGCCGGTAGGCATTCGTCTGGGTGACCACGCGTTGTCGAAGACGGATCGCCTGCTGAATTCTGCCGCTCCAGAACGCTTCATGAATGGGCTCGTCCTCAAACGTCAACAGACGGACTCTGATTTTCGAGGCCGGGTTGAAGAACCCGCGTCCATAAAATCGGCCGTTCGGGGTTAACACATCGATCAAGTCGCCTGCCGCCGGCTGACCGACGACCTGGCCGAGATGACCGGCATAGATCCAGAGATGCCCCGGTCCCTCGGGAATCCGTTGCGTATTCAACCTGACATGGCCTGTTGGAGTTTGTGTGTGCATCGTTCCTTTATCCGACTGCAAGGCAGCAAAGGTCAAGGGTCTTGAAACCGCGCACAACTGATGGCAAGCATGCAAGAACCTGCTTGACGGACTGCGGTCAGTGTGTTTTCCTGAAATCGTAGAATATGTTCAAGAGCGTGCGTTCGATCGGAAATCCGGAGATTGGAAGATGATCGGCAAAGCCACCATCGGGTCCGCTGTCCTGGATCGCCTGCACCGTCTGGGTGTTCGCCACATCTTCGGCATTCCGGGCGACTATGTCCTGTCCCTCTATCAGCTGATTGAGGCCTCTCCCATCAAACACATCGGCACGACACGTGAAGACTGCGCCGGATTCGCCGCCGACGCATACGCCCGTATCAATGGAATCGGTGCTGTATGCGTGACCTATTGCGTCGGAGGATTGAACACCGTCAATGCCATTGCCTGTGCCTATGCCGAGCGTTCGCCGGTGGTTCTCTTGACCGGGTCCCCGGGCCTCTCGGAGCGAACACGCACGCCGTATTTGCACCACATGGTCAGGGATTTCTCTACTCAACGAGAGGTCTTTGAACGCATGACTGTCGCCGCCGTGACTCTCGATGATCCCCTGACCGCCGAACGGGAGATGGATCGCGCCTTTGCCGCACTGCTGCGCTATCGACGCCCCATCTATCTGGAGATCCCCCGCGACATGGTCCACACACCTCTGGCCGGCGCCGTAAAACCGATCTGCATCGAGGACGAACCGAGTGATCCGGCCGCGTTGGAAGAAGCCATCGGGGAAGTGCGGACCATGCTGGCCTCAGCGAAACGACCGGCCATGCTGGTCGGGGCCGAAGTCGGCAGATTCGGCCTCCAGGATGACCTGGCGCGACTGGTAGAGCGGCTGAACATTCCCATCGCCTCGACGTTGCTCGGCAAGTCCATCATTCGAGAGGATCATCCGCTCTACGTCGGCGTCTATGGGGGGTTGATCGGTCGCGAGGAGGTGCAACAATTCATCAACGACTCTGACTGCCTCTTGATCCTCGGCTCCATCCTGTCAGACGTAGAAGACTTGGATGCCCGTTCACCGCTGCTGTCTGAAGGGCGCACGATTCACGCCACGGCCGACCGCGTCGCCATCAAACACCACCGCTATGAATCCATTAAGTTCCAGGACTTTGTCCAGGGACTCGTGCATGCCCCGCTCCCCGCCTTCCCGCTGCGATCCCTACCGGCTCGCTCGGTTGTCGTGCCCGCGGTCCCGCGTCCCGACGCCCCGGTCACATTGGAAGGGCTCTTCCGGCATCTCGACACGGTGTTGACGGAAAAGACGGTTGTGATCGCTGACGTCGGCGAATCACTCTTTGCCGCCGCCGATCTGCATGTCCGCCATCGTTTCGAGTTTCTATCGCCGGCTTATTACACCTCGATGGGATTTGCCGTACCCGCCGCCCTCGGCGCTTCCTTTGCAGATCCAAGCCTCCGGCCGATCGTGTTGGTCGGAGACGGAGCCTTTCAAATGACCGGGACCGAATTGGCCAGCTGCGTCCGCTACGGGCAAGCCCCTATCGTCGTGCTCCTCAATAACCGCGGCTATTCAACGGAACGGGAAATTCTGGAGGGTCCGTTCAACGACGTGCACGAGTGGCAGTACGAGCGGATCTGTGATCTGATCGGCGGGGGGGTGGGATCACGCGTCAGCACCCAACGCGAGTTTGAACAACGACTGGCGGCTGCATTCGCGGACCAGAGCCAGCTTCACATTCTCAATGTCCTGCTCAGCCCGAATGATCGCTCCCCCGGCATGGTACGCCTGGCTCGCCGCCTCGGGAAAAAACTATCGACGGATAAACCGTAGGGTCCGCAGTCCGCTGCCTCCTTTCACCTACAGAAATACAGGCTCCCTTCACTGGGAATCGCACTAGTCCCGAGTGAAATTACTACCGGTCTGTGATAATTTAGAACATCCGCTATGGCACACCCCGTGCAACCCCTGTAGTCTGAGTCGGGATTGTGTTGCGGATCAGGGCGACGACCGTCCCGCTGATCTCGCAACGACCTTCGAAACGGTCACCGCCGGAATCAGGCAAGGGAGGGCCCCGTGTCAGACTTCTATCAAAACGGCGTAGTCACCGTCCTCCACCGGCTGGGCGACTCGAACATCGACCAGCTAGAGCAGGAGCTCGAGCGGTACGCACGAACCACTCCGATCGCTCTCGTCCTCCCCTCCCTCTATGCAGAGTTAGAGCGCCCGGCCCTGAAGCGAATCGTGGAAACCCTGTGCCAGGTACGATACATCCACGAAATTGTTATTTCATTGGACCAGGCCTCAGCCCTGGAGTTCAGGCTGGCCAAACAGTTCTTTGCCCGGCTGCCACAACGAGTACGACTGATCTGGAACGACGGTGCCCGAATTCAGGAACTCTTGAATGTCCTGGTCTCGCATGAGATCGATATCGGACTGCAAGGCAAGGGACGCGGATGCTGGACGGCTTTTGGCTATGTGCTCGCCAGGGGACAGAGCCAGGTCATCGCCCTCCATGATTGCGACATTGTGAGTTACGACCGCCAGTACCTGGCCCGACTCTGCTATCCCGTCGCCAATCCGAACCTTGCCTATGAATTCTGCAAAGGCTACTACAGCCGTGTCACAGATCGCATGCACGGCCGTGCAACCCGCCTCTTTATCACCCCCCTCATCCGCAGCCTGCAACTGCTGGTGGGACCCCATCCGCTGCTCTCATTTCTCGACAGTTTTCGATATCCGCTGGCCGGCGAATTCGCGATGGTGCGAGACCTGGCCTGGATCAATCGCATACCGGGCGACTGGGGGCTCGAGATCGGCGTCCTCTCGGAGATTTACCGTAATTGCGCGCTCCGACGGATTTGTCAGGCGGACATCGCCGATGCCTACGAGCATAAGCACCAATCACTATCCACCCACAATCCCGACACGGGCCTGCTGAAGATGTGCATGGATATCACCAAGTCCCTCTTTCGCAACCTGGCAAGCGAAGGACTCGTACTCTCGGAAAGCATCCTCAAGACGTTGCGGGCTACCTACCTGCAAGCCGCCCAGGAAGCCATCAGCCGCTATGAGAACGATGCGGCAATCAATAGCCTTCGATTCGACCGGCATGAGGAACGCCGCGCGGTGGAGGTGTTTCTCCGAGGCATGACGCTCGCGACGGAAAGTTTTCTTGAGGATCCGTTGGGGGTACCCATGATCTCCAATTGGAGCCGGGTCACCCATGCCGTACCCGATATCTTCGACCGGCTCATCGACGCAGTTGAGCAGGATCACGCGTGGGATCCCACAATCGAAACCCGGCAGCCAGTCGCATGAACACCAGCCTCATTCCACTCACCGCCGATACCGAATCGCTGTTGGAGACCATCGGCACGGCCGACATTCTTGTCGGCATCCCGAGCTTCAACAATGCCGCGACGGTCGGCCACGTCGTCCGGGCCGTCAGCGCCGGCCTGACGAAGTATTTTCCGGGGTATCGAGCCGTCCTCGTCAACGCCGACGGCGGCTCCTCGGACGAGACCTCGGCCATCGTCGCCCATACAATGGTCGACCTGGATCGCCTGTTTATCAGCGACCGCCAGAGTACGCTGCACCGCATCGTCACTCCCTACCACGGCATCCCCGGCAAAGGCAGCGCGTTCCGGACCATTTTCGAAATCGCGCGGCGGTTGAATGTGTCCGCCTGCGCGGTCGTCGATTCGGACCTTCGCAGTATCACCCCTGAATGGATTGAGCTGCTTCTCCACCCGATCATGAAAGAAGGCTACGACTATGTAGCGCCATACTATCGCCGTCACAAGTATGACGGCACCATCACCAACAGCATCGCCTATCCGTTGACGCGGGCGCTCTACGGTCTCTGCGTACGGCAACCGATCGGAGGAGAATTCGGGTTCGCCGGTCATCTCGCCCAGCACTATCTGGAAAAACACGTGTGGGAATCCGATGTCGCGCGCTTCGGCATCGATATCTGGATGACGACGGAAGCGATCACCAGCGGAGCCAAAATCTGCCAAAGCTTTCTCGGCGCCAAGATTCACAATCCGAAAGATCCTGCCGCCGATCTTTCATCCATGCTGATGCAGGTCGTCGGCGCCCTATTCGCCCTCATGGAAGCCCATACGACCGCTTGGCTGCCCATCACCGGCTCACAACCTGTTCCGGTCTTCGGCTTCCAGTATGAAGTGGGGGTCGAACCGGTCAATGTCAACGTCGAACGCATGGTCGACCTCTTTCAGCTGGGGCTGGCGGACTTACGCTCGATCTGGGCCCGCATCCTGACGGAAGACTCCATGCGCCAACTCTCGCAGCTCCGGAACGTCGCTGTGCAAGACTTCCGCATTCCCGACTCACTCTGGGTACAAGTGATCTACGACGCAGCCCTCGCTTATCACAGAAGCGTGTTGCCGCGAGAACACCTGCTGAAAGCGCTCACGCCGCTGTATCTGGGCAAGACCGCCTCGTTCGTCTTGAACACACAAGGCTTGACCTCGACGGAAGCTGAGCGGCGTGTTGAAGCCCTGTGCCAGACATTCGAAAAGCAAAAGGACTATCTTGTGACACGCTGGCCTCGGCCCGCGAACCATGACTCGGACTGAGCCCCCGGCCACGAGGCCCGAAAGGAGCACACCATGAAGAATCTCTGGGAACAAGCCCTCCTGGCGCCGGTTCAACTCCTCGGCCAACAGGTCCTGGCCATTCTCCCGAACGTGTTCGCCATGGGTATTCTGCTCCTGGTCGGGCTGGTAACGGCATGGGCCAGCAGCCACTTCATCGAACGGCTCCTTCGCGTTATCGGCCTGGACCGGCTCTGCGACCGGCTCGGGGTCGCCGCGGCACTCCTCAGGGGAGGTGTGAAAGCCGACCCTTCGTACCTTATCGGCCGCACAACTTATTGGCTCATTGTCATCTTCGCCTCCATGGCTTCGCTCAGCGCGTTGAACGTGACGCCCATTAATCAGGCAGCCCACTCGCTGCTGGCCTATGTCCCTCATCTGGTGACGGCAGCCGTCATTGGAATTGCCGGCTATCTGATTTCCAATTTTGTGTCGCAGGCCGTATTGATCGCGGCCGTCAACGCCGGCTTACCCCCTGCCCGCTGGATCGCGGCGGGAACGCGCTGGGGAATTCAACTGCTCGCAGTCGCGATGGCGCTCGAACAACTGGGCATCGCCCAGCACATCGTAGTCGTCGGCTTCGGCATTACCTGGGGAGGTCTCGTCCTTGCCACCGCGCTCGCGCTCGGACTCGGGGGGAAAGATCTTGCAAAGGAATTTCTGGAACGTCGCCTGGCCGGGCGCGCACAGGCTCAGGTGAACGAAGACCTGCGGCACCTGTAAGACTCATGACTCGCTACATCTTTTTCACAGATCTCGACGGAAGCCTCCTCAACAGCGACACCTACTCGTTTGAGGCGGCTCGTCCGGCGCTTGAGGCACTCCGCTCCCTCCACGTGCCTGTGATCCTCGTCTCAAGCAAAACCCGGGCTGAAATTGAACCGCTGCGGCGACGTCTCGACCATCACGATCCCTTTATCGTGGAAAACGGAGGAGCCGTCTTCGTCCCTTTAAACACATTCGACTTCCCGCTGGAACGGTCGCGCAGACGCTCGGCATACCACGCCATCGAACTGGGGACGCCCTATGCGCTGCTGCGCGACGTGCTGAAACAAATCGAAGACTCCGTCGATACCCCCTTGCGGGGATTCGGGGACCTTTCACTCGACGACATCATGGGCGCAACCGGACTCTCGCGCGAGGAGGCGCTGCGGGCCAAGCTTCGTGAGTTTGATGAGCCGTTCCTGCTCGACGGGCCGCCCGAGCTGGTCGAGGAGGTCTGTCGTCAGATCGTCACACGGGGCCTCCGCTGGACGAAAGGTGGTCGTTTCTTCCATTTGACAGGACCCAACGATAAAGGACTGGCGGCAGACATTCTTCTTCGTTGTTATCAACGACAGTGGCGGCTGGACGGACTCCACGAGGATCTTGAAACGGTAGGCATCGGCGATAGTTTGAACGACCTGCCGCTCCTGCTAAGCGTCGACCGCCCGGTGCTGGTGCAAAAGCCAGACGGTTCCTATGATCCGGATATCAATCTCCCCGGCCTCATTCGCGCGCCGGGAATCGGACCGGCAGGGTGGAATCAAGCCGTGCTCGATCTGCTTGCGCAGGCCGCCTGACCGCTCGAAACTCCACATCAATCCGACAACGCAGTAACCCCAGTGCTTGAATGAGGGACAGTCGGAAGGGCATCCCGCAACAAGCGGCGCTCCTCCATCCACCACCCGCAGCACGCCGTATTCCGGCGCGAGGCGGTTGCCCCCGATACGGGTTCCGCCGGACCTGCCCGTCCGGCGGCAGAGATTGCGTAGACTGCCTCAACTACGTATGATGGGCTGCCCTATGGGTGCAACCACTCGGATTAGGACCAAGACTCCTGGCCCCTACCGGCTCACGGATATTCGCCAGGATGCCCACGACACGAAAACCTTTCGCTTCGGGCTTCCTCCCGATGCCACCTTGGACATGCTGCCCGGCGATTACCTCTACGTCCACGCCACGATCAACGACAAAGCCGTCAAACGTCCTTACACGCCGTCGTCTCTCCCCGGTGAGCCGGGTTACTTCGAATTGACCGTCAAGCGCTACGAAACAGGCCTTGTCTCCAGGTACCTGCATGACCGGCATGTGGGAGACTCAGTATTGATCAGCGGACCCAATACAGGCGGCCATTGGGTAGACGGCATGGCCAGGAAGGTGGGATTCGTGGCGGGCGGTTCCGGCATTACGCCGATGATCGCGATCATCCGTTGGATTCTTGCAAAGCAGCTCGACGTGGAACTGTTTCTGATCTACGCGAATAAGACCGAGGCGGATATTCTATTTCGAGACGAATGGGAACAGAACGTCCGAGCGCACCGGAACTTTCATTGTTATCATGTACTGGGACAGCCGCCGGCAGGATGGACAGATGGAACGGGGCGAATCACCGTCGATGTCTTCCAACGGCATCTTCCCCCTTCCGGTCCCGACACCGCCGTCTTTCTCTGCGGTCCGCCGCCGATGGTCGATGCTTTGGAAGAGACCCTCCACGGACTCGGCTATGCGAGAGACTCCATCATTCTTCCCTAACCCCGTATCGCTGAGACGTCACAGCCCGCGAGCGCAATCCGGTCTCTTCATCCGTTGGAAGCCTCGCTCCTCGCCGAGGATCGCCCGCACCGTGCTACGCCCTACTCTTCGGCCCCCTTTTTCAGTCGGCGATCCAGCGCGAACCGGGTGAGGCCCAGCTGCTTGGCAGCCAGGGTCTTGTTGTAGTCGGCCAGGCGCAAGACTTCTTCGATGATCGCCTGCTCAACGTCGGCGAGCGTCTCTTGCCCGAGCTTCATCTCGACTCGCACCATCGACTCTGTCCCGGTTCCTGTGGCCACAGCCATGGGTGCCGCAGTCTCTCTGAGATCGCCCGGCAAACAGGTCGGCGTCAGGGTGCGTCCTTGGCAAAAGATCAATGCCCGTTCGAGTATGTTCTGAAGTTCCCGAATGTTCCCGGGATAATGGTATCGCTCCAGCATCGCACGCGCCTCCGGATCCAAATCCGGGACCGGTTTGCCGAATTCCTGCGCAAAGCGCACGATGGCACGCTGACAGAGCGGCAGGATGTCTTCCACCCGTTTCCGTAGCGGCGGGAGTTCGAAGGCCACGACGTTGAGGCGAAAATAGAGATCTTCGCGGAACGTCCCGCGCCCGACCTCTTTCTTGAGATCCCGGTTCGTCGCCGTGATGAGGCGGAAGTCCACCCCGATGTCATCGGTCCCGCCGAGGCGCCTGAAGGAACGTTCCTGAATCACACGCAGCAGTTTCCCCTGCATCGAATGATCCAGGTCGCCGATCTCATCCAGAAATAAAGTCCCGCCTTCCGCTTTTTCGAGCAGGCCGAGCTTGCGTTGATTGGCTCCGGTAAAGGCGCCCCGCTCGAACCCGAACAATTCGCTCTCGAACAGATCCTTGGGAATAGCGGTGCAATTGACCCCCACAAACGGCCCCGCCCCGCGAGGCCCGTTATGGTGGATGACACGCGCCAGAAATTCCTTCCCTGTACCCGTTTCACCGAGCAGCATGACCGATGATTTGGGATTTTCGGCCACCTCGCGAACTTGCTCGAGGAGCTGCTTCATCACATGGCTATGGGCTTCCAGATTGCTTATATGGTACTGGGTATCCTGGCGGCCCAGTTCCGACTCGAGACGCCGGCGCAAGGTCAGAACGTCCAATACCCGGGCAATGACCGGATCGATCCCCTCCAGATCCACCGACTTGATCAGAAAGTCGTACGCTCCCAGTTTCATCGCCTCGACCGCATCGTGCACCGTTCCGTAAGCGGTCAACATGATCACGGTTGCTGAGGGCGCCGACTGGCGCAATTGTTTGAGGGTGTCGAGTCCGTTCAGACCGGGCATCTTCAAGTCAAGCAGCACGAGATCGGGAAGTTCGTGTTGGAGCGCCTCCAACAGGGCTTCCCCGGATTCGTAGCCTACGGCGCGATGGCCCTGCCGGGTCAGCCGCTTGACTATGGCGGCACGAATTGCCTGTTCATCGTCGGTCACAAAGACAACAGCACGCATCGATCAGCCTTTCGTCATCAGGGGATCCTGAGTCATCGGCAGCGATATCTTCACCACCGTTCCTCTTCCCACCTCGCTGGCCATGTGAATGTCTCCGCCATGCCCCTCAACGAGGTTCCGGCAAATCGCCAGCCCCAACCCGGTCCCGTGACTCTTCCCGGTTGTGAAGAAAGGCTGGAAGACATGGGCCAGGGCCGCGGCCGAAATGCCGACGCCTGAATCTGTAATAGTCAGTCCCACACCGGGCCGTTCATTGCGGGACAGCTCATCCGCTGTTATTTCAATGGCCGGTCCATCCGTACGGGAGGCATCGATCGCATTGTGCAGGACGTTTAAGAGCACCTGCTTGATTTGATCCCGATCGGCGTGCAATTGGCTGACCGCGGCAGATACCGACGACCGGACGCTGAGATGTTTGCTCTGTAGCGGCACGGACAGCAACTTGACGACCTCGTCGATGAGATCGGACAGGTCGAATCGCACCGGCGCCAGATCGCGAGGCCTGGCATACTCCACAATCTGATTCACGATCCGATCCAACCGTCGGGTCTCCTTCAAAATCACGTCGATTTCCGTCCGTCTCGGGTCGGAGCGCTCGAACTCATCCAATAACAGCGACGCCGTCGAGCCGATGCCGACCAGGGGATTTCTGATCTCGTGCGCAATGCCGGCCGCCACCTGTCCTAACGTCGCCAACTGTTCGGCCCGGCGCAATCGGGACTGCAGTTCGTCCAATGCCGTGATATCGATGTTGAAGCCGACATAGATCGGATGAGCGCTTTCCACATGCGAAATCGGCACGCGACGGCTTAGGATGGTTCGGACGCTGCCGTCTTTATGGAGAAACCGGAACACCAATTCGCACGGTCGGCCCTCGGCAACAGCATGTGAAAAGTCAGAAAGAACCCGATCCCGGTCTTCAGGATGAATCTGCCGGCGGAAGCTTGCGGGATCGCCCTCTTCATCAGGATTCAGCCCGGCCAACATTTGGTTGTATCGATTACTGAACGTGACCTGTGTTCCTTTCGTCGTGAAAATGCCGAACGGGGCATGATCCACCAGACCGCGATACTTGGATTCCGATTGTGACAGATGCTGATTGAGCTGGCGGAGCACCGCCTCTGATTTTTCCACTTGATCCAGATGTCCCTGAATCTGCGAACTCATCTCGTGCATGACTCTGGTGAGATCCCCGATCTCGTCTTCCCGCTCCAACGCAGGGATGGTCGGCACCAATCCGACGGAGGACGAGCCGACGGTCTTCGAGAGGTTGACAAGAGGAACCGCGATCGACCGGGCAATCAGATACAGCGCGCTGACAATGAGCCCGAACGTCAGTACCCCGCCGCCCAGGATCACGAACAAAGTCGACGCGCGATCCTGGCTGAGTTGCGCCAACTCCTCCGTCGCACTCTGCTGCTCAAGCTGGTCGAACTGCACCATCCGGTTTCTGATCTCCACCATCAGCTCCCGTCCTCGCCCTTCTTCAATGTACTGGATGGCATTCTGTTTTCGGCCCGCTTTAATCGCCCGAATGAGTTCATCCTTCTCGGTAATCAGCTGCGTGACAAGCAATTGAATGGCCTGAAAATCCTGCTGCTGCCCCCCTGAAATTCTGTCTTTGAGGACCAGTCCGATCGCAAGAATCCCTTCCTGTGCCACCCGATATGGCCTCAGATAGCGATCTTCCTCGGTTAACACAAACCCCCGGAAGCTGGTCTCCAGATCGACAACCAACCGCATGTACTGGGCGGCGGTCTTCTGGGTGAGATACAGATTGTTCAGCCGTTCTTCATCCTGCGAAAATGTTTGCACACTGCTGTAGGTCATCACACTAAGCAGGATGAGGGCGGCGAGAGGGATCGTCGAGGTGAGAAGAAACTTGCGATGAATCGGAAGATTATTGAACAACCGGGCGACATGCGTTCGCATGGATGCTCCGTGGGACCCGCGTCATCCTAGGATTCGGATCCATTCCTTGTCAAACCTGCTGCGCTCACGGGATCGGCCAGGCCCGGAAGGAAAGAGGCCGTCGATGCCCGCCGGCTGTCTACCGACATCATGAAAACCAGGACCGCAACCATCCCCTCCTCCTCGACGTGAAAATTCGCCCCGTCGTGCTAGGAAGCACCGATCTCCTCCTGCCGGCGTCGCTCAGGCGTGTGGGGTTGGAGCGGCTGACCGGACTCGGGCCTCTGCTCCACGGCCAGGAGATCTTTTCCTGAGACCACATTCGTTCGAATAATCTCCTCAGCCAGCGCTTGAGCCGTCGTGAATTCATCAGCATAGATGTCGGTCTCATATTCCTGCCCCGTAGCCTTAGCCAGCGACGACCAGACAGACTGACCGG
>DATIGF010000128.1:0-20939 GCA_035454865.1 Nitrospiraceae bacterium | reverse complement strand
TCCCCTCGGCCGCGTAGCCGATCGAATGTGGATTCCAGCCGTCCGCTCATAGGGTGACGCCTCGCATGCGCGCAACCTGTTGCACGTCTTTGTCTCCCCGTCCGGAGAGATTGGCGATGATGATTTGCGCTTTCTTCAGCTTGGGAGCCAGCTTGACGACGTGGGCGATGGCATGTGCGCTTTCCAACGCCGGGACGATCCCCTCTTCGTGGGCGAGCAGATCAAAAGCCGACATGGCTTCATCGTCCGTCGCGTAGGTATACTCGATGCGTCCCTCATCATGATAGAGGCTGTGCTCAGGCCCCACGGCCGCATAGTCCAGTCCGGCCGACACCGAATGGGTCAAATTAATCTGCCCATTGTCGTCCTGAAGGAGATAGGTCATCGTGCCCTGCAGCACTCCGGGCTTGCCGCCTGAAAACCGCGCTGCGTGCTTTCCGCTCGCGATGCCGAGGCCTCCCGCCTCGACTCCGACCATATTGACTTTCTTGTCGTTCAGAAACGCGTGAAAGAGCCCGATGGAGTTACTGCCTCCGCCCACGCAGGCCACCAGATAGTGCGGCAACCTGCCTTCCGCGGCAAGAATCTGTTTGCGCGCTTCTTTGCCGATGACCGCCTGAAAATCCCGGATCATCATAGGATAGGGGTGCGCCCCGAGTACCGATCCGAGAATGTAGTGCGTAGTCCGCACATTGGTGGTCCAGTCGCGCATGGCCTCGCTGATGGCATCTTTCAACGTTCTGCTTCCTGCATCCACCCCCGTCACCTTTGCACCGAGCAGACGCATCCGGAAGACATTCAAGGCCTGCCGTTGCATGTCTTCGGTGCCCATGTAGATTTCGCATTGGAGTCCGAACATGGCGGCCGCCGTGGCGGTCGCGACCCCGTGTTGGCCGGCCCCGGTTTCGGCGATGATCCGCGGCTTTTTCATTCGCAAGGCGAGAAGAACCTGCCCGATCGCGTTGTTGATCTTATGCGCGCCGGTATGGCAGAGATCTTCCCGCTTAAGGTAGATCTTGGCCCCGCCCAGCCGCTTGCTCAGCCGCTCAGCCCGATACAAGCTCGTGGGGCGCCCCACATACTGTTTCAGGTAGTAGGCAAGTTCCTGCTGAAACCGGCGGTCCTTCCTGGCTTTCGCATATTCCTGCTCCAACTCAAGCAGCGCCGGCATGAGCGTTTCAGGAACATACCGGCCCCCATAGGGTCCGAACCGTCCGTGGCTGTCGGGAAGTACGGGCATAGGTAATTGGTTCCTTCTCAAGGCAATTGCCAGAAGTATAGTCGGGTCGCTCAGAGGGACACAAGCCTCACTGCCTCGATAAATGCCTTCACCCTAGCAGGATCTTTCTTCCCCGGACTCTCTTCTACACCGGTGCTGACATCGACTCCGTAAGGACGTACCTGGCGGATCGCTGCGGCCACGTTCGACGGCGTCAGCCCGCCGGCCAGGAGAATCGGCGCCGACCGGGCCGCCTCCGCCGCCAAGGTCCAATCGACGGTCTGTCCCGTGCCGCCATAGGCCTGATCCGAAAACGCATCGATGACGAATCCACGGACCTGCGCTCTCCCCTGGAATTCAGCCAGAGCCAGAAACGTGGCGCGATCCTTCAGGCGAAGCGCTTTCAGCGCGGGGCGTTTAAGGTTCTCGCAATAGGAGGCGGATTCGTCGCCATGCAACTGCGCCAGGGTGAACCCGCATTCGTCCATGAGGGTGCGGACTCTGTCGGCCGATTCGTTCACAAAGACCCCGATCGGCAGGACGAACGGGGGAAGGGCCGCGATAATGGTCCGGGCGGTCGCCGGTTCGACAAATCGCGGACTCTTCCGGTACATGATAAACCCGAGCGCATCGGCTCCGGCCCCCACCGCAATTTCGGCATCTTCCGCGTTGGTGATTCCGCAGATTTTTACTTTGACCATGGATTCGTTCCGACCGCCTAGGCTGACTTGGGGGCTTTAGTCGTCACGCCGAGCAGCTCGCGAACTTTTTCGCCGGTATGCTCTGCGCGAATGAGCGATTCCCCGATCAGCATCGCGTGGATGCCGGCCTCGAGGAGTCGCACCACATCGTCCCGCTTATGAATGCCGCTTTCACTGACGATCAATTTGTCGGCCGGGATTCTCTTGGCCAGCCGAAACGTCACATTGAGGTCGGTCGTGAACGTTTTCAGATCGCGATTGTTGATCCCGATCATCCGGGCCCCCGGAAGCCATTCCAGCACGGTATCGAGCTCCCGCTCGTGATGCGTTTCAAAGAGCGTGTCCATGCCCAGCTCGGTCGCCAGCGCGGAGAAATCCATCAGCTGCCGTCGCTCTAGCGCCGCGACGATCAGCAATACGGCGTCGGCACCGTGAGCCCGGGCTTCATAAAACTGCACCTCCCCGACCATGAATTCCTTATTGAGCGCTGGGACGGGCAATGCGTTCTTGATATCGGACAGATAGTGGAGGTCGCCCTGAAAGAAGTCCTTGTCCGTCAGGACAGAAAGAGCCGATGCGCCGTGTTCAACGTAGGTGCGGGCGATGGCAAGATGGTCAAACTTCTCGGAAAACTCGGTCCGCAAGAGCCCCAGACTTGGTGACGCTTTCTTCACTTCAGCGATCAGGGCCGGACTACCGGCTGTCCTGGTGGCCTCTAGCGTCACGGCAAAGCCCAGAGGCGGCGCGACATCACGAATAGCCGCCTTGAGATTAGCGAGATAGGAACGGCTTTGTTTACGCCTGAGCTCAGCTTTCTTATGTTCGAGAATCTGATCGAGAATCATAGCGCGCTACGCTTTTCTCGTATAGGCGATGAGTCTGTCCAGCTTTTCGGCTGCGGCCCCGGAATCCAGCACCTGTTGAGCGAGGCGATATCCCTCTTTCAGCGTTTTCGCTCTCTGACCGACGACCATGGCAGGAGCAGCATTGAGACAGACAATGTCCCGCTTGGGACTTTTTCTGCCCTGTAGAATTTCTTTGGCAATACGTGCATTGTCCTCCGGCGTCCCCCCAACAAATTCTTTGCGCGCCACGCGAGCGAGATCGAAATCCTCCGGAGCCGTGAAATAACTCGATACCACCCCGCCCTTGCCTTCGGACACCTTGGTCCGGTCCGACAAGGTGATCTCGTCGAGCCCGTCCATGCCGTGAATGACGAAACAATGTTGCGATCCAAGCTGCAGTAGGACCCGCCCGAGAATTTCGGTCAACTTGGCATCATAGACACCCAGAACCTGGTGTGTGGCGCCGGCCGGGTTGGTTAGTGGGCCGAGCACATTCAAGAGTGTGCGGATTCCCATTTCCTGTCTCGGCCCGGCACAATGTTTCATCGCGCCGTGATAGAGCGGTGCGAACAGGAACCCTATCCCGACTTCATCGATGCAGTCCGCCACCCGGTCGGGCGTCAGATCGATCTTGACGCCCAGCGCACTCAAGACGTCGGCACTGCCGGATTTGGATGACACGGAGCGATTGCCGTGCTTGGCCACGGTAATGCCGGCTCCGGCGACCACTAAAGCCGCCGTGGTGGAAATATTGAAAGTGTGGGCGCCGTCACCGCCGGTCCCGCAGGTATCCACGACGATTTGTGCCCCGACTCTGATCCGGATGGCGCGCGATCGCATGGCAGTTGCCGAACCGACGATTTCATCGACCGTTTCACCCTTCTGCCTGAGGCCCATGAGATACGCCGCAATCTGCGTAGGGGTTGCTGCCCCGTCCATAATCTCGGACATCGCCTCTTCCGCCTCCTGCATGGAGAGATCGGTTCGGTCAGCCAGTTTGGCGAGGGCGTCTTTGATCATTGTCGTGAATCGGCGTGAGTCGGCTAGAGTTTCAGAAAGTTCCGGAGCAGGTCTTTCCCGACAGTCGTCAAGATCGACTCGGGATGGAATTGCACCCCTTCCACACCCAGCGTCTTGTGACGGAGTCCCATAATCTCGCCTTCGGCGGTCTCCGCCGAAATCTCGAAACAGTCCGGAAGATTCGTCCGGTTCACGATCAGGGAATGATAGCGGGTCGCTTCAAAAGGATTCGGCAACGACCGGAAAAGCGTCTTGCCGTCATGTTTAATCGGTGAGGTTTTTCCGTGCATCAAGCGCGGAGCCCGGATGACTTCTCCGCCGTAGGCAACGGCCAGCGATTGATGACCAAGGCAGACGCCGAGAATCGGAATCCTGCCCCCGAACTGGCGGATCGTGTCGACAGAAACCCCGGCCTCCTTGGGTGTGCATGGGCCGGGAGAAATCACGATTCGGCTCGGGCGTAGCTCCTCAATCTGGCCCAGTGAAATCTTGTCGTTGCGGTAGACCTGGACATCCTCACCCAGCTCTCCGAGATACTGGACCAGGTTATAGGTGAAGGAATCGTAATTATCGATGACCAGCAGCATGGGTAAATCCGGCTTTCAGTAGACAGTTCTCAGTGTTCAACTCACGACAAGACTCATGATCGTTCAGGAAGTGCTCGGAGCCGACGGCAGATGACTCAGCGTTCTTTCATTCCAGACCTTGTTCCGCCAATTCGATCGCTTTCATCATGGCGCGGGCTTTATTGCACGTCTCTTCGTACTCATACTCGGGGTTTGAATCGGCCACGATCCCGGCGCCCGCCTGGATGAAGGCCCGGTGGCGCGAGACCACTACCGTCCGAATGTTGATGCACATGTCCATATTGCCTGAAAAGCTGATGTACCCGACTGCGCCGGCATAGGGACCCCGCTTGGTGGGCTCGAGCTCCTCGATGATTTCCATTGCCCGGATTTTCGGCGCGCCCGAAACGGTCCCAGCGGGGAAGCAGGCCTTCAACACATCGTACACGGTCTTCGAGGCATCCAGCTTCCCGACCACGTTCGACACGATATGCATCACATGCGAGTACCGCTCCACATTCATCAGCGATTCCACTTGGACCGTTCCCCTCTCGGCCACCCGCCCCACATCATTGCGGCCGAGATCGACCAACATGATGTGCTCGGCCCGTTCCTTGGTGTCCGCCAGGAGACGACGCTCAAGCTGCGCATCCTCCTCGTCCGTCGCGCCCCGGCGCCGCGTGCCCGCGATCGGGCGCACCGAGACAAGCCCGTCCTCGCAGCGCACGAGGATTTCCGGAGAGGAGCCGACAAGCTCCACGCCGGCGATGCGCAAATAGTACATGTAGGGCGATGGATTGACGACGCGCAGCGCCCGGTAGAGTTGAAACGGCGGGGCCTGCAGATTGGTTTCCCATCGCTGAGACAGCACACATTGAAAGATATCTCCCGCCTTGATGTATTCCTGGGTCCGGGACACCATCTTTTCAAAATCCGCCTTGCTCATGTTCGGCGTAAAGCTGATGGGCGACCGCCGGCGCTTCGGTTTGACCTGTCGGAGGGGCCGGCGGAGCCGGGCGATCATCTTCTCGATACTGGCCGTCGCCTCACGATAGGCCGCGCGAATGTCGCGTTCAGACGAAGACTTAACATGCGCATTGGCCACCACTTTAATCTTCTGCGAAACGTTATCGAAAATCAGCAGCGTCTCGGTCAACAGAAACGCAAAGTCCGGAAGCCCGAGGTGATCTTTCCTTCGGGACGGCACGTCCTCGAACGTTTTCACCATGTCGTATCCGAGATAACCCACGGCGCCGCCCACAAAACGGGGCAGATGGGGAACCGTCACCGGACGGTAGGCTTCCAGGAACTCCCCGAGACGGTCCAGCGGAGCGCCGCGACTGGGGATGCGGCGGATCTGCGTTCCCTTCTTGACGCAAAGATCCCCTCGATCCTCGAACATGATAACGGGGGACCCGCTCCCCAGGAACGAGTAGCGCGCCCACTTCTCCCCTCCCTGGACGCTTTCCAATAAATAGGCCGACGGACCATGGTCGATTTTGGCAAATGCGGAGACTGGCGTGTCATGGTCCGCCAGGATTTCGCGGTACAACGGAATGAGGTTGCCCTCTTTCGCATAGGACCGGAACTCATCCAGGCTCAAGGAGTACGTCGGGGTCGCCATCGAGCGCTCTCTGTTATTCCGTTGCCACAATCAGCTTTTGGCCGACTTCAATAATGTCGTCCGGCAGCTTGTTCATCTTCTTCAATTTCTCGACGTCGATGCCGTACCGCCGGCTGATACGGAACAGCGTCTCGCCCGGTTTCACTATATGAATTGTCGTCCCGGTCCTGGCGGCCGGTGCCATTTCTCCAGCGGCAGCGGCCTCCTTGGTTCCCAGGTCCTTAGGCATCAGGTCAGGCGGGACTCCGCCGAACTCACTTGGGAAATCTGAGGGGGGCGCGGATTTCTTGACCTTGGCGGATGGCGTCCCGCCCTTGCGCATGTCTTCCATCGCTTTCCGCTCGAGCAACGCCGATTCCTTGATGGCCTCCGCCTCTTCCTGGAGACGGGCCATCTGTTCACGGGCTGCCTGCACCTGCGCGGATAACTCCCGGTTTCGCGCCTCGAACTCGGCGAGTTCTTTCTTCGTTCGCTTCACCTCATTATCGAGTTCCGCCGTGCGTTTTTCCTCCTGCGCCAACAAGCGCTGGAAATTCAGGCTGCGCGCTTTTTCCGCATTGTACTTTTCCTCTAAGACGACGCATCCGCTCACCGATAGTCCACAGGACAGTATAAGCATTCCCAATAAGACCCTTTTTGACATGCGATCCCTCACTCGGTGCTCCTCCTTCTGCATAGATCCCTCCTTTAACGCACTCCGGCCACCCGGGAGAGCCGGCAAAGAAACCTCTCCGCCGACATCAACGCGATGCCGAAGAGTTACTTAGAATAGTGGCCAACGTTGCGAAAGTCAAAGCGAAATGGGCCTGGTTGACGTTTGACCGTTTCGCCGATCCTATGCTACGGTCACTTTGCCTGCGCACACTTTCCCTTGTCCCGATAAGGCACCGGAGGCCCACGCGCCGGCCGGACTCCATTCAGACCCATGCGAACATCATTCAGGTCAGACCCATGCGAACATCATTCAGGCGTCCACTTTGGCACCTCTGATGGAGACGAAGATCTGATGCCTCGCTTCCACCCATCGCAATTTCCGGAGAATGGATTCCCGAGACAACCCCACTACGCGATCACCCCCGATGCAACACGATCTATTCAATAAGCAATCCGGCAACACGCCGGAAACCGCTCGCGCAGTTCAAGAACGTCTGGCCCGTCTCAAAGAGCAAATCAGACATCATGACTATTTGTACTATGTTAAGGACCGCCCGGAGATTTCCGACGGCGAGTATGATCGCTTGTTTCGAGAACTGCTCGACCTCGAACAGGCGCACCCTGAGCTGCTGACTTCCGACTCCCCCACCCAGCGAGTGGGCGCCCCTCCCCTTGAGGAGCTTGGCAAGATACGACACGAGCAATCGATGCTGAGTCTGGACTCTCTGACCGAGGAGAGCGATGTGCTTGCCTTCGATCAGCGGATGAAGCGGGAGCTGGAAACGGACCAGGTCGAGTACACAGTCGAACCCAAGTTCGACGGCCTTTCCGTCGAGTTAGTTTATGAAAGGGGTGCTTTTGTTCGGGGATCCACCAGAGGTGACGGAACCACGGGCGAGGATGTGAGCATCAATCTCCGCACCATCCGGTCGCTGCCGCTGCAGTTGCAGCTGGGTGCTCATCCTCCGGCGCATTTGGTTGTTCGAGGTGAGGTCTATATGCGCCTGAACGACTTTCATGCACTCAATCGACGGATGACCGAACGGGGGGACGATGCTTTTGCCAACCCGCGCAACGCCGCCGCCGGGTCCCTGCGACAGCTCGATTCACGCATCACCGCCGAACGTCCTCTCGTGGTGACCTGCTACGAGGTGATGGCGATGATTGGATCGCTGCCGGTATCACATTGGGATGAACTGGAAGCGCTGGCATCGTGGGGTCTCCCGATTCCTGGCCATCGGCAGCGTTGCGAAACCATCGACTCCGTTATCGCGTTTCATCACGCAACGGAGCGGCAACGCGACACTCTCGCCTACGAGATCGACGGTGTGGTGGTCAAAGTCAATCGTCGTGACTGGCAGGAACAACTGGGGACGAAATCGAGAAGCCCTCGGTGGGCGATCGCCTATAAATTTGCACCCCGGAAGGAAATCACCGTGGTGGAGGATATCGTGGTCTCCGTGGGCAGAACCGGGACGCTGACCCCGCTCGCGCTGTTGAGGCCGGTGGAAGTCGGTGGTGTCACTATCAGCCGCGCGACCCTTCACAATGCCGACGAAGTGGCGAGGAAAGATATCCGGAGGGGCGATACCGTCAAAGTCGAACGCGCCGGCGACGTCATTCCCGCAATCGCCGAGCGGGTGCCCGTAGCGGGGGAGACCAGAGCGGCGCCCTTCGCCATGCCGGATCATTGCCCGGTGTGCGGATCGGCTGTCGCCAGAGAAGGCGCCTACTTCTACTGCACGGGACAGGCAGCCTGTCCGGCCCAGTTGAAGGGAGCCATCGAACATTTCGCCTCGAAATCCGCCCTCAATATCGAAGGCCTCGGACGGAAGACCGTCGCCCAGTTGGTCGATCAGGGTCTGGTCCGGGACCTGGCAGGTCTCTACCAACTCACGCGCGAACAACTCCTGCGGCTTGAAGGCTTTGCCGAACGATCCACCACTCAACTGCTGGATGCGATAGCCCGCAGCAAGACAGTTTCTTTGGACCGCTTTTTAATGGGCCTCGGCATCCGCCAAGTGGGACAACATATCGCTAAGGTGCTGGCCCGGGAATTCGGTTCTCTCGGCGCCATCATGTCAGCGGATCGAGATCGATTCCAGGCGATCCATGAAATCGGGCCGGAGATTTCTGCGAGTCTGGTGTCCTATTTTCAGGAAAATTCAAACCGGCGTGTGATCAGCCGATTGCAGGAATTGGGGCTGTCGATTTCAGAGACGACTGCGGCGCAGAGTGGCGCGCCTGCGCCGTTTGCAGGGAAGAGTTTCGTCTTCACGGGAGGGCTGACAGGATTAAGCCGCGAGGAAGCCAAAGCTCTGGTCGAACGTCTAGGGGGCACAGTCTCGTCCAGCGTCAGTAAGAAAACCGCCTATGTCGTGGCAGGCGCCGAGCCTGGATCGAAACTCGACCAAGCCCGGAGGCTGGGAGTCCCGATCCTGGACGAAGGAGACTTTCGAGATCTGATCAAGAAGCAGGCAGGAACTTAGCTCACCGGGTTCAAGCTGGCAGCTTCAACCGGAGCGGCTATCTTTTCATCTTTGAAGATGTGGACGCTCCGAATGGATCGGGGATCCGCCTCGTGGACCACGAGACGGCAATTCCCGATGCGGATTTCTTCCCCGACTTTGGGGATCCGTCCCAGGTCCTCCTGAATCAGGCCGCCGATCGTCAGGGCCTCGTCGCCGAGTTCGACCTTGAGGAAATCGTTCACCTTGCGGACTTCCGTTCGTCCGTGGACAAGAATCTGGCTTTTCCCTATCCGCTTGATCAGTTCTTCGGTAATGTCTGTCTCGTCTACGATTTCACCGACGACCTCTTCCAACAGGTCTTCGAGTGTGACCAGTCCCATGACACCGCCGAACTCGTTCACCACGATGCCCATGTGCCGCTTTTCCTGTTGGAACTGTTTCATCAAGTCGTCCGCAGTCTTTCCGGCCGGGACGAAGAGCGGGGGATGGGCGATCTCCCGCAGACGCACATCGGTCCGACCTTTGGCCAGTTCGGTGAGTGCCTTGGTCTTATAAAGAATCCCTGTGATGTTATCGAGCGTTCCGTCGTACACGGGGATTCTCGAGTATTTCGAGTTATAGAGAAGCTCCTGCGCCTCTTTGAGCCGGAGGTTGCCGTCGAGCGAAAAAACATAAATGCGGGGTGTCATCGCGTCTTCTGCCGTAATGTCCTTCAACTGGAAAACGTTCTTGATCATTTTGACTTCTTCGAACTCCAATGCACCGGCTTTTCCACCCTCGTCCAGCATGATTTTCAGTTCTTCCTCGGTCACCAGTGGCAGCGTCAGCCCCTTCCCCCCGGTCAGTCTGTGGATCAGAGGAACCATGACGAAGAGGATCGGTGTCAGCAGAACCTGAACCCAGTAGACGGGATAGGCCATGTTTAACGTCACAGGCACGGAAAACTTTGCAGCCAACGTTTTTGGAATCACGTCCACCGAAACGAGCAGCACAAACGTCAGAATCCCGACCACGACGGCTATGGCCTCGTCGAAGAAGGTTTTCCCTCCATAGGTATTCAGCGTGATGAAGGTGGCGTATACGGGAATGGCGGTACCAACCAGGCGATCTCCCACCAGGATGGTTGAAAGCAGCTTCTGGGGATCGCTTCTCAATAGAAGGGCTCTCGCAGCCCGCTTGTTTCCGGTTTGGGAAAGGGCTCGAAGCCGGGTTTCGTTCACCGAGAAGAAGCCGATCTCGGCCGTAGAAATAACGGCAGATAACCCTATTAATCCTAAAAGGATGAGGATGTCCATGGCGGTCGTCTATTAAGGACGTTCAACCAGTGTGGCTGGCCTGACGAGGGGTCGGGTGTCGTTGAGAAGATGCCTCTCTGCCCACCCTGCCGAGGGTTTCAGGACTAGAATGACCTGGGTACTTTTAATGGTATGCACAGGGGATATATCTATCACAGGTAGCGAGGCCGGGCAAGCAATTACAAGAAAGTGACTGTGAATTCAATGTCTTCTGAATGGATGGCGAGAATATTTCAGCCGAGCTTACCCGTCATCACGCACGACAAGCGATTGCAGGTTGAACTTTCTTTCCAGGCGGGCTGCCGCCGGTTGGGCCTCAGACTCGGTCATGAATTGACCGACCTGGACCCGATAGCGGCGACCCTCGGGGAAATCAACCTGGGCAATTCGTCCTCCTGGGTACTCGGCCCGGACCTGCTCAAAGAGTGCCCGGGCGTTTTGAAGGTCGGCAAACGCGCCGACCTGGATACGCAAGTACCCCATTCCTTCCGGCCTGGGGGTATAACCCACGACGCGAAGCTCAATCTGGTCCGTCCCGTTGCCGGTCATCCCGAGGACTTGGGCTCCGGCCAAGGAGAGGTCCAGGACCCGCCCCCTGGCGAAAGGACCGCGGTCGTTGATTCTGACTGTCACATGACGACCCGAGGTCAACGAACGAACCACGGCGACTGACCCGAGCGGCAGCGTCCGGTGAGCGGCAGTCAGTTTGTGCATGTCATACCGCTCCCCGTTGGCCGTTTTATTACCATGAAACCCGGGCCCGTACCAGGAGGCGACTCCCCGCTCTACAAATCCGACGGGATATCCCGGGAAACGGTCAATTTGAGGACGCGCACCGGAACAGCCTTGCATGCCGGTTGCAGCAAGCAGAGCAATAACAAGGGTGATCGCAGGAGCGGTCCGGATGGACAGCCCGGTCGACATCGATCAAAACTCGTCGAGAGATTGGTTCCGCAGGATGGCGAGCGCCTTGTCCGTATTGGAGACGGTCAGGACGACCATCGCCCGTTTCCCCTCGCGGGATGGCGTACAGTAGCCGCACTTGATATTAATGCGGCTTTTAGTAAGGAGATCGGCTACTTCCTTCAACGCGCCCGGCTTATTTTCCAGGCTGAGAATCAGGGCTGTTTCTTCGCCGAACTTGATCTTGGCTCCCTTGAGAGCTGCTCGAGCTCCCTCCAGATCCGCGACGAGGATCCGCAGCTTTCCGGTTCCCGTAACTTCGGGAGCGGAAAATGCCTTGATATTGACCCCGGCTTCACCGAGAACCGATGCCACATCGGCAAGGACCCCCGGCTTACTCTGGCCGCTGATGACAAGCTGCGTCGTTGTAGGCATATGTGCGACTCCCCCGTCTGTCTCGTTCGGAACCTGTTAGTAGAGCGAACTCGTCCAATTCACCACTACAGCCAAAAACTGGCAATACAATTGTCATTTCTCCAGGCGAGAATCAAGCCCGATGCCGGCCCGGATAGAAAAAAAGGGGATCTGGCCCGTCGCCAATTCCCCCTCACAGCCCTCGACACGATCCGCCAGCTGATTCATTCGTTCTGGAACAGGATTACCTTTCTCGCCTGCCCGGACGGAATTTTTTCAACGGAGACCAAAATTTGCAGCGAAGATTGATGGACAAGGATGGCACATTCTTTCCCGAGAGCCTGGTCCCGACCCTTGAGCGTAAAGAGAGCTGGGCTCTGGTATCCCACCGCGTCCACAGATACCGCTGTTCCCGAGGGCAGAAAAGCGACGACTTCCAATTGTTCATCATCCTCGAGCTCCTTCTGCATCTCCGCCAAACGATGCTTCAAGCGATCCGCAAACCGTTTTGCAACAGAGGGATCATCGACCCCCTTGGCCTCCATGGGGGGAATGCTGATTTGAGGAATCAGATCCAGAAAACTCATCGAATGACCCCTAAGACCTGCCGACCTTGGATACCCAGGCCCGTCGCCTTTGAACAACCGATACGCCCGGGGCTACAGACATTACAGGATCTGCACGACTCCGTTCAAGAAATTGTACTCATAGATTCCGGTGAACCGAACATCTGCGGCAGCGGCCAGCTTCTCCGCCGCCGACCGGCTTCCCCTGGGAATCAGGAGATACATCGGAATACCCGGGACAGCTCCTTGTCGCCAACGGGAGCGGGCAGCCGGCTCGGACAGTGAGTCCTCGGTCTCGACTTCGGCGATCCACTCCATGCTGTTTCCCCGCGGGCTGAAATACCAGCCCACGATGTCCGACTGTTGCTTTGGATCTGCCCAGAGACTCTGCTCGAAACCGGTCTTGATGGTCACCTTGCAACGAAAGGCCTTTGCCCAGCGCTGCGCCACTTCGCTCACAATCTGATCGTGAACGGTTTGAATGCCCTGCTCGCGAAGGATTGTACTCATGGTGTCCTCCACTAAGTTCATGAGCATCCACTCGTCGCGCCGCAACTGACACACTTCAGACATGTGCCGTTTCGAACCATTGTGAACTGTTTGCATTCGGGACAGGGATCGCCTTCATATCCCTTCACTTTGGCACTCTGAACCTCAGTCAGGGTGAGGGTCTCGCGCATGATTTCAACCTGCCGGGCCACGCTGTGCCCGTTCCCGTGCCCATGCCCGTTTCCCTTCCCGCCGTTCCGACGGATGGGAAGATGCTCCGTAATGACCGAGGACTTGGCCAGCGCATCGAGATCTGCCTCCTCTTCAACACACTCAGGATCCAGTTCATCTTTTTTCATAGAATCCATGCGCAAGTCCTCTTCCTTGACCTGCGCCAGGTCGTACCGGTCAAGATACGTCACCGCCAATTCACGGAAAATATAGTCGATGATGGAGGTCGACATCTTGATCCGGTCGTTCAACTTCACCGGCCCATTCGGCTCGAACCGGGTGAAGACAAACGCCTCAACAAACTCTTCCAGCGGCACGCCGTGTTGTAGGCCAAGAGAAATGGCGATCGCAAAGCAATTCATGAGACTCCGGAAGGCGGCACCCTCCTTGTGCATGTCCAGGAAGATTTCCCCGACCGTCCCATCCTCGTATTCCCCTGTTCGCAGGTACAGCTTGTGCCCGCCCACGATGGCTTTTTGAGTGTACCCATTCCGCCGGCCCGGCAAGGGGCGCCGTTTGGCCAGATACCGAACGAGAACGCGCTCAGTGACTTTCTCCGCGACGGCCATGACATCATTGGGAGCTTCGACGGTCTTTCCGCTGTCAGTTGAGGCGCTCAACGGTTGACTGAGCTTTGACCCGTCACGGTAAAGCGCCACTGCCTTGACCATGCTCTTCCACGACAGTAGATAGGCGGCCTTGACGTCCTCCAGCGTGGCATCGGCGGGCATATTGATGGTTTTGCTGATCGCGCCGCTGATAAACGGCTGCGCGGCGGCCATCATGCGGATGTGGGCATCAACGGCGATATAGCGCTGCCCGATTCGGCCGCATCGGTTGGCACAGTCGAACACCGGAAGATGCTCGGCCTTCAGATGCGGCGCTCCTTCCACGGTCATCGTGCCGCAGCAGAAATCGTTCGCCGCAGCGATCTCTTCCTGCGTGAAGCCGAGCGCCTTCAACATATTGAAGCCGGACTCGTTCAGCTGCGCCTCGGCAATGCCCAGCTTCTCCGAACAAAAGGCTTCTCCCAAAGTAAACTTATTGAAGACGAACTGAATTTCAAACGCCTGGGCCAGGCTGCTCTCCAGGCGATTCAGCGCCGCGTCATCGAATCCCCTTTGGCGCAAGCTCTCGTGGTTGATAAACGGCGCTCCCTTGAGCGTCTGGGCACCGACACAGTAGCGCACGATATCCTGCACCTGTTCATCCGAGTACCCCAACGTCGTCAAGGCAACCGGCAAACTCTGGTTGATAATCTTAAAGTACCCGCCGCCGGCCAGTTTCTTAAACTTCACGAGGGCAAAATCCGGCTCAATGCCGGTGGTATCGCAATCCATGACCAGCCCGATCGTTCCCGTCGGAGCAATCACCGTGACTTGCGCATTGCGATACCCGTAGGCTGTCCCGAGTTCAAGCGCGCGGTCCCAGGCTCGTCTGGCGGCGATGAGCATATCGGGCGGGCAATGTTCCGCTTGAATACCCAGAGGAGTAATTGTAAGTCCTTCGTATTCCTCCTGCGGCGTATTGTAGGCCGCCCGCCGGTGATTGCGGATCACCCGCAGCATATGGTCGCGATTTTTCGCATAGCCCGGAAAGGGCCACAGCTCGGCGGCCATTTCAGCCGATGCACCGTATGACTCGCCGGTCATGATGGAGGAAATCGCCCCGCATATCGCCAAAGCCTTGGGTGAATCGTAGGGAATTCCTTGGCGCATGAGAACGGTCCCCAAGTTGGCATAGCCCAATCCGAGCGTACGGAACTGGTAACTCTTTTCAGCGATGGATCGGCTGGGAAACGAGGCCATCAACACGCTGATCTCCAGCGCGATCGTCCACAACCTCACGGCATGCCGGAAATTCTCCAGCTCAAACTGGCCGTCGGCGGTGTAGAACGTAGCAAGATTGAGCGATGCCAGATTGCAGGCCGTATCGTCCAGGAACATGTATTCCGAGCAGGGATTCGACGCATTGATGCGACCGTCTTCGGGGCATGTGTGCCACTCATTGATGGTGGTGTCGTACTGCGTTCCGGGATCGGCACAAATCCACGCCGCCCAGGCGATCCGGTCCCAGAGGTCGCGGGCCTTGATGGTCTTGCAGACCTTGCCGTTCGTGCGACGTTTCAGTTGCCAGTCGCCATCCGCCTCAAGCGCAGCGAAAAACTCGTTCGGGATTCTGACGCTGTTGTTCGAATTCTGACCGGAGACGGTTTGATAGGCCTTGCCGTCCCAATTCGTGTCATATTCGTGAAACACAAAGTGTGTAAAGCCCTGCTGCGCGTAGGAGAACATCCGCTGGATATACGCTTCGGGCACCATATCCCGTCGAGCTTGCGCCAGTGCTTCGCGCAGCACCGGATTCGTCTTTTGGTCGAGATCCGGCTTCAGCCGGCCCTCGTTATCCACGGCGTGACAGGCTTTCAGCACGGCATTCAA
Organism: Nitrospiraceae bacterium; assembly: GCA_035454865.1. Lineage (GTDB taxonomy): Bacteria > Nitrospirota > Nitrospiria > Nitrospirales > Nitrospiraceae > Nitrospira_D. The sequence goes on along the minus strand of DATIGF010000128.1, from coordinate 5,503 downwards.
GCGCTGGGCGCAGATCTTCGAGCCCGTGACCATCGCCGCGACCTTCTGTTCCTCCACCACTTTCCAATCGATAAATTCTTCAATATCGGGATGGTCCAGATCCAAACAGACCATCTTGGCGGCACGGCGAGTCGTCCCGCCGGACTTGATCGCCCCCGCAGCCCGATCGCCGATTTTCAGGAAGGACATGAGACCGGACGACCGCCCTCCGCCGGAGAGCCCTTCGCCATCGCCGCGAAGCTTTGAGAAGTTGGTTCCGGTCCCGGACCCGTATTTGAACAGCCGCGCCTCTCGAACCCAAAGGTCCATAATCCCGTTTTCATTTACGAGATCGTCCTCGATCGATTGAATGAAACAGGCATGGGGCTGGGGATGCTCAAAGGCGTTCGTAGCCTTCACCACTTCCCGGGTCTTGGGATCGACGTAATAGTGTCCCTGAGCGGGCCCCGACAATCCATAGGCGTAGTGGAGGCCCGTATTGAACCATTGTGGAGAGTTCGGAGCCGCCATTTGCCGCGCAAGCATGTAGCACATCTCGTCTTGAAAGGCCTCGGCATCCTCCTGCGTCTTGAAATAGCCGTAGGATTTCCCCCAATACGTCCAGCATCCGGCCATTCGCTCAAAGACCTGGCGGGCATCGCGCTCGCCGCCAAGCACCGGCTTGCCGTCTGAGCCGACAAGCGGTTGTCCGTTCTGATCACGCTGGGGAACCCCTGCCTTCCGGAAGTATTTTTGAGCCAGGATGTCGATGGCGAGTTGTGACCATTGGTCGGGAACATCGATATTGTCGAGCTTGAATACCGTGGATCCGTCCGGATTTCGAATCTCGGACGAACGCTTGACGAACGTGAGACCATCGTAGGGGCCCTGGCCGCGACGGGTGAATCTCCGCTCAATTTTCACAGTGCTCCTCCTTTAAGAGGCATGCGGACGGTCGATCCAAGCTGCTGAAATCGGCTCATCGATGTATGCCGGGGTTTGTCATGATGTGATTGCAATGCACCGCGGAGTGACTACATATAGCTATCGGTATTTTTTGTCAATACCAAATATTGTGGGTAGGCTGGGGAATCAGAGGAAAAGCTGTGGATAGCTGCGGAGGGACGACCGGCGCGGAATCGCGTCCTGATCGAGGAAGTTATCCACAGAAATGAGCCCGGGAAAGCCCAAGATTTCCGCACTTCCCTCCAGAATCGGCTACTGGAAGGCCATTCTCCCGATCTTGAGAGTGGCTTCCTCCACCCCTTCGATTGGAACAAACCGACCCCCGATTCCGAGCACGACGACCCGGGTGTCGACTACCTGCGTTTCATATCGACTCAACAGTCCCCAGTTCTGCCTGGTGGTATGGGGTCGAACGATACTCTCGAGGAGTTTCTTGCTCTGCGAGCGGAAGACCTGTCGAATAAACTGTTGCTCGCGGGTCGGCGTGCCCTGATCCATCCGGTCCAACGCCTTCCCCAATTCCCGTTCGACGAATCGCAAATAGTCATCCATCGTGGGGTTGGAGAGCGCCAGGCCGACTGCCGCGGCCAGTAGAACCACCACCACGATCAATCGTAAAAGACTCATCATGCCTCACAGGAATCCAGCCGATCCATGGCCCGGATCGCTGTCGCTAACGCGAGTGCTCCATTGTTTGACAAACCCGAATCGGCCGACTAGCCTAGCCCCTCACGCCGTGCACCATACAACTACACCATCGGGACAGGAGGATGCCATGTACGTCTGGAGCAAAAAACTCATTGCCGTTCTGTTGGGAGCCTTTGTCTTGCAGTTGGGGATTTTTCTCATCCAAGGCTCTCCGGACCACATGAGCGGCTTGAAGATTCATACCACCCGCTGGATAGCCTTGAACTACGCCGGCCTGCTCGTATGGGTCTTCGTCTGGATGATCGATCAGGCACGCGTCCGGGGAAAGAATGTCTGGTTGTGGCTCGTCCCGTTCCTCTTTGCACCCCTTCCCACCCTCATGCTGTTCGTCCTCTTCCTCCAGCGGCGGTTGCCCTCGTAGCAGGCTCGAGCTGACGGAATCTCACGCCGCGCAGTGAAGGACCGGCGAGCGGCGCTTCTGCTCCTGTTCAATCTGATGCCTGAGCCGCCAGACCGCCCAGAGCCCGGGAAGCGCCACCACCACCGTCAATACAAAGAACTGTGTCCAACCGACGGCCTCAACGACGTCAGCCGATGGACGTCCGGCAAACACTCGTCCTAACGCCTCTAAGGATGACAGCAATGCAAACTGGGTGGCGGTATAGCGCGGGTCGCACAGCGACATGACCAACGCGACGAACGCGGCCGTCCCCATCCCTCCGGTCACATTCTCGATCACCACAGCCGCCGTGAGCACACCCGGACTCTTCCCGGCAATCGCGAGCACGACAAATCCCAGGTTCGAAACAGCCTGCAAGACACCGAAGACCAACAGCGACTGCACGAGTCCGGCTCTGGTCATCATGACCCCTCCAACCAGCGCGCCAAGGAGAGTCGCGAGAATTCCCAGCCCCTTGACCGCGCCGACATCGGTTGCCGAGAAGCCGATCCCCCCGATCAAGAACGCGGTTTGGAGTGACGACGCAAAGGCATCTCCGAGCTTATAGAGCACAATCACCGCCAGAAATCCCAGGGCCTGCGGCCGGGAAAAGAACTCCATGAGCGGCGCGCCCACGGCCTCGCCAAGACTTTTCGGCGGGTCGGCGACGCGCGTGGGTTCAGGACTCACAATAATCGTCACGAGCCCCGCCAACATGACCCCTGCCATCACGAGATACGTCAGTCGCCAGCCGACATAATCAGCCAGCACCAGGGCGCCGGCTCCGGCAACCAGCAAGGCTACCCGATACCCGTTCACCCACACCGCCGCGCCCAGTCCCCGCTCATGAGGTTGGAGCGTATCCGTTCGATAAGCATCAAAGACGATGTCCAGCGAGGCAGAGAGAAAGGCGACAAGGAGCGCATAGGCTGCGAGCCATTCCGGATGGCTGCGCGGGCTGGTCATCGCCATCAGCCCCAGGCCGATCGCCACACACAGTTGGGTCAGTACCATCCAGCCTCGTCGCCGTCCGAACCAGGGCGGGACAACGCGATCCATGACCGGTGCCCATAGGAACTTGAGCGTATAGGGAAGACCCACCAAGGTGAAGATGCCGATCGTCTTCAGATCAACCCCCTCCACGGTCAACCAGGCCTGTAACGTTCCGGCCGTGAGTGCCAGCGGAAGGCCGGAGGCAAAGCCTAACGGCAGCATCACCGCCAGGCGGCGATTCATCAATGCGGCAAAACCGGCAGAAGGTGTATTCATTCCCGGGTACTCGAAAGTAAAGCGGGGCTCATGAGACGGACAGTGCCCCCACAGCTGGCAGTCGCTCACCTTGGACGGCAGAATACCATCGCATCCTGCACTTCCTCAGTAGAATCATGAAACGTGCGGGAGGGAAATCCTCTCGCTGGCATGAGCTTGACGTCAGCAGGGTTGCCCGTTGAAGAGACAGGGTTTATAGCGAGAAATATCGAACTCGGTATCCTCTTGATACACCTTTTCGTTGCCGTTCACCCCATCTTGTTCCGGATCGTTCCACATGGTGTGGTTCCACCAGTAGAACAGCGGCTGAGCCTCGGTCTGGTAGACAGGATTCCCGTAGCTGCTGCGGGCGTATTCCTGGACCATGCGAGCGGTGACGTAATCGACCTGGCCGTTCCCCTTCAGCGAGTAGAGCATGATGAACAGACGGGCCTCATGATCGTACAGTTCATCGAGTCGCGTACTGATTTCCGGCTCTACCGGAAGAAGATCCCTGCTCCATCCAACGCCGGCCGGGAGTGAACTGCACAGCACACACAGGAAGGCAAGAATGGGAGCAAGACGACGCGTCATGTACACACTCACTCGCTACGAAGGGGATCTCGGAAGTGCGCGAATCCTACCATGCTCGCTCCCGGCAATCAAAGGACGCAGGGAGCAGCCCTTCTCATTCCGCCTGCAGCCTTGCCGTGACATGCGCGTTCTCCCTATAATGCCCCCGATGCTAAGCAAACGTGCGTCTCTCCATACGCTGGGCTGTCGATTGAATCAAGCCGAAACGGCGATCCTCGGCGAGGGGCTCCGGCGGAAAGGATTCCAGTTGGTCGAGTTTGGCCAGCCGACGGACTTGCTCGTGCTCAATACCTGTTCGGTCACCGAAGATGCCGAGCGGACATCACGCTATCTGATCCGAAAAACCCTCAAACATTCTCCCCAGGCCTTCGTCGCAGTCACAGGCTGTTATGCGCAAACCGGAGCAGAAGCGCTCAAGCAGCATACGGGCATCGATCTCATCGTCGGCAACCAGTTTAAGCTCGATCTACCGAGCTATATTCCTCCGCCCCATGCTCTGCAGAAACGCTCCGCCCCGGACGTCCGCCATACCAGAACGATGTCACGTGAGGACTTTGACCTTCCACATTTTGGAGAGCCGGACTCGACCCGGGCATTGCTGAAGATTCAGGACGGATGCAGTTCCATGTGCAGCTTCTGTATCATTCCGTTTGCCCGCGGCCATGAACGAAGCCGAAAACTCGAGGACATCGTACACGAGACAGAGAGCCTGGTCGCCCGGGGCTACAGGGAGATTGTGTTGACGGGGGTCAATATCGGCCAGTACTGCCAAGATGGCCGCGACTTCTGTACCTTGCTGCGGCGGCTCAATCAAGTGGGGGGTGTAGAGCGCATACGCATTTCCTCCATCGAGCCCACGACCGTCACCGAGGAGTTGCTCGATCTCATGGCTGCGTCCACAAAGCTCTGTCCCTATCTTCATATTCCCTTGCAGAGCGGTGATGACCAGATCCTGTCGGCCATGAACCGACGCCATACGGCGCAGGCCTATGTCGGGTTGATCGGGCAGGCCGTCGCGAAGATCCCCGGCCTGGGTCTCGGAACGGATCTGATGGTGGGCTTCCCCGGCGAATCCAAGCGCGCATTCCGCAACACGCTCGCCGTCGCAACGGATCTGCCCTTCTCTTATCTCCATGTGTTCCCCTACTCTCCACGGCCGGGAACCGCGGCCATGCGCATGGGACAAGCGGTGCCGCCTTCACCGGTGAGGAAACGCGTTGACCTACTCAATCATCTCGGACAAACCAAGCGGCTTGCGTTCCATAACAGTCAGATCGGAGCGACAGTCTCGGCTCTATTTGAATCCGGCACGCAGGACGGCTACCGCCATGGGACCACACCTAATTTCACCAAGGTGGCAGTCGACGCCTCCCATGATCTCCGGAATGAGATCAAGCTGATCACAATTACCGCCGCAACCGAACGATGGGCATTCGGTCATGTTGTCCAGGAACGGCCGGTGCGAACTCCCGTGGCAGTCTCATGACACCGAAATCTCCAGCGCCTCAGGTGCACATCGAAACCTTCGGCTGCCAGATGAACGAATCTGACAGCGAGCTCGTTCGGTCGCTGTTGAAGCGGGAAGGGTTTGCATTCACGGAGGATCGCGAGCGAGCCGACGTGGTTCTG
>DATIGF010000127.1:0-8417 GCA_035454865.1 Nitrospiraceae bacterium | reverse complement strand
GGCATCGGCGTGGGGGCAACCGCTGTGCTCTGGATGGGCATGACCCAGAAGCGGTCGGCCACCGGCTGTGCGTACCAGCCGGATGACCTCTGGTCGGCTCCACACTGCGCCAGTTTTCGTCGATAGCTTGTTTGATGGTCGATCATTGCACTCCCAACACTCGTTGTCAGCTTCACTGTTCCCGCGATCAGCTATTCCTGCCAGATCCGCGTGATGACGTAGTAGATGAAGGCGGCCATGAGAGTGTTGGTGGCGACCAGGATGGCTCCGAATTCCATGTTCTTCTCCTTTCATGACCGGTTACGCTCATACCGTTGTGCAATGTGCAGGCCAAGTCGAATCCGAGGGGATTGGATTATCGCCAAACGCACGAAACGACAATCCTGGTGATGGGATTGCTACGTATCTGGTCGAGGCTGTTCGTCTCAGAATCCCTGCGGGAGATCAATGCGGTGGAACCTAAAATAATTCTCGCTGAATCGAAAAAGATTCAGCTGCGCAGGCGAGGGGCAAGTGGTCAGGGGCTAGAGGGTAGAGGTCCATGCGGGATAGGCGAGAGGGCAGAGAGAAATTCACCCATTGCCTCTTGCCCATTGCCACGTGCCTCTGCTGTTTACCCATCGCCCCTTGCCCATTCCCACTTCTAGTGATCAGAACCGATAGACTTCTTTGCGGTCACCGATCTTGACAACGAGAACAATCAACTCCTTGTCGCGAATCGTATACACGATCAGATAGTCACCCTCTCGCACACGATACAGATCGTTCTCGCCAGCGAGCTTTTTCACACCCTGGGGCCGCGGGTTGTCTCGTAACGAGTGGAGACGTCTGACGAGTCGCTTCTGGATAGCCGGAGCGAAGGCTTTGAGTTGGCGTTCGGCAGGCGGGGCGAGAAGGATCGAATAGGCCATGGAGAACTAGAGGCCCAGGTCCTTTAGAATTGCATCGAGTGGTTTGGCACCCTTCTTCTTGGTCTCAGCCAACGCGGCTCGTGCATCGATAAGATCGATGCGGTCTTCCAGTTCTTCTAAGAGTCGCAAGTCATCGATCGGTACGACCGCGGCTACGTCTTTCCCGCGGCGCCGCAAAATGACCCGCTCCTTGCCAAACGCCACGCGGTTGATCGTATCCGAAAATCCTTCACGAGCCTTGCTGGCCGGCAGATGCGCCATAGGAGACCTCTGGTAAATAGAGTTAACTGAACGTACGAAGCGTACAAATAGTACATTCAAGGAACTATGAAGTCAAGGTTGGGCCTTCGAGTAGGCTCAGGGCAGGCGAGGGGCTAGGGGTGATGGGCGAAAGGCAAGGAGAGTGACGAGTCAGGAGCCGATGACGTTGAAGAATCCTGAGTCCACCCCTCACCTTCCCCTCTCCCCACTGGGGAGAGGGGGCTGAGAGCTGAGAGTTGATCGCTCAGGCAAGGGGCCAGAGCCCATTCCTCGGTCACTCATCCTGGACGCTCTTGACATACAGCCATAAGCAAGGTATGGGTTTCCATATGAAAACGACGTTGAATATAGACGAGTCTGTTATGGTCAGGCTGAAGCGGGAGGCAGCGCGCCAGGGACGGACCATGTCCGAGCTGGTCGAAACCGCCCTGCGGTCGCTCTTCCGCGCGCAGAAGACACGGGAAGCTCTTCCCCCCTTGCCGTCCTTTAAGAGCGGCGGGCATCTGGTCGAGATTGCAGACAGGGATGCGTTGTATCAGGCCATGGAAGGGCGTTAGTGTTTGTCGTCGATACCAACGTATTGGTCTATGCGGCCGATGAGGACTCTCCGGCCCATCTTCAGTGCCGGAGGTTGCTGGAACAGTGGCGGCACCAGCACTCGGCCTGGTATGTGACCTGGAGCATCCTGTACGAATTCCTCCGAATCTCCACCCACCCCAAGGTCTTGAGAACGCCATGGGTCGCCGGCCAGGCCTGGCAATTTATCGAGGCGTTGCTGGCGTCTCCGGGGCTCGAAGTCCTCGTGGAGAGTGACCGCCATGCGGCCGTTGCCGAGCACGTGTTGCGCGACGTGCCCAGCCTAGCCGGCAATCTCTTCCACGACGCGCATACGGCTGTCCTCATGCAAGAGCATGGCGTTCGTCGGATCTACACTCGGGACACCGATTTTCACCGTTTCCAGTTCCTTGAAGTTATCGATCCGCTCCGCGCCTCCACCTAGCCCGGGACAGGGACATCTCGAACTGGACCAGGCGAGGGGCGAGCTTCGCCAGGCGAGAGGCAAGGGGCAATGGGCGAGGGGCTAGAGGCTATGGATCAGGAAGTCGGAATCCTCACGGCTGTTGCCTCGTCCCCTTGCCTGCTTCGGGTGCCCCTTGCCTTCTCCTGTTCCCTCGCCTATTGTCGGCCTGCTTAAAGCGAAGGAGTGGCGACATGTCGATCGGCAATGATCGAGCGGTACTGATCACGGGTGCGTCGACTGGTATCGGCGCGGCCTGTGCGCTGCATCTCGACCGGTTGGGCTTTGTGGTTTATGCAGGGGTTCGAAAATCTCAAGATGGGGTCGTGCTCCAGCAGCAGGGTACTGCTCGATTGACGCCACTCCCGCTCGATGTAACGGACGGAGATTCGATTCAGAAGGCCAGGGAGTTTGTCGCTGGTCGGGTGGGGGAGGGCGGCTTGTTCGGGCTGATCAATAACGCGGGGATTGCGGTGGCTGGTCCATTGGAGGCTGTGCCGATCGCGGATTTGCGGCGACAGTTTGAGGTGAATGTGATCGGCCAGGTGGCGGTGACGCAGGCGTTTCTCCCTCTGTTGCGCCAGAGCCGGGGACGCATTGTGAACATGGGGTCGATTGCCGGGCGCGCCGCCATGCCGCTGATGGGACCCTATTCGGCTTCGAAATTTGCACTTGAAGCGCTGACAGATGCGCTGCGGTTGGAATTGCAACAGTGGGGGATTCAAGTCTCGATCGTGGAGCCCGGCGCGATTGCGACGCCGATCTGGCAGAAGTCCGGCGCGCAGGCCGAGGAACTGGCGCGCGCGACGTCCGGTGAATTGAACACACTATACGCAGTGGTGATTGCCGGCGTCCGGGCGCGGGTGGCGGAGGCGACGGCGCGGGCGATCCCGGCGGAGGTTGTGGCTGAGGCTGTCGAGCAGGCGCTCACGTCGGCCCGTCCCAAGACGCGGTATCTGGTCGGATGGGACGCCAAGGTGCGCGCGTTGATGATCAAGCTGCTGCCGGATCGGCTGTCGGATTGGCTGATGATCAGGATTCTCAACCTACCGCACTGAATGTATTACTCTCCGTGCCTCTACCTCCCCTTGCCCCTCCTTACAAAGGAGGGGACATGAGATTGTTCCTCCCCGTTGTAAGGGGAGGTGAGGAGGGGTAGAACGCCTCGGCCTGTCAGCCGGCCAGTGAGTACACACGTGTGTTCCCATTGGCAAGATGAAGTTTCTACCTCCTCCCTGCCATCATTACAAAGGAGGGACTCAGGAGACGCTCGCCCTCCGGATCATGTCATCGCGCTGATGTTTGGACCGCATACCTTGACTCAATATTTGCAAATATGAGAACATGACGCCCGTAATGGGAGTGCCGGGTGCCGAGGACGCGGGTTGTCTTCTACAAGGACTCCACAGGCAGGGTGCCGGTTCTGGAGTGGTTAGACTCTCTTCCCCCTAAGGTTCAAGACAAGTGCGTGGTGAAGATCGAGCGGCTTCGTGAGCTCGGTCATGAACTGAGACGACCGGAAGCTGACCTGCTGCGGGATGGCATTCATGAACTGCGAGTCGGGCGGGACGGGGTGAATTTCCGGATTCTGTATTTCTTTTATGGGAGATTAGCCGCGGTCCTTACTCACGCCGTTATCAAGGAACGGGAGGTTCCGGGGGCAGACATTGAGCGGGCTTTGGATCGGAAATGGCTGTTTGAGCGCAATCCTGACGCGCATACTTATCGGGAGAATTAGCCATGGTTCAACGTAAGAAGTCTCCAACGACGGATGCGGTTGAGATTCTCTATCGTCGCTACTACCAGGGAAGGCCGGAACGTGTGCAGGGATTGGAAGAAGCGCGGGCGAACGACAGCGTGGCAAGAAAGTTAACTGCGTTGCGGCTCCGCGCCGGGCTGACCCAGCGGCAGTTGGCCAAACTGGTGGGTACGACCGCTTCTGCGATATGCCGGCTTGAGAGCGCGGACTACGAAGGGCACTCACTCGCGATGCTGAACCGGATTGCTGCGGCGCTGGATCAACGCGTGGAAGTCCGTTTTGTTCCGGCTTCTCACGGGAAGAAGCTCAAAACGGCGTAGGCGCGCCGGTGCCGAGGCGCGCGCCCTGATGGTAACCCTGCTCCTGGATCGTCGCTCCGAACGTCGCATGACACTCATTTTGAAGCTGCCTCATTGAATCTGTTCCACCCCATCACGCCCTCTACTTCGCCTTGCCCCTCCTTACAAAGGAGGGGACACAAGAGGAGGAACTTATTCCTCCCCCTTGTAAGGGGAGGCGAGGAGGGGTAGAGGAAGGACGGTATTCGACGGGAGGCTGTCCCGCTGATCGCTACCTTATGACTTCTCTCACGGATGGTTTGCTGATTCCCAAATCCTGCTTCGACACGTCGAACGAGAAGCGCAACTGCACCGCAAGGTATTTCTGGATGAGGCCCGGCCGGTCCAGCGGCATGTCCTGCTCACTGTAGAAGGCGAACTCCATATTCCTCCAGTGCAGCGCGATGCCGACGATCCAGTCCAACTCCGTGGGCTTCACCTTGTTGCTCAGCTCCCGATCCGAGAACATGTTGATATCGCCGTAGAGCACCACTTTGTTCTTATAGAGATCCAGATCGGCATGCGCCACGTACCGGAAGAGAGCCTGGCCGGTATTGTCGGGGCGGGCGAAGTAGTTCTCATTGTGGAAGAGCCACCCGGCACCCGCATACATCGTGAGGCTTTGGTGCGGAAACAATCGCCGCCACCAGGCCATATCCTGCGCCGACTGGATTTTGCCGGTGACCAGCCCGTCGGCATAGATCTGTTTGAGGCCCCTCGCCGGATTGATCGGTGCGTCGCGCTCGTACTGCAGGCGCCAGTTGAAATGGTCGACGACCCCGGTGAAGGCGTAGGTGCCGTCCCATTCGCTTAGCTCGATCCAGCCGTTCGTGCGGTCGGAGAAAAAGTTCTGGTCCGTATAGAACGTGAGGTACTGCTTGTAGAGATCGGTTTCCAGGTGGAGCATGTAGCGCATGCCGACGAGGCCGGTGTTGTCCGGTCTGGCGGCGAAGCTCGGATTGTGTACGAAGGCGGCGGTCATGAAATAGCCGCCGAACAGCGTCTCCTCGGCCGCGCGCTCTTCAGTTTCCGTTTCCTCCATGGACGGGAGCGGGCGGCCGTATTTCTCCAGCGCCGGCGCCTCAGATGGCCAGCAGCAGAGGAGCGCCGTGACAATACTGAGGCCAACAATCCAGTATCTCGTCTGCGTCATGATCGATAGGAGTATCACGATTGCCAATGGTGGAACAGGTGAAAACGCGAACGACCTGAATCAGCGTGGCAAGGGGGCGAGGGCTACTGCGGGCAGGCCTCGAAGATTTCTTCGCAATCATTTGAGGCGTCGAAAGTCTCGGGCACGAACCGGTACCGCACTTCCGTGACCCGGTCCTCCGTGAGGATCACGGTGGCCCAGCAGCCATGGTGAATGGTGGAGAAGCTGCCTTTAAGCATGGGCTGCGATTCTTCCAGCATCGGGGCCTCACGATAGTAGTGCAGGAATGTCACATCGTCTTTCGTTTGATCCTTCCGTGGTTTCCCGGCGCAGGCCAGCACCTCCGCTTTTGATTTGCCGATGATCTTCTGCTGATTCGGATACTCGCCGACTTCCGCAGTCGTCGCGCATCCTGCGAGCCAGACCAGGGTCACCAGGGCAAGCCCGGCGCCTGCATTTCTGGTCGAGCGTGAAGAGGCGCAGAAAGACATGCGCGGGATTTTTCACGGTTCACTGCGAAAAAGCAACAGAGATTGTTCGGCGGTGCTGCGGCCATCGATGTGTTCCCGCTCTCTACCTCCCCTTCCCCTCCTTACAAAGGAGGGGCCACTAAATCATTCCTCCCCTTTGTAAGGGGAGGGGAGGAGGGGTAGAGACGGGGGACGCGGTGGGCTGTGCTTTCGCCGCCAAAACGAAAACGAGGAAAGATTCATAGCAGCAACACAGGAACCGAGGGAGACGAAATGAAATGATCAGCCGACGAGATCGGGGTTCAGGCGATTCAGCGGGGTGACGGTGAGCGCTTTGATTTCGTTGTAGACGATGGTGCGGCCGACCTGGCGCAGGCGACTAAACACGCCTTCGACGATCACCTGATCGCCTTCACGGACCTCCGCCTGGCCGAGGCTGATGACTTTCAGCGTCCCGGCCTGGTCCTGCAGCAGGAAACCATAGGCCGGCTGTCCCTGGCGATTCGTCGCCAGCTGCACGTTCATCACTTTTCCGGTGACGACGACATCCTGATGGTCGTACTGCTCCGGATGCGCCAGCAACTCCGCGATCTCCAGGAGGCTGCCGGCCGTGGCCGGGGGCGTCAGGTTCAGCAATGTCGTGAGGCCGGTGATGAGCAGAACAAGAACCGTGAGGAACAGCGTGCGCGGGGAGGACGTTCTGGCAGTGTGTCTCGCCATGAGGTGGTGTAATTATACCTGACTACCCATGTTTCGCAAGCAGGGGACCGCTTACCACTTATCCGAGGCCCTGCCGCTGACATCTTCTCCGATAAAGTTGTGGAGAATCTGCTTCTGGAGATCCGTCAGTTCGGGTTTGGCGGCTTCGGCCGGGCCCGTCAGTTCGGCTGCCGATGCTTTCGGCGTCGGCGCCGTTCGCTTGAGCAACTCTTCCTCCAGCGCCTCCGGGCTTCCGTCGAAATCATTCTGAATGGCGGCCAGCCGCTGCAATCCGAACAGCGTGCGCGTGCTCTCGGCGTGCATCGCGTTGGAACTCGCGCCGTAGACCAGTGAATTCCAGAACTTGACTTCGATCGCCTCGGGCACGCCGATGGCGACATAGGCGGTGAGCTTGTCGATCAACGCCTGTTCGGTCTGCTCGAGGCCGTCGTACGTGGTAATGGACCGTTCGATGGGGGTGTGGGAGAGCACCGCCAATGTTTCCTTCCACAGGTCGAGCGGCGGGATGCTGTTCGGGACGGACGGAATGCCCGAGAGCTTGGCCTGCAGCGCCATCAGATACTGCGACAGGAACTTGACCTTGCGGGCCGCGAGCGTGCCGGCCGGAATGCCCCAGATGTGGCCGATCTCATGGTCCAGGAGCACCGTCTGATCAGACGTCTGCCGTTCGCGCTCGGCCAGGTCGAGCCGCTTCCGGAACCGTTCGGCGAAGCGGAGCTGGGTCTGCATCTCGATCGCCAGACGATGCTTCTGATACTCCTCGGCGGAGATCTCGTCTGCCTCCCACCGTTCATCCAGCACGCGGAGTGCCGGACGCGGCACGGCGGTGCGGGCCTGGGCTTTCAAATTTCCGATAGTCTCGGCGGAGACGCCGCGCTCGGCCAGTAGCGCAGCCGCCCGTTCAGCCAAACCTTCCGCCGTTTCGGCCTGTTTCTTGAGGACGTTGCATTGGAGCCAGGTCCGTTCCCGGCGGAGGCGGGCGCGCCGGCGATACTCATCCCGCCGGCTGATCATGGCGCTGATGGATTCCTGCGTCATGGTGGTAATGGGCTTCTTGCCGGAGACGCATCGGGGATCGGGCCGGTCCGATACCATGAACAGGATTTCGTCGTGGGTGACGTCGAAGTGCTGGATCAGCAGCAGCCGGAGCATGATGCGGCCTTGAATCGGCAGGCCCGCGATCACTTCCTGAATGAGGTCGGCCGTGAGGGGCGATGTCATGAGCGCTTGCGTCATTCGGACCTCAATTAGGCGTTGCCGGTCTGCTGTTGATGGGTCTCGAGATAGAGGGCCACATACTCGCGGACGTCCTGCACGCTGCCGTTAATGAACATGTCTCGCGGAATTTCCACCCGCACGAGTCTGGCCGGATCAATACCCCGGTCCTTGGCGTAGTGCTCGTCGATGTACAGGCTTACGGACCCGTCCGGAAAACGGAGGGCATAGAGGGCGGTGGTATCGGCCATCGAAGTACAGGTCCGTTCGTCAATGTGGATGCTGTAGAGGTAACACAAGCTGGATTCTACTGTCAAAGGCGGTGGTCTGTCTGGTCTGTCTCGTCTTCTTGGTCTGTCTGGTCTGTTCGGTCTTTCAGGTCTCTCTCGTGCACGTGAAACGCGGGATAGTCCCTCTTGGCTATCTTGTTGGTCCTTTTCTTTGGTCCGCACCAGACAGACTAGATAGACCAGAAGAACTAGATAGACCGTTTTCCGAGCAGCACCCGTCTCCGCCAGAGGATGTAGACGGTGGAGAGGATGATGGCGCCTATGAGGGTGTTGCGGATGCGG
>DATIGF010000126.1:0-4302 GCA_035454865.1 Nitrospiraceae bacterium | reverse complement strand
GGCGATATTTCGACGCTCACTTCGAGCGCCGTATGTTGCTAGATAGGCTGGACCGGTGGATAAGAGAACTTGCTCAGCGGAGAGAGCCATGCGCGTCCTGATTCTTGGAGGAGACGGAATGCTGGGGCATCAGCTTTTCCGCCATTTCAAGCAGCGGCACGATGTTCGTGTCACCCTGCGACTCGGGCGCGAGGCCTATGACGCGTTCCGTTTGTTCGATCCGGGAACCGCCTTCTACGGAATTGATGTGAGGCAGACAGACGCGCTGTTACAGGTCATGGCCGAATTCCGTCCGGAGGCGGTGGTGAATGCCGTGGGAATTGTCAAGCAACGATCGGATGCGAAAGAAGTCATTCCGAGCCTTGAAATTAATTCCCTGCTGCCTCACCGGCTGGCGCTTATGTGTCGGACGGTCGGGGCGAGGCTGGTTCATTTGAGTACTGACTGTGTATTTTCAGGCCGCAAGGGGAACTATTGCGAAGCGGATTTTGCGGACGCGGACGATGTCTATGGCCGGACGAAGTTCCTAGGCGAAGTGTCTGAATCGCATTGTCTAACGTTGCGCACGTCGATGATCGGGCCCGAGCTGTCACGGAAGACCGGGCTGCTGGAGTGGTTTCTTGCTCAACGGGGGCAGACCGTGAAGGGGTTTACCAAGGCCATCTTCTCCGGATTCCCTACGGCTGAGCTGGCGCGTATTGTGGAGCGGGTTCTGGTGGAGGCTCCGACGCTCCATGGTCTCTACCATGCGGCCGCCGGCCCGATCAGCAAATATGATCTCTTGACTCTCATCCGTGACCGGCTTCGTTTGCCGATCACGATCGAACGGGACTCGACCTTCGAGTGCGACCGGAGTCTCGATGCCTCCCGTTTTCATCGGGATACAGGCTACACGCCTCCTGCGTGGGAGGCGATGATCGATGACATGGCACATCACCTGACTGAAAGGGCCCCATGATTTTCAAGGACAAGACCATTCTCGTTACAGGCGGCACCGGTTCTATGGGCAAGAAGCTGGTTCATCGACTGCTGGCAGGAGAGCTGGGGACGCCTAAGAAGGTGATCGTGTTATCCCGCGACGAAGCCAAGCAGCACGACATGAGAATGTCCTATCTCAATCGACGGGTGACCACGGACGAAGTGATCTTCAATAACTTTGTGAACGTGCTGGAGTTCCGCATCGGCGATGTGCGCAGCTACGAAGATGTCTGTTCTGCCATCAAGGGCGCGGACATTGTGGTCAATGCGGCCGCGCTCAAACAGGTTCCGACGTGCGAGTACTTCCCCTCACAGGCCGTACTGACCAACTGTATGGGCGCCTCCAATATTGTCCGTGCCATCGAAGAACAGGGATATCCGGTCGAAACCGTCGTGGGGATCAGCACCGACAAAGCGTGCAAGCCCGTGAACGTCATGGGCATGACGAAAGCGGTGCAGGAACGAATCTTCGTGGCGGCGAATATTTTGAACCCGAAAACCCGCTTCATCTGCGTCCGCTATGGCAATGTTCTCGCGTCCCGGGGGTCGGTTATTCCGTTGTTCCATGATCAGATCAGGAACGGAGGGCCGGTCACGATCACGGCGCCGGAAATGACGCGGTTTCTTCTCAGCCTGGATGATGCTGTGGATACCGTGTTTGCTGCGCTGAAGGACGCCAGGCGTGGTGAAACGTATATTCCGCGGGCCCCGTCGGCAACGGTCATTGATATTGCGCGGGCGTTGATCGGGTCGCGAGATATTGCCCTCAAGACGGTCGGGATCCGGCCGGGCGAGAAGATGCACGAGATTTTGATCTCTGAGGAGGAAGTGCATCATTGTGTCCGCCGGGGAGGCTATTACGCGATCCAGCCCATGCTTCCGGAGTTGCGGCAGGGCGTGCCCCAGGAGCCCAACGCGCTGGAGAAAGAGTACAGTTCCGGTGATGAAGTGCTTGATCGGGCCGGCACGACCGCACTTCTCAAGAAACATCAGCTCATGGTCGAAGATGCCGATCTGGGCGATCGTCCCGAGCTCCTGCGCTAGCAGAATCCAGAGCATCAGGAAGGGAGCAGCCGCCATATGACTCCTATGAAGGTCATGACCATCGTCGGGACCCGTCCCGAAGTGATCAAGTTGTGCCGGGTCATCCGGACGCTTGATGCCCATGTCCGGCACGTCCTCGTCCATACCGGGCAGAATCATGACTATGAATTGAATCAGGTGTTTTTCGAGCAGCTCGAAATCAGAAAGCCGGATCATTTTCTCAACGTGGTCGCCGCCAATCTGGGCGAGACGTTGGGCAATATCCTGGCTCGCGGGTACGACGTGATGGCGTTGGAACGGCCCGATGCACTGCTGCTCCTGGGGGATACAAATAGCTGCCTGGCCGCGATTGTGGCGAAACGGTTGAAGATTCCCATCTTTCACATGGAGGCGGGGAACCGCTGTTTCGATCAACGGGTTCCTGAAGAACTCAATCGGAAGATCGTTGATCATGTCAGCGACATCAACCTGACCTACAGCGACCATGCACGGGATTATCTGCTGCGCGAGGGATTGCCCCCTGATCGCGTCATTAAGACCGGTAGTCCGATGTATGAGGTGCTCGCTCACTATCGATCGGAGATTCAGAAGTCTTCGGTTCTCAAGACGCTTCAGTTGAAGCCGGGAGAGTACTTCGTGGTCAGCGCCCATCGAGAGGAGAATGTGGATTCGGAAAGTCACTTCCGCAGACTGCTCGATCTCCTTACGGGAGTGGCTGAAACGTACGGCCAGCGGATTGTGTTTTCCGTTCATCCCCGCACGAAAGCGCGCATCGACAATGCCAGGATCAGTTTGCCTGCCTTGGTCGAACTGCACAAGCCGTTCGGCTTCTTTGATTATGTGAATTTGCAGCGTCAGGCCCATGCCGTGATCTCGGATAGCGGGACGATCACCGAAGAATCTTCGATTCTGAACTTCCCCGCGGTGAACATCCGCGAAGCGCACGAGCGGCCGGAGGGTATGGAGGAAGGCGCGGTTATGATGACGGGGCTCGATCGAAATCGCGTCCTGCACGCGTTGGCAATCTTAGAAAAGCAGCCTCGTGGAGAACAGCGGGCGTTGCGGATGGTGCGGGACTACGATGTGCCCAACGTGTCCGAGAAAGTTCTCCGGATTATCCTGAGCTATACGGATTACGTGAATCGCCTTGTCTGGCACAAGTGACCCGGTATCCGACAGGCTGTGGCCGACCGAATTCTGGTAACAGGAGCGAACGGGTTCGTGGGCACAGCCCTCTGTCGCTGTCTGCAGGAATCCGGGTTCCTGGTGAGGGGAGCGGTTCGAGATCGGGCGAAGCTGCCGCAGAGCCGGGTCTCAGATTCCAACGACATGGAGTGGGTGCTTCTACACGACCGATCCGATGCGGACGAGACGAAGCTTGCGCTGCAGGCCGTGCAGGTGGTGGTTCACCTGGCGGCGCGAGTCCATGTGATGACCGACGATGCGGCTGACCCCCTCCTCGAGTTTCGCCGGGTCAATACAGACTGGACAGAGCGGCTGGCGCGAGCCGCCGCCTCGCAAGGGGTTCGTCGATTTGTGTACTTGAGTTCGATCAAGGTCAACGGCGAGCAGAGTCTCCTCCCGTTCACCGAGCAGGATGCCCCGAATCCGCACGACCCCTATGGAGTCTCGAAGTGGGAAGCCGAACAGGCGCTCGCAGGAGTTTCGTTGCAGACAAGTATGGAGCTTGTCGTCGTCCGGTCGCCCCTTGTCTACGGTCCCGGCGTTGGAGGGAATTTTCTCCAACTGCTGAATATCCTCCGGCGGGGAGTACCGCTGCCGCTTGCGCTCGTGCAGAACCGTCGCAGCCTTGTCTATCGGGGAAATCTGGTCGATGCCCTGACCCGGTGCGTGCGGGAGGTGCGTGCCGCCAGACAGACCTATCTGGTCAGCGACGGGGAAGATCTCTCCACCCCTGAATTGATTCGGCGTCTCGGCAAAGCCTTGGGAAAGACCGTGCATCTGTGGCCCGCTCCGTTGTCGTTGCTCCGTGGCTTGGGGCGCCTTGCCGGCAAACAGGCGGTGTTCGACCGGCTGCTCGGATCGCTCCAAGTGGACCCGTCGAAGATCAGGCAGGAGTTGAATTGGTGTCCTCCCTTTTCCGTTGACCGGGGACTTGCCGAGACGGCTGCCTGGTACCTAGCGCGCTCTTCCCCGGTACGCCTCACCACGTGAGCCCCGAATTATTATTCGCAGCTATGGCCCTATGTTGGCTTTGACCGGATCGTTGCCTTCCTTTGTGTTCGGAGCACCTGTCGCAGCGTTTGCCATCACATGGAT
>DATIGF010000125.1:0-6025 GCA_035454865.1 Nitrospiraceae bacterium | reverse complement strand
GAGCCTCAACTACAACAGCAACTTCACGATCGCGACCAGCGTGAGCGACGGCGTGGCGGCGGCGGTGACGGGCAGCAAGGCGATGACGGGCACGCCGGTGAACGATGCGCCGGTGAATACGGTGCCTGGCCCGCAGACGGTGAATGAGGATACGGCGCTTTCGCTGGCGGGCATTAGCGTGACGGACGTGGACGGCAACCTGAGCACGGTGCAGCTGGGCGTGCTCAATGGGACGGTGACGGTCACGCTCAGTGGTGCCGCGACGATCACGGCGGGCGCGAACGGCACGGGCACGCTGACCTTGTCGGGCAACCAGGTGGATATCAACGCGACGTTGGCGAGCCTCATCTATCAAGGTACGCTCAACTACAACGGGCCGGATACCCTGACGGTGACGAGCACGGACGGCAATGCCGTGACCGATGTGGACACGGTGGCGATTACGGTGACAGCGGTGAATAGTATTCCGATTCTCACCACGAACGCCGGCTCGACCGTCCTCCAAGGATTTTCGGATTCCATTACATCGGGTGAATTGCAGGTGACGGACGCGGACACCACGCCGGCCCAACTGATCTACACGGTGACCGCCGCGCCCGCATATGGCCGACTCGAACTGACCACCGCCCCTGGCGTGCCGATTGTGAGCTTCACGCAAGCGGACATTGATGCGGGTCGACTGGTGTATGTCAACAACGGAGGCAACAGTACGAGTGACAGTTTCATCTTTACAGTCAGTGATGGTACCGGAGGCACGATTGGAGCGACCACGTTTAATATTGCAGTTACGCCGTTTTTCCCAGTGGCCAGCGTGGGCGGCACCGGTGGTACCGGGACAGGCACAGGGTCAGGGACCGGTACGGGATCCGGGTCTGGATCCGGGTCGGGGTCCGGGGGCACGGGCGGTATTGTAACGCCTGTGTTGCCACCACCAGTGCCCGCGTGGCCGGTCGGAGTCTACAGTGCCGGCTCTGTGACGGTTGGCGCGACCGACAACCTGGCCCCGCGAGTGGCTATGCCGAGCCGAACATTTGCCAGACCGGAGCAGCCGGATATTGTGCTCGATCAGCCGGCAGTTCTTCCGGCGGAGCCGCTCTCACATCCGGTCAAGACGACATTGGCCGTGGGCCACAAACTCGCGGAGCGTCTGACCAGGCTGGCCGACAATCTCGAGCGAGCAATGCAAGAGCGTGAGCACAAGGCGCACCTTGTCGGTCGAGTGGCCTCCTTCTCGGGTTTGGCTCTGACCGCAGGGTTTGTCGCCTGGATCTTACGCGGCGGATCGTTGCTGGCCAGCTTCATCATGACGATGCCAGCCTGGCGGCACTTCGATCCTCTGCCGGTGTTGGGCCATGGTAAACGCGACCGGCGCAAGAAGGAGGATGAAATCCGGAAGGAGCTTGAACGGGAACGCAGGCAATTCCGCGGTCTTGATACGGTGCTCCGGTCGCCGGCGAAACGGGATCAGGAGCGAAAAGTGAACCGTTCGGGGAGGCAGGGTTCATAGTGCGAATCACACCGTTAGTGTGGGTAAGCTTCGGGCTGGTGAGTCTGACGGTCAGCGTCATGCTCGCGGGTGATTCCTTGATCGATCTCGCACCAAATCGCGAGCGGCAGATTTTCGAGTATCGCCGCGACTTGTCGGAGTCGCTCGCTGTGCAGTACTCGGCGCTTGCCGAGCGGGGTGAGCTTGACGTTTTGAAGTTTGCGATGGAGACGCTGGCCAAACGAAATCCGGGCATCCTGTCGCTGGCCTTGCTTCAAGATAATGGGATGGTTGTCGCCCGGATCGGTGATCACGCGCGGGTGTGGGTGCAGCCTCCGGGGGAGGAGTCGACCCTCGACTTTTTCCAAGTCCCGATCTTTTCCGGCGATCAGCCATGGGGAGTTCTCCAGATTGCTTTTCGTCAGGTGGAAGCATCTGGATGGAAATGGCTTCTCTCGCATCCGTGGGTCCAATTCCTGGGCTTTGTGAGTGGCATGGGATTCATTGGATACCTTTTCTTCATGAAACGAACTCTTCGGCAACTTGATCCATCCGCCGTCGTGCCCACCCGAGTGAAAGCCGCGCTCGACGCTTTGACCCAGGGTTTGGTGATGATCGATACGCGTGACGGTATTGTCTTGGCCAATGAGGCCTTCAGTATGCGCGTGGGGCAACCGATATCATCTCTAATCGGCTCCGACCTCGGGGACTTGCCGTGGGAGACTCCCGATCAGCCGGGGCATGTATCCGTGCGCTCCTGGACGCAGGCCATCATGGACAAGACCCCGGTCACCGGCGTCTCCCTGATGTTGAATGCTCCGGACGGCAGCGCCCGCAAGTTCACCGTCAACAGCGTTCCGATCATGGACGACCAAGGCACTGTCAGAGGCGCGCTGGTCTCCTTTGACGATATCACCGAATTGGAGAAGGCCAACGTCTCGCTCATCCAGGCCGTGACCGAACTCGAACAGTCGCGGGAGAAGATCCTGAATCAGAATCAGGTGCTTGACGGAACCAATCGCTCCTTACAGATAGAGATTGCAGAACGTAAGCGGGCTGAGGCGGAGCGCGAGGAAATGAACAAACAGCTGGTTGTGGCTTCCCGTCGAGCCGGCATGGCGGATGTCGCCTCGACGGTGCTGCACAACGTCGGAAACGTGCTGAACAGTGTCAACGTATCGGCTTCGACCGTGACCAACACGCTGAGGAAGTCTCCCATTGGTGATGTGGGTCTAATTGCCACGATGTTGCAGGAGCATGGGCAGGACGTGGGTCGGTTTCTGACTCATGATGAGAAAGGGAAGCAGATCCCAGCGTACTTGGCTGTTTTGGCCGAGTCGGTGAAGGGTGATTACAGTGCCGCAAGAAAGGAATTGGATTCGCTCTGCCAGAATATCGATCACATCAAACATATCGTCATGTCCCAACAGGATTTGGCGAAGCCGCAGCTTGTGGAGGAGGCCTGTGTGTTGATGGAATTAATGGACCAGGCGTTTCGAATTAATCAAACGTCGTTGGATAAATCGGGTGCGAAGGTCCTGCGAGAATACACCGATCTGCCGGCAATCGTCACGGATCGCCATCAGGTACTGCAGATTTTAGTCAACCTGATCAGCAATGCCAACGCGGCGATGGCGGCACGCCCGGCTCCAGACCATTGTCTGACACTTTCCGTCGGCAGGGCGGACGATCGAAGCGGATTCGTTCGGCTGCAGGTCCGCGACACCGGAGTCGGCATCTCGCCGGAGAACCTGACAAGAATCTTCAGGCAGGGATTCACGACCAAGAAAGACGGACATGGTCTCGGTCTTCACGGAGCCATACTCTCGGCCAGGGCCATGGGCGGCACCCTGACCGTTCAGAGTGATGGTGAAGGGAAAGGGGCGAGTTTTGCTCTCGATCTGCCCGAGAAACTGATCGAGGTGGCCGTATGACTCCAGCCAAGTACCGGATTTTGGTCATCGATGACAATCTCTCAATTCACGACGATTTTCGGAAGCTCTTGGCTCCAGCCGAACAAGCTTCATCGTCGTTGAATGAAATGCGAAGTTCACTGTTTGGCGGTGCCCCTCCCGTGGCCGGGAACGACGGCGTCCTCTTCGAGGTTGATACGGCCGATCAGGGGAAATCCGGACTTAGCATGGTTCTCCAGGCAAAACAGCAACAACGGCCGTATGCCGTGGCTTTTGTCGATATGCGAATGCCTCCGGGTTGGGATGGACTGGAAACGATCGGGTACTTGTGGACCGCCGATCCGGATCTTCAGGTTGTGATCTGTTCGGCCTATTCCGATCATCCATGGGATGACATCATCAGCCGCCTCGGAAAGAGTGACAATCTGCTGATTCTGCAAAAGCCGTTCAATGGGATTGAGGCCTGGCAACTTGCCATGGCCCTCTCGAGGAAATGGAGCCTGGGAATCCAAGTCGCTCAAAAGCTGGATGCGATGAGTCAACTCATCATGCAGCGCACTGCAGATCTAGAAGCAGCCAAGCAAGAACTCGAGAAGCTGAAGGTCAAACCACGGCAGAAAGAACAGGGCTCTTCAGGAGGGGAAGCCCGGCTCCTGGCCGCCGATGCGCAAATAGAATTTCTCGCGGTGCTGGGCCACGAAATTCATGATCCGCTGACATCAATCATGACCGCGATTCATCAACTCGCGCAAAGTGGCTTGACCGCGGACCAGCAGCGGGCTGTTTCGGCAGCTCAGAAGGCAGTCGGAATCGCACAGACGATGATCGACGAGTTGTTGCAATTGGCACCGGTCGAACTTGCAAAGGACTCTCCTTCGGCGGGGCCACCCACAGGGCGAGCGCGGCTATGATGAATGAGCTTGTTCCGAATCGACGAGTACTGGCTGTAGACGACAACCTCACTGTATTGGAGGATTTCCGAAAAATTCTTGCTGCGGATCGTCCTGCTGAACACATGGCTCAAGCGCGGGCGGCCCTCTTCGGGATCCAGACGGAGTCAACGCCCGAGGTTTCATTCGAACTCCAGTGTGTGGCCCAAGGTCAGGAGGGGTATGAACTGGCGCGAATCGCCGTGGAGAACGGACGACCCTTTGCGGTGGCGTTTGTCGACATGCGGATGCCGGGAGGATGGGATGGCCTGGAGACAATCGAGCGCCTCTGGGAAGTGGACTCGGGAATTCAAATTGTCATTTGTACAGCGTTTTCAGACCACCCGTGGGATGAGATTAGGAGTCGTGTCGGCCAGAATGACAAGTTGTTGATCCTGCAGAAACCGTTTAGCACGATTGAAGTGACACAATTGGCATCGGCGCTCAGCCGAAAGTGGGACCTGGGATGCCAAGTAGGTCGACATGTGAACGAATTGAGCGTGCTGGTTGCCGAACGCACTGCGGCACTCCAATTCGCGAATGGTGAACTGGAAAAGACCGTGACGCAGCTGAAAGCGGCCCAAAAAGAAATCATGCAACAGAATGAGGTGCTGGAACAGCTTGCATCCAGAGATCCGCTGACCGGCTGTATGAACCGACGCACGCTGTTCCTACAGTTCGAAGAAGCGCTCAAATTGACTCATGAGCGGAAGACCGAACTGAGCTGCGTCATGGTCGATATCGATCGCTTCAAGCGTATCAATGACAAGTTCGGACACGGAGTTGGAGATCAAGCTATTCAAGCGGTTGCCAGAACCTTGACCGCCGGTCTCCGGTTGGAAGATCTTGTGGGGCGATACGGCGGTGAAGAATTCTGCTTGATCTTTCCCAATACCTCGCTCGCAGAAGCCGGGGAATTGGCTGACCGTCTCCGCGTACGGGTCGAAAATGAAGCCGGTCGAGGGGTGCGGACGGTTGCCGAACTCACGATCACGATAAGTTGTGGTGTCGCCTCCACGGCCCTTGGGGCCAAGACGCTTCTGGAACTGGTCGATCAAGCGGATAAGGCTCTCTATGCCGCCAAAGAAGGGGGGCGGAACTGTGTCATGGTTCTTGAGCCGATTGGCGACGGGGCAAACGCCTTTGATCAATTTGAGCCGCAAGTCAGGCGGATCACTCCACGCGTGTCGAGCCCGCCGGCTTCCCGGTAACGGAGTCTCTGCCCGTTACGGACATGATGTTGCAAGACCCATCGGTTTTTCCAACGAAGGTCATCTTACCCCTCGCGTCTCGCCCCCTCTGAACAAGAACGCAGGCTTTGAAGAAGCAGTTGTCAGAGACTTCACGGCGTGGGCTCCCCTCTCCTTGGATGCTCAAAGACTATCCGCGCAATTACCAGGAGGGAAGCGGGATTGCCTGTTCCGCTTGCTGATCCAGCTTCAGATTTCGGTCGACCGGGATCGCGACTGGAACTATTCCGAGGTCAGAGCCGGGGGAGTGCCGCTCGAAGAAATCCATTTTCGGACGGGGAGTCCTGCATGGTGCCGGGCTTACAGCGGATTGGCGAGATCCTCGATCGCGACGGCCGCATCGGCGGGTTCGACTTCCTATGGGCCCGGGCGGCGAGACATCTGGCCAGCCGAGCCGCGGCGATGCCTTAAGCGGACGCAGGGGCTCAAGCTTATGCCGCGGTCTTC